>JBGGMZ010000272.1:0-31379 GCA_041287745.1 Chthoniobacter sp. | reverse complement strand
GTCAATGAGCCCAACCGGACGCCCGGGAAAACACTCGCGCGGCACCGTTTTGCCGTCCGGCAATTCCCCCGGTCTCACTTGCCTTTTACACTGCGTACCTGCGTCCCCAGGCCTCAATTCACCCCCCAAAGCCGGGCTACGTAGCACCCCGGGACTTCATCCTGCGGTTGCCGCGCGGGGCGCTTCGCACTAGGATCAGCCGTTTTTCCGGCCCCCAAGGTCTTCCTGCATGAGCGATTCCGCACCGAACCATCCTTCCGCTGAGCCTCCTCTCGGCATGCTCGATGGTCCCCGGACGCCAGCCGTGCGGCTGAAGCCCAACACTCCAGAGGCAGTTCCCAAAAGGCGTATGCCCCTGGTGCTGAAGCTCACGCTGCTCCTCAGCCTCACCCTCGCCTTTCTGGTTGCGGTAATGGTCCTCGCCAACGGCGTATTCTGGCAGGGCGTCTTGCGCAAGACGGTGGACAGCCATCTCAATTCCGTGGCGGTGAGCCGGCGCGATATGGTGCACGCCCAGGTCGCGCAACTGCTCCAGCACGCGGAGCTCAATACCGATCGGGGCGAATTGCGCGGTTTCTTGTACGAACTCGCGACGGGAGAAAATGCGTCGAAAGGAAATCGCCAGGGCTCGCAGGAGACGCTCGATCGCATGATCCGCAAACCCGTCATCGGCGCCTCGATCGCAGATGCCAATGGACGCGTGGTGCTCTCCACCAGCCCCGGCATGATCGGCCGCGACGTGACAACCTACGCGTCGTTCCAGGCTGGCCTCAAGGCCACCTACTTTGGCATGCCTCAGTGGGACAAGGGCCGCTATGTGGCGATGATCTCGGCTCCGGTGCGCGCCCGCGCGGAGCCGCACAATGTCTACGGCGTGTTGCTCGTCATGAACGATGTCTCTGAGCTGGAAAAGGCATTGCGCGACACCACGGGGCTCGGCGAAACCGGCGACGTCCTCCTCGGCCTGCGCGACAAGCAGCAGATCCGCTTCCTCTTCCCACCACGCAACAGCCCGAAGATTTCCACCGTGACGGCGGAATCCGCACCCGTGCTCAAGGCGGCCACGGAAGGTCGCTCCGTTTTGCTCAAGGCGAACGATTACCGCGGCGTGCCGGTGGTCGCGGCGGGTCAGCCGATTGGCTATGGCGGATGGGGCCTGGTGGCGAAGATGGATTCGAAAGAGGCCTACCTGCCCGTCGTCCGTGTGGTGCAACTCGAGGTGCTCGCGGGCCTGGTGGTCATGGCCATCGGGCTCGTCGCCGCTTATTTCCTCGCGCGGCGTTTCACTCGGCCCCTGCGGGAGCTCGCCCAGGCCGCGGCAAGCATCACCGCGGGCGACTATGAGACCATCGTACCGGTGAAGTCGGCGGATGAGTTCGGCATCCTCTCGGCGAATTTCAACGAGATGACCGAATCCATTCGCACCCGGCGCGCGGAGCGCAATCACGCGGAGGAAGCGCTGCGCAATGCGGATCGGCGGAAGGATGAATTTCTCGCCATGCTCGGCCACGAACTGCGCAACCCGCTCTCGGCCATCTCGAATGCAGTCCGCCTTTGGACCGTCGCAGGCGATGACAAGAACGCAATCGAGTTGGCCCATAGTGTGATCCAGCGCCAGACGGGCAACTTGAGCCGCCTCGTGGACGATCTCCTCGATGTCTCGCGCATCACGGAGGGAAAGATCGACCTGCGCAAGCAACCTGTCGACGTGAGCGATATCGTCCGGCGCGCGGCCGAGGCGACACGGCCGTTCATTGAGGAGCGGCGCCACGAGCTCACGCTCTCGCTGGAGGAAGACACCAAGATTTGCGTGGATGCAGACCCGACGCGGCTCGAGCAGATCATCACGAACCTGCTGACGAACGCGATCAAGTATACGCGCAAGGGCGGCGAAATCCGCATCGAGACCCACCAGGAGGGCAGGGAAGTCGTGATCAAGGTGATCGACAACGGCATCGGCATCGCCCAGCGCATGCTCCCGCACATTTTCGAGCTCTTCACGCAGGGCGACCGCTCACTGGACCGCGCGACCGGCGGACTGGGCATCGGCCTGAATCTGTGCCGTCATCTGGCAGAACTTCACGGCGGCACTATCATTGCCGCAAGCGAAGGTGTGGGAAGAGGCTCCACATTTACAGTGCGTCTGCCTACGATCGCCGTTTCCGAGCCGGTAATGCTACCACAAACCCCATCGCAACCTGTCCTCGCTTCGCGCCAACGGCGCATCCTGTTAGTCGATGACAACCAGGACACGGTTCACTCGCTGGCCCGCCTGCTGAGCCTGCGCGGACACGAGGTAGCCACGGCTTTCGATGGCGTGGCCGCGCTCAAGATCGCGCAGGAATTTCAGCCGGATTTCCTGCTCCTCGATATCGGCCTGCCGGGCCTCGATGGCTATGAGCTGGCGCGCCGCCTGCGCACCCAGGGCTTCGAGCGCACGCCCATCGTGGCCATCTCCGGCTACGCGCAGGAAGGCGACCGCATGCGCTCTCGCGAGGCAGGATTCAACTATCACTTTGCCAAGCCAGTGGATTTTGAAGCGTTGGCGGAGTTGATCCTCGAGGATCCGATCTCGGCGGATTAGTCACCTCGGCCCGGTAGCCGCAACTGACCCTGAGGCGCTTAATTTAAACGCAGAGGCGCAGAGGACGCGGAGGGCCGCAGAGGAAGAAGGAGGATGTGACAATGAGAATGCCGGACAATGAGAAGGGCGCTTTGTGATAGGGCGAGTATATGCGCTCGTTCCCAAGCTCCTTGAGCCTCTTCCCAATCCGTGTCCACCAAATCGGGACAGGCTCAAGGAGCTTGGGAACGAGCGGATTGTCCGATTGTCTTTCCTCTCTGCAGCCCTCTGCGTTCTCCGCGCCTCTGCGTTTAAATTAAGACGCTTCGGGCGAGGGCGAGGCGCCTAGTGAATCGCCGGCTCGGGCGTGGGCTTTCCGTTGTGATGGAGGAAACGGAAATCGCAGCCTTCATCGGCCTGGGTCACTTCGTTGAGGAAGAGCGAGCCGTAGCCGCGCTCGTAGTGGCGGGGGGCGGGTTTCCATTCGGCGCGGCGCTTCGCCAGTTCCTCGTCGGAGACTTCCAGTGTGAGCGTGCGGGCGTCGATATCGAGCGCGATCATGTCGCCATCGCGGACCAAAGCGAGGGGGCCGCCGATGGCCGCCTCCGGCGCAATGTGCAGCACACATGCGCCGTAGCTCGTGCCGCTCATGCGGGCATCGGAAATGCGCAGCAGATCGCGCACGCCGGCCTCGAGCAGATGCTTTGGCAGCGGGAGCATGCCCCACTCCGGCATGCCGGGCGCGCCGATGGGACCGGCGCCTTGCAGGACCATCACGCTATCCGCAGTGATGTTCAATGCGGGATCATCGAGACGCTTGGCGAGATCGGGATAGTTTTTGAAAACGACCGCCGGACCGCGATGTTTCAGGAAGCGCGGTTCCATGGCGGCGTGTTTGATGACCGCGCCATTCGGGCAAAGATTGCCCCGCAACACCGCCGTGCCGCCTTCCACGGAGAGCGGGTTCTCCCGCGCCCGGATGACCTCCGCGTTCCAGATCTTCGCGTCGGCCACATTCTCGCGCAGCGTCTTGCCATTCACGGTGAGGCAATCGCCGTCGAGCAAGTCGAGCAATTGCGCGAGCGTGGCAGGCAGGCCGCCGGCGAAATAAAAATCCTCCATGAGGAAGCGGCCCGCGGGACGCAGATCGGCCAAGCGCGGCGTCTTGCGCGAGATGGTGTCGAAATCCTCCAGTGGCAACTGGATGCCTGCGCGGCCGGCCATGGCCACGAGGTGCACGATGGCATTCGTCGAGCCGCCTACCGCCATGTCGGCGACAATGGCATTGTGGAAGGCCGCCTTGGTCAGGAAGCGCGAAGGGTTCAGGTCGTTCCACGCATTCTCCACCGCCTGCCGGCCGCTCTCCGCCGCCATGCGCCAGTGGCGGGCATCGCTCGCGGGAATGGACGACGCACCGGGAATAGTGAGGCCGAGCGTCTCGGTGATGGCCGTCATGGTGCTCGCCGTGCCCATCGTCATGCAATGGCCGTGGGAGCGCGCGATGCCATCCTCGATCTCGCACCAGTCTTCCTGCGTGATTTTGCCGGCGCGCAATTCCGCCCAATACTTCCACGCATCCGTGCCGGAACCGAGCGTCTGGTCGCGCCATTGCCCGCGCAGCATCGGCCCGCCGGGCACGAAGAGGAACGGCAGCGCCGCGGAAAGCGCGCCCATGATGAGCGCGGGCGTGGTCTTGTCGCAGGCGCCGAGCAGCACCGCGCCATCAATAGGATGGCTGCGTAGCACTTCCTCCGTCTCCATCGCGAGCAGGTTGCGATAGAGCATGGTGGTCGGCTTCATGAAATTCTCCGCCAGCGAAAGCACGGGAATTTCCAGCGGCATACCGCCCGCCTGCAGGATGCCCTTCTTCACATTCTCGGCGAGCACCTTGAAGTGCAGGTGGCAGGGATTGATATCGCTCCAGGTATTGAGGATGGCGATGACCGGCTTGCCCACCCAATCCTCCGGGCCGAGCCCCATCTGCCGCAGGCGCGAGCGCTGGCCAAAGGTGCGCAGGTCATTCGGGCCAAACCAGCGGAAGCTGCGGAGTTGTTCGGGAGTGCGGCGGGTGATGGTCATCGGGAAATCAGGAAAGGAATGGGTCGCTCACGGCGGGCAAGGGAGAGGTATCACAACGGGAAACCGACGTGCATTCAACCCTCGACCTTCTGGAATGTGGAAATCTCCGTCGAACTCGGGCAACATTTCCACGCGGTGAACGATTACACCCAAGCCCAATGGCAGCAGGTGACGAACGAGCGCTGGGCCTCCGACGAACGGCGCAACTTCGAGTTCCGCGAAAACCTCGGAGGCATTCAGACTTACACGAATCCCTACGATAACAATCCTGAGCGGAGTGTAACGCAGTCGAAGGATCCCGTGCGGAAACAAGCGATTGCCCCACGGGGTCCTTCGACTCCGTGCCCCGACCACCTTGCCACCGGGGCACTCCGCTCAGGATGACCGCAAGAAGAAGGTGCCTAAAAGCTGTCGCGTCATCCCACGCCCACTTCAATATGGGTGGACTGATTCCCCGAAACTTGTTTGATCGACAGTGGTTCTGTCCTCTTTCTCCCAAAACTCTGTGGCCCCTATGAATCGTCGTCATTTCCTCCAGCTCACCCTCGTCGCCGCCATTCAGGCTTCCGTCCATGCGGCGGAGAAACGCGCCCCGCGGATCATCCTGCGCAATTCCTGGCAGACGGTGAACATCGGCGACATCGGTCACACGCCGGGTATCCTGCATTTGCTCGAGCAGTATCTCCCTGACGCCGAGGTACGCTTGTGGCCGAGCAATATCGGCGATGGCGTGGAGGAGCTGCTGCGCAAGCGCTTCCCCAAGCTCATCATCATCAAGACACCCGAGGAAATTAAGACGGCTTTCTCGGAGTGCGATTTCTTCCTGCACGGCTCGAGCTCCGGTTTCTCCGCGCAAAAGCACGTGGCGCAGTGGAAGACCGAGACGGGCAAGCCCTACGGCATCTACGGCATTAGTCTCACCCAAGCGGTCGGCCAGGAGACGCGCGATATCATCGACAATGCGAAGTTCATTTTCTTCCGCGACGGTCACTCGCTGGAGGCGGCGAAGCAAGAGGGGCTGAAGTGCCCGGTCATGGAATACGGTCCCGATGGCGCCTTCGCCGTGGACCTGCGCAACGACGAGGCGGCGAAGAAATTCCTCAGCGCCAATGGGCTGGAGGAAGGCAAGTTCATGTGCGTGATCCCGCGCTACCGCTTCACGCCCTACTGGAAGATTCACAACAAGCCGATGAAGCCGGAGGACGAGGTGAAAAACAACCGCAGCGAGGAGATGAAGGAGCACGATCACGCTCCGTTGCGCGAGGCGATCGTCGCGGTCATTCGCCAGACGGATCTCAAAATTCTCGTCTGCCCCGAGGACCAGAGTCAGATGGAGATCGGCAAGACCATGCTCGTGGACCCGCTGCCCGACGACGTGAAATCCCGCGTGGTATGGCGCAAGGATTACTGGCTGACCGATGAAGCCCTGAGCACCTATGTGCGCTCTGCCGGGCTCTTCGGCTTGGAAATGCACAGCCCCATCATGTGCATTGGCAATGGCGTGCCGGCGATCGTCTGCCGCTTCGTCGACCAGACTTACAAGGGGCTCATGTGGCGCGACATTGGGCTCGGCGACTGGCTCTTCGACATGGATGTGCCGGAGGAAGTCGCGCGCATTGTGCCCACCGTGCTGGCCATGGCCAAGGACCCTGCCGCCGCGAAAGCAAAGGCGGCCAAGGCCCTGGACTTCGTACACCAGCGCCAGCGCGAGACGATGGGTGTGCTGAAGAAGTCGCTGCCGTGATTCCCACGTGGCGCTGGTAGTCACTCATCACTCGTGACCCGGACGCTGCTAATTTTAACGCAGAGGCGCAGAGACGCAAAGAACGCAGAGGGGGAGACATAGAAATCATGAAATAGACGGAAAGCTCGTGGCGTCTTCCTGTCGTTTATTTCGTCCATTTCGTGGTTCCCTTCTTATCTCTTTCTCTGCGGCCCTCTGCGTTCTCTGCACCTCTGCGGTTAAACTTTGGCTATCGTTGCAATTTAATTTGAAATGCTTTCAACCCGCCTCCTCATGGCGGCCTGTCATCTTATGAAACTTGAATGGTCCCGTTTGCTAATGCTGTCCTCCTTCGCGAGCGTCTTCACTGCAATGAGCCACGCGGAAAATCCTCCCACGGAAAAGAAGCCGGTCACGGATGAGTATCATGGCGTGAAGGTGGTGGAGGATTACCGCTGGCTGGAGGACGCAGACACACCCGCGGTGAAAGCGTGGACGCAGGCGCAGAACCAGCACACCCGCGCTTATCTTGATGCGCTGTCGGATCGCGCGGCGATCCAGCAGCAGCTCACGACGTGGTTTGCCAAGGACTCGCCGAGCTACGGGGGGCTCACCCCGCGACCGGGCCGGCTTTTCGCGCTGAAATTCCAGCCGCCGAAACAGCAGCGCCTGCTCGTGATGCTCGCCTCGGCCAATGACACGGCCTCCGAAAAAGTCGTGCTCGATCCCAACGAGCTTGCCCCGAAAGGGCAGGTGGCGATGGACTGGTATGCGCCTTCACCGGATGGCAAGCTCGTTGCCGTAAGCCTCTCGGAAAATGGCAGCGAGGACGGCACCCTTTACATTTACGACAGCGAGACGAGCCAGGCGCTGCCGGACAAAATCGCCCATGTGCAATATCCCACGGCCGGCGGCAGCGCAGCTTGGGCGCCGGATGGGAAATCGATCTACTACACACGCTTTCCCCGCGCGGGTGAGAAGCCCGAGGCCGATCTCAATTTCTACCAGCAGATCTATGTGCATCGGCTGGGCACGCCGGATACGGCGGATGCTTATTCGCTCGGACGCGAGTTCCCTCGCATTGCGGAGATCGAGCTGGGCACGTCGCGCAGCGGGCGCTGGCTCGTGGCGTCCGTGGCCAATGGCGACGGTGGCGAATTTGCCCACTATGTGCGCGACCTCGCCGCCGGCGAGCGTGCGGAGTGGCGGCAGGTCACCCATTTCGAAGACGCCGTGAAACAGATCGCGATCGGGTGCGATGACGCCACGCTGTATCTGCGCTCGGTGAAGGAAGCGCCACGTGGAAAAATCCTCCGCCTGCCACTGGCCGATTCCGCGACGCTGAAGGATGCCGTCGTTATTATTCCCGAGGGCGATGCGGTCATCGAAGACATCACGCCAACTGCCTCGTGGCTCTACACATCGGAGCTTGTGGGCGGCCCATCACGGCTTCGGCGATTCGATCTTGCCGGGAAGGACGGACGCGAGCTGCCCATTCCGCCCAATTCCGGTGCGGGCTCTCTGCTTTCGCTGGAAGATCGGCCGGACGACAGTCGCGTGCTCTATCGCGAAACCAGCTACGTCGAGCCGGATGCGTGGTATCTCTACGATCCCGCGCAGGGCGGCGAGCTCGGCAGCGTGAAGAAAACGGCGTTGGCCCGGAAAGCGCCGGTGGACTTCAACGACATCGAAGTAGTGCGCGAGTTCGCCACCTCGAAGGACGGCACGAAGGTGCCGGTGAATATCCTGAGCCGCAAAGGCACCAAGCTCGATGGCAACAACCCGACGCTCCTCACCGCCTACGGCGGCTACGGCATCAGCCTGCGCCCCGAGTTTCACTTCACGGACCGCGTGTGGTTCGATCGCGGCGGTATCTACGTCGTCGCGAATATCCGCGGCGGCGGCGAGTACGGCGAGGCGTGGCATATCGCCGGCAATCTGACTCGCAAACAAAACTGCTACGACGATTTCGCAGCCTGCGCACAGCATCTGATTCAGCGCGGCTACACCCAGCCGTCGCGGCTCGCAGTGGAGGGCGGCAGCAATGGCGGCCTGCTCATGGGCGCATTCCTCACGCAGCACCCCGATCTCGTGCGCGCCGTCGTCTCGCACGTGGGTATCTATGACATGCTGCGCGTGGAGCTCGACCCGAATGGCGCTTTCAACGTCACGGAATTCGGCACGGTGAAAGACCCCGCGCAATTCCAAGCGCTCTACGCCTACTCGCCCTATCACCACGTCGTCGACGGCACGAAGTACCCCGCCGTCTTCTTCCTCGCGGGCGAAAAAGATGGCCGTGTGAACCCGGCCAACTCCCGCAAGATGACCGCCCGCCTGCAGGCCGCCACCGGCTCCGGGCGGCCGATCCTCCTGCGGCTCAGCGGCGACTCCGGCCACGGCATGGGCACGGCGCTCAACGAGCGCATCGCGCAGGAAGCGGATGTCTTCGCCTTTCTCTTCGATCAACTCGGCGTGAAAGCGCCGCCCGCAGGCCAGTAGCCTCGATTCCCAGTATGCGCTCCCTCCTCGCTGCTCTACTCCTCCCAGCACTTTGCCTCAGCGCCATTCAGGCCGAGGAACCGAAGGAACTGCCGAAGATCCGCGAGTTCGAAATCAAGACCATCGAGGCGCTCGGGCAGGAACTTTACAAACGCGACCATCTGGCGAGCGATGGCACAGACCTGCTTTTTGCCACGCACCCCGAGGCAAAAGGGCAGTCGATTCGCGGCTGGGTGAGCATCCTCGGCGAAGATGCGTCGACGGTTTATTTCGTCCGGCAAAAGGAGGACGTGTTGAGCATGGCTTACAGCGTCACCTTCCCGCGTGAAGGCAAACCCACGGTGAAGGATCAGGTCGGCGAAGCTCTGCCCGAGAGCGTCCGCACGCGGTTCCTCGCGCGCCAGACCGCGATGGCCGCGGTGCCGAAGCTCTATACCCCGCAAACGAATGCCGAGGTGCTCGACGATCCCGCGGGTAAAGGCTTCCTGGTCTACGTCCTCGCCTCCACCGACGAGCCAAACAAGATGGTCGTGGGCGGCCACTACCGCGTGACGGTGTCGGCCGACGGGCGCAAGGCCGAGGCGGTCGACGCTCTTTCCCGCAGCCTGCTTATTTTACCGATAAACTCACCCGACGTGCCCAAAGGCGCGGAAACTGTGGCCGCATTCATGTCGCACGTCGTGAGCCCGACGCCGGTTGAAACTCACGTCTTCGTCTCGCTGCTCCATCGCAAGACGTTCTTCGTCGCCACGTCCCCGACTGACATCTGGAAAGTCGAGAACGGCACGATCACGAAAACGGAGATCAAGCCGTAGCGTCTCCGCGGCCTGCAGCGACGTTATTCGACCTTGAAAAGAATCGTCGCCGTCTTGCCCTCGGCCACCACGCTCAGCATGTAATCGCCCGGGGCGAGCTTCTGCTTGTCCATGGTGCCGGCGAGCGAACCTTTGTTCGTGCCTTGCAGCAGGATGATGGCCGGCGAAGCGCCCTGTGCGGGCTGACCCTTGGCGTCGGTCTTGGCGACGTTGATGATGATCGGATTGCCAGCGGCCGTGACTTCGATAGCCGCATCGTTCTTCACCGCCTTGGCTACTTTGGCAAAGGGTTCACCCTTATTGTAAGTCGCCGCCTGGCCGCCGAGGTTCACGGCAAACGGCAGCGCACTGTAGTCCTGCGCAGAGCTGGCGACGAGGCCGACAGAAAGGAGAGAGAAAAGAGCGAGGAGGAATGTTTTCATATGTATGGAAGGACGCGGACGAAATGTTAAAGCAAAGCCCATGCGCGTCGAGCGGGCAAAACCTCCAATACTCGCAATCAGTCATTGTTGGTTTGAACCACAGAGACACAAAGCGCACAGAGTAGGGCGGAATTCTCATCTTAACCCTCTGTGAACTCTGTGCCTCTGTGGTTCATTTCAAACCAAGCCCTGCGGTTCACGCAGTGACAGAACCGCGATCAGCGCCATGACTCCCGAATCTGCCCTGAAACGCTACCGCTTGGTGCTCGTCGCCTTCATCATCGGCCTCGTGCTCAGCGGTGTCACGGCCTTCCCCCTCCTGCATGAGCTGGAGTTGCTCGCGCGCCTGCTCGGGATCCCGGCAGATGCCACTTCCTCGTCGCTCAGCGGCCTGCAATCCTGGATCGCCACGGTGCGCGATGGACTGCGGGCTGTGCATGCCAGTTATCCCTGGCTCGCCTATGGCACGGACTGGCTGGCCTTCGGCCACATCGTCATCGCGCTCTTCTTCCTCGGGCCGTTGCGCGACCCGGTGCCCAATGCCTGGGTGCTAAAGATCGGTCTCGTCGCTTGCGCGAGCGTTCTCCCGCTGGCGCTCATCTGCGGGCCAATCCGCGGCATCCCGCTTTATTGGCGGCTTATCGATTGCAGCTTCGGACTCTTCGGCTGCCTGCCGTTGCTCTATTGCCTACGGCTGACCGCAATTTTGCGTAAGCTTGACACCACCCCTCGCGCATGACCGAATTCCCGCACCTATGAAGTTCCCCGTCCTCCTCTTGATCCTCTTGCTCGGATTCATGGCCTCGGGCGCTCAAGCCGCCGTGACCGCGCATTTCGATCTCTCGCACCGGCACCGTCATCATCACCATCACCATCGGCACCACGTACACCACCACCACCATCACGTGCACATCGGCGTGCACATCTGAGGTGACGTAGGGGAAACGATATCATCCGCTGCTCTATGCCGATCCGGCGTATCGTGTCTCACCGGCTCTATGCCGTTGCCTGCCTGGCCTTGTTCGCCGGCGGCCTTCGCGCGGAGCTCATACCGCTTTCACAAGTGCCACCCGCGGTGCAAAAGGGCATCCAGGCCCAGCTCGGGAACGGCACGCTCGGGAATGGCACGCTCGGGAAGATCGATCGCGACGAGGAAGAAGGGCAGACCGTCTTCACCGCGGAGATCAGCAAGGCTGGTCCGGGGCGCGATTACACCTTCAGCGAAGCCGGGGAACTCTTGCGCACGGAGGTCTTCCTCACGGAAGCGCCGCCCGCGGTGCAAAAGGCGATTCGAAATCTGGTGGCCCAAGGCAAGCTCGCCAGCATCGACAAGACCGTGGAGGAAGGCGAGGTGCGCTACGACTTTGACTGGAAGACCAAGGAAGGCGTGGACCGCTCGGCCAGCGTGCTGGAAAGCGGCGAGCTGGAGAGTCTCCAAGTCTCGCTCCAGGAAACCCCTCCGGCGGTGCAGGCGGCCATCACCCAGGAAGCGGGCAGCGGGCAGATCAAGGACGTCGTCAAATCCTTCGAAGACAAGGCCGTCTACTATGACGTGACCATCCAGCGCGACGGCAAGGATCGCGACTTTACCATGCGGGAAAATGGCAAGCTGGAGAGCCGGCAGGTTTTCCTCGAGGAGATCCCAGCGCCGGCACAGCAGACCATCCAGAAGACGATCGGCGCAGGGAAAGTGCTGCGGATCGACCAGGTGTTTGAAAAGAAAAAGAACGTCTTCCCCTTCGAGGTCGAGAGCGTGATCGATGGGAAAGCCTACGATTTCAGCGTAGGGCCGAAGGGCTTGTTTTTGGGAGTGGACTAGCGCGCGGGGCGATGCCTGACTAGCCGCCCACATGGGTGGCCTCGTCGACAACAGCAACAACTCCCGCGGCCGTAAGCCGGACACCTGGCTGGACTCGTGTCCGGATTTTTCGCGGGACATGTGCGGCGAACTCCGCGAACTGATCCAGCGCTGGGCGCCGGACCTCAGTGAGTCGGTGAAATGGGCTGCGCTCTGCTACAGCGGGCGCAAGCTGGTCTGCGCGCTGGGCGCCTTCCAAAAGCACGTCAGCCTCGTCTTCTTCCGCGGCACGGAATTGGCCGATCCGGCGAGGCTTTTCAATCAAGGCGAAGGCAATACCAATCTCCGCACCATTCGCCTGAAAACGCTCGATGGCTTCAATCAAGGCGCGTTGCGCCGCCTGCTCCACGCGGCGGTGGAACTCGATGCGCGCCCCGACATCCCGCCGCTGCCACCACGCAAGCGCACGCCCTGGCCGGTGCCGGACTTCTTCACCAAAGCGCTGAAGACGAACAAGAAAGCCGCCGCTTTCTACGCGTCGCTCGCACCGACCTATCAACGCGAATACCTCGTGTGGCTGACCTCCGCCAAGCGCGAAGAAACCCGCGAGCAACGCCTTCAGCAAACGCTCGCCGCTCTCGCCGCAGGGCACAAATGGGCGCAGCGGAAGCTGGGATAGCGAGGGCCGAGGCGCAGGCGGCTGTAGCCGCGTTCATTGAACCCGGTCCGGCCTCAATGAGGCCAGCTACAGCGGACACTCACCGCGAAACGGTCGGCTGACGCACGTCCTTGCCCAGGGGCTTCGAGGTCGCACCACCGGGCAGGCTCATTTTGTAAAGCGACGCCGTCTTTTCGCTGGCCGCCTGGCTGATGAACAGGATCGTCGAATCATCCAGCCAGCAGCCGTCCCAGCCGAAGAGTTTTTTCGACGTCAGTCGCGTGCCTTTCTTCGACTCCAGGTCCAGCGTCCAGACGGCCGGCAGCGGGCCATCCCAATCCTTGCGATGTGCTTCCTCGCCCATGTCGATGCCGAGTAGCAGCTTCTTGCCATCGGGCGAGATATCGATGCGCCCGTCGCCGCTCATGTCGCCATTGGCGATGCTCTTTTTGATCTCCCACTGCGCGATCACCGAGCCATCGAGCCCGACGCGGTAGATATTCTTCATGTCCTGCGCGAAGAGCGATTTGCTGTCCGGCGCCCAGCACGGCGAATACAGTGTGGCCTCAGTGTCCTTCGCTTTCTTGATATATTTGAAGCCCGTGCCGTCGGGATTCACCATCGCGAGGTGCCAGTTCTTGCCATCGTAAAGGGTGAAAGCGATGTGCGAGCCATCGGGTGACCACTTCGCGTAGTAGGAATTGTCGCTCGGCACGTCCTTGAAAACGGTCTGCTTGCCGCTCGCCAGATCGGTCACAGCGATGTGCCGCGCCCACGCTGTTTTGCCCGTCTGCTCTTCGGTATTGTAGGTCACGCGCGTGCCATCGGGCGAGATGGATGGGAAAAGACCCGGGCCGATCTTCTTTGCGCCGGTACCGTCGATATTGGCGATCCAGACCTTGCGGTCCTTTTCGTAGGCCAGTTTGCGGGTGGAATCTTCCGCGACGACCGTGAGGACGCCGCACAGCAATACGAGGAGAACGCGGAGGGGGGACATGCCCGCGTAAAATACCGGGAACGCGCTGCCAGCGAAGCGAAAATGTCAGGCAGCAGACTCCCCTATTCGCGTTCATCAGCGTCCATTCACGGTTCCCTTTCACAAACAGACTTGGCGCGACGGTGCGGGCAAGAGAGGCTCGCGCCATTCATGGCCGGTCTGCCACTGCCTCTTTCCATCGCAATCATTTCCCTCAACGAGGAGAGTAATCTCCGCCGCTGCCTGCAAAGTGCCGCCGATCTCGCACGGGAAATCGTGGTGGTGGATTCCGGCTCCACGGATCGGACATGCGACGTGGCACGGGAATTTGGCGCGCGCGTGCAACACCAGGATTACCTCGGCCAGCGCGACCAGAAGAACGTCGCCGTCTCGCTCTGTACGCAGCCGTGGGTGCTGCTGCTCGATTGCGACGAGGAACTTTCCCCGGAGCTGAAAGCCGCGATCATCGCTTTTTTCGAGAAAGGCGATGCCGAGCGTTTCGCCGGCGCAAAGATGGCGCGCAAGGTGTGGTACATGGGCCGCTGGATCACGCACGGCGACTGGTATCCCGACCGCAAGCTGCGCCTCTTCCATCGCGACAAGGGCCGGTGCGGGGGCAACGCCGCCCACGACAAAGTGGAAGTCGACGGCCCCATCACCATCCTGCGCGGCGACCTGCACCACTACTCCTTTCGCGACACGTCGCACTACATCAGCAAGATCAACCCATTCGCCGACGCCTTCCTCGAAAAGCAAAAGACCGAAGGCACACACTGGTCGCTGGCAGCCAATATCTCGCGCCCGTGCTGGCGCTTTTTCCGCGCCTACGTGATGCGCCGCGGCTTCCTCGACGGCTTCCCCGGCCTGTGGATCGCCGTGGCTACGGGCTTCTTCACCTTCGTGCGCTACAGCCGGAAATACGAGGATGAGACGGCGCTGGAAACGGATTCTTGCGCCACCGATACGACAGAGCGAAGATAAGGCTCATGAGTGTTGAAGAGATCAAAAAGAGCCTCACCGAACTCTCCGCCACCGAACGGAACGAGGTAACCGCTTTCCTTTTTCATCTCCGCCATACCAGCGATCCCGCATATCAGGCTCACGTGGAAGCCGTGATGTCTGACAAAGCTCCGGAACATTGGTTGACACCTGAAGACTTCGAGAAGCGGCTGGACCAGCAATAGTGCCAGATGGTTCGGTATGAGGTATTCATGCACCTCACACTGATGGACAGCGTGCCGAGAAGCGGGCTCCAACGGCAGCGAATCATGGATTTCATCTGCAGCTTACGCGAGCGGCCGGATACGCCGGGAGACTTTGTGAGCAAGGACGCGTTTCTGCGCGAACGGCAGGTGAAAATAATTGGCGATTACGCCGTGACATACTGGGTAGACACGCCAGTCAGAGCCGTCATGGTCGTCGATGTTAGGATCGCCGATCGGTAAGGCACGACAGCCGCCGCCGACTTTTACCATTGCTTAACAATTTCCGGCGTTACTGCGGCGCTTGTGCGGCGTTGAGTTGGATGAGTTCAACATCATCCACGCCATGAGCCATTCTTCCTCCACCTCTTTCGCCGTCGGCGCCGCCGTGTTTGCATTTGCCACAGCCACCACGTGGGCACACACCGGTGATGCCGGCGATAATCCGCCCGGCTTTTTCGAGCCCGTCGCGTACGGCTTGCCGGATAGTCGCGTGAGCATTCGCGAGGAAGGCGAGAAGCGCGTCATCGAGTCGAACGACATTCCTAATCACGAGACGGGACGCTTCCCCAATCCCGGAAATCCGAACGCGATTCGCGCGCAGAATTTTCATTACGAAGTGCCGCTGCATCCCAAGGAAGCACCGGCGCCGATCAATGCCGGGCACATGGTCTTCGGCATCGCAGTGAATGGGGTGAAATTCGATCCGGCCACTGCGGAGTTTTGGCGGCGCGATTTCAGTTCGATCTGGAATGAAGAAGCCATCTACAAAGGCCGGGGTCAGCTCGGCATGGACTGGAGCAATGCGCACGTGCAGCCCTCCGGGGCATATCATTACCACGGCATTCCACTCGGGCTGATCAAGCAGCTCCACGGCGAGAATAGCATGACACTTGTCGGCTGGGCGGCGGATGGCTTTCCCATCTACGGGCCGCTCGCTCACCAAGACGCGAAGGACACCACCAGTCCCGTGGTGAAGATGAAATCGTCCTACCAGCTGAAGAGCGGGAATCGCCCCGGCGGCGAGAGTGGGCCGGGTGGAACGTACGATGGCAAATACACGCCCGATTACGAATACGCCGCTGGCTCGGGCGATCTCGACGAGTGCAATGGACGCTACGGCGTCACGCCGGAATTTCCGCAAGGCACTTACTATTACGTGACGACCGCGGAGTTCCCCTTCCTCGGGCGCAAGTTCCATGGCACGCCGGACGCCAGCTTTCGCATGGGCCCGCCGGGTGGCGGCCCGGGTGGACCCGGTGGCCCCAGAGGGCCGGGACGATTCGGCCCGCCGCCCGGATTCCCGCCACCGCCTCCGATTTAGTTTCCGCTCGCAACAGGCGGAGAAAAATAAGGAGCCGCGGATGGGCACGGATGAAACACGGATGAAGAAATCCGTGGCGCCGTCCCTCTTTCATTCGTGTTCATCCGTGAAAATCCGTGGCTAAAAATCCCTCAAGGACCCGCCATCTACGCCGAAGCGCTCAGCACCTTTAGATCCGCGCGTTTGGTCTCATAGCTCTCGCTGAAAGCCTGCACTTTCGCATCGGGCTCGAGGCCCTGCACACGGCACCATTCGCCGTACACATCGGGCCACCAGTTGCGATGTTGGGTGAGCCCCTCATCGCGCCATTGCTTCCAACCGATGAGCACTTTCGACCACGCACGATCGCCCCATTCCACCGCTTCCTTTGGATTCTCGAACTGCGACACGTACCAATCGCGTCCGACGCGCGCGTGCAGCACTTCATCCGCCCAGTCGAAATCTTGAAACGACGCCGAGAGTGCGTTCTGCGCAGCCTGCGCGGTCTCCCATTCGAAACGTTTGCCTGTCTTCGGCATGAGCCCCTGCTCGATGAAATACAGCACCCCGTGGCGCTCCTTCGCCGTGAGCTGCGTATTGAGCCCGAGCGACCAGGTGAAATTCACCATCACCTTCGTCCAGTCCACGCCGAGCGAGACGAAGCCCACTTCGCCCATCATGGCGTGCCGCGCTTCGTCCCAGAGCTGCCGGGTCATGTCGCGGTAGTAGCCCCACGGCCTGTCCTTCGTCTCGGTGATGATCGTGGCCATCATCTCCGGCACATCGATCTCGCGGAGCCGCTTGTAGAACATCATCAGCACCTTCGGCTCCGGCGGCTGCAGAGGATCGTAGAGAAATGCCTCTGCGTTCACGCCCATGTTGTAGGGATCAGGAAAGCGCGTGTCGCGTTTCGGCACCTTGTCGTAGGTGAAAGGCTTCGCCGAATACTTGCGGGCAATCGTTTCGCCGGATTTCTGGCCAGTGCCATCCAGGCCGCCCGCCGCCGCCAGCGCCTGATCGAGTACGTCGAGCCAGGCCTCAATCTCGGTTTTGCGCGCTCCTATCTCGGCCCCAAACGCGTCGACGGCCTGCGAGCCGTATTCATCCATCTCCTCGATCTCCAGGAGAGCAAACTTGAGCAGCCGCACCGTGGGCGCGTCGGCCAGCGGATTCGTCACCATGCGATGGTTCTCCAGCGCCGCGCCGAGCACCGGCACGGCCTGGGCATAGAGGCCGAGCAACAGTTCCTCGGTGGTGGGGGCAGCGAGGATCTCATCGAAGAAAATGGCCAGCGCCGGATCCGGCACGATATCCAGCCCGAGCGGCGGCTCCCGCATTTCGCCCACCCGCTGGCGTAGCGCCGCCACATGCTCCGCGCAGTAATGAGCGTGCAAGGAAAATGCCATCTTCAGCTCGTAGACCGGCTCTGCCGTGAGGCGCGCGATGAAGATCTCGTGCAACCGTCTGAAGGCGTAGTGAAAGCGTTTTAGCCGCCGCACACATTCCTCCACGGAAAGGCCGGGCTGCTGGGCGATTTCAAAGCTAGCGAGACCGGCCAGCGCAGGCAGGCCGTGAAAAGATCGGTACGTGCTCATAGCGGGGAAACAGATTCGCTGGAAATCTTCCGCCTCGCTGGGCTACGAGGCAACGTCTCATTTTTACGGGATTGCGGGCCACCAGGCACTCCGTTTTGCGCAACAAAAGCGTTGCCGAAACGCCTGTTCCCAAGCTCAATGTCAATCCCACTCAGGACATGTCGCGCTTTGGCAAAACCGTCTTCTCCGGCAGCCCCTTCCTTTTTTGGACGCTCGGCCCGTGCTGTCTCCTCTGCGCGATCTTCTTTGGCTTCTTCACCTACGCCACTACGCGAGACCACGATGTGGCGAAAGCGGTAGTCGGAGGCGTGCTCACCATCATCTCGCTCTGCGGCGTCCTCGTGCTCTTCAATCCCACGCGCTTTTCCTGGGCCGGTCGGGTGGTCACCGGTTCGATCTTCGCCGCCTACGTCTTTTACGCCTTCCATGAGATCTTCGTTTTGCGCCATCCGTGGTCTTGGGGCGGCTCTCGTGGCGCCACCACGCCGGTCAACTCTCTGCTTGGCCTATTCTTCATCGGCGGCCCGTGCCTGTGGTATACGCTCTTCAAACGCTTCTCCCTCAAAAAGGAACCTGTGCCCGCGCCGCGCCCGCGCCAAGCAGGGCTGCAGGCGGTGAAAACCATCGGCCCCGCACCGCGGATCCAGCGTCCACTGCACACCAGTGAAGCGGCCGTTCTCCAGGAAATGTCCGTTTTTCCGCCGGTGGAGAAGACATCGCGCCGACTCGCCTGGGTCACCCTGTGGGCGACGGCGTGCCTCGCCGGGATCGTGGGCTTTTTCTGGTCTGCCAGCCACGTGGAAACCGGGCCAGGCTGGATGCCGATGGCCATGGCTTTTTGCTTTCTGTTTCCCATCTTCACCTTCTACGCCGCTTACGCGAATCTCCGGGTTTTCTTCCACTTGCGCCGCGTGACGCGCATCTGGCGGGAAAAGGTCCTGCCCGAGCGCCAGGAGGCAATCGAGAGCGGCATGGCCTCCGTGGTGCGCGTGGAGGCGGCCAAACTCATCGTCATCGAAGAAGAGTGGGGAGACATGGCGATGCTTTTCGAACTCGCCGATGGGAATACCCTGTTTCTTCGCGGAGAAGACTACGTTCCTCCGGGCGAAGACGCGATCTGGCCCGCCGCACGTTTCGAGATCGTGCGCTCCGCGGTGAATGACATGTGGATCCTTTTCTGGAGCGAGAATGCGCCGCTCGAACCCGCGCTGACTGTACCCTTCACCGCCATGCCCGACGAGTTCACGCGTAATGAAAATTGCCCGTTCAGCGAAAGCATCCTCGCCGGCTCGGCGGAGGAAAATCTACACCGCCTCGGCTATCAACCCGAGAAAGACGGGGAGTGGTAAACGGCGTGCGCTTATTCCAGATAGTGCCGCGCCAGTTTCCAGCCGGCGATCACCCCGATGATCGACCCGATGGAGCTGATGGCAAACGCCATCCAGATCCCATAGGGCTCGCCCAGCTCCCAGCCGACGTAGCCGCCGACGTTGAGCCCTATGAAGATAAAGAGTTTCATCCTGTGGTGAGGTAAAAGCAGCATCTGGGCCTCGAGAAACCCAGACCTGCGAACCCTTCTCTGCAAGGCGGACCAACGGTCAGCCATGGGAAAGAAAAAATGAACCACAGAGACACGGAGGACACAAAGATTCCAAAGGAGGATGTTTCAATCCAGACCGGCAGCGGCGCAGCGGCCTACACAGCCGCCTCTTTAAACTCTGTGATCTCTGTGTCTCTGTAGTAAATCGTCGAACCAAGCCGCGTCCGGAGCCGATTCCCTGAGGCGGACCGCTTGCGCTCCTGCGCAGACCGCGCTTTCCTAGCAGCCCGCGCGTGACACGCACGCGCTACGCCCTCTAGATTTCCGCCGCTCTCATGCCCGTCCCGACCAAAGACCAAATCGCTGACCTCCTCGAGAGCATCGCCCAGATGCTCGAGCTCAAGGGCGAAAACATTTTCAAGATCCGCGCCTACACGAACGCCGCCCGCGCGATCGAGACCTACAGTGGCGACCTCGCTACCGCGGCGGCGGAAAACCGCCTTGGCGACATTCACGGCATCGGCCGGGCCATCGCGGATAAGCTGACCGAGCTGATCGTCACCGGCCAGCTCGCCTACTACGAGGCGCTCAAGGCGGAATTTCCGCCCGGCATCTTCGAGATGTTCGATCTCCAGGGCATCGGCCCGAAGAAGATCAAGGCGCTGTGGGAAAAGCTGAACGTCACCACCATCGCCGAGCTCGAAACGGCCTGCAAAGACGGGCGCGTCGCGGCTCTTGCGGGGTTCGGCAAAAAGACCTCGGACAACATTCTCGCTGCCATCCAGTCGCGCGCAAAACACGCGGGCCGTTTCCGCCTCGGCGAGATCGCCAAGGATGCCGAGCGCATGCTAAGAGACCTGAAAGAGTTCCCCGATGTGCTCCAGGCCTGCGTGGCCGGCAGCTACCGGCGGCGCAAGGAAGTGGTCGGCGATCTCGATTTCATCGTGGCCACCAACTCGCCCGCCGAGGTGTCCGAATTTTTCATCAAGCACGAGATGGTCGAGAGCGTCATTGCCAATGGCGCCACGAAATCGAGCGTGCGGTTCAAGTCGGGCATCCAGGCGGACCTGCGGGTGATCAAGAACCCGGAGTATCCCTTCGCACTGAATTACTTCACCGGCTCGAAGGAACACAACATCATCATGCGCCAGCGGGCGCTCGCCCGTGGGTGGACGCTGAATGAATACCGCCTCGGCCCGGTGGAAGGCTCGAAGACCGAGCCGCCCCCGCCCATTTACGAGGAGCGCGATCTCTACCGCGCGCTCGGGCTGGATTACGTGGAGCCGGAGCTGCGCGAGGATCGGGGCGAGTTTGCCGCCGCTGAGAAGCATGCGCTGCCCGACCTGATCGAGACGGCAAACCTGCGCGGCACTTTTCACAATCACACCACAGCCAGCGACGGCCGCAACTCGCTGGCCGAGATGGCCGAGGCCGCCCAGGAGCTGGGTCTGCAGTATCTCGGCATCGCCGATCACTCGAAGGCCTCCTTCCAGGCGCACGGCCTCGATGCCGATCGCCTGCTCGCGCAAGTCGCGGAGATTCGCGAGATGAACAAGACCTTCGAGGGCCACTTCAAGATCTTCGCCGGCAGCGAGGTGGATATCGCCAAGGATGGCACGCTCGACTTCCCCGATGAAGTGCTCGCGCAGCTCGATTACTGCGTGGTGAGCGTGCACAACGTTTTCAACCTCACCGAGGCCGAGATGACCAAGCGCATCATCAAGGCGATCGAAAATCCCTACGTGACGATGCTGGGCCATCTCACCGGCCGCCTGCTGCTCTCGCGGGAAGGCTATCCCGTGGATCACGCCGCCGTCATCGAAGCCGCGGCTGCAACGGGCACCATCATCGAGCTGAATGCCAGCCCGCGCCGGCTCGATATGGACTGGCGCTGGTGGCCGCTGGCCAAGGAGAAGGGGGTGAAGTGCGCGATCAATCCAGACGCTCATCACACCGACCACCTTCAGTTCCTGCATTTCGGCATCGGCACGGCGCGCAAGGGCTGGCTCACGCGCGGCGATGTGGTCAATACGCTGCCTCTCGGCAAGATCGAGGCTGTGCTCGCCGCCAAGCGGAACGCGCTCAAGTGATCTGGCTCGTCGTCGTTCTCATTGTTTTCGTGAGCTATCTGCTCGGCACCATTCCGAGCGGGCTTCTCATCTCGAAGTCGCAAGGCATCGACATCCGCGAACACGGCAGCAAGAACATCGGCGCCACGAATGTCTGGCGGACGATGGGCAAAAAATGGGGGATGCTCGCGTTCCTCTCCGACACGTTCAAGGGCTGGCTGGCGGTCATCGTCGGTGTCTCGATCGCCGCGCATTTCGGCGTGACCGTCGCGCTCCCGCACGGGCACACGGAGATGAAATATCTGCCGGCCGACTATGCCGGCATCGCCGCCGCGCTCGGCTGCATCCTCGGGCACAACTTTCCGATCTGGCTGCGCTTCAAGGGCGGAAAAGGCGTGGCCACTTCGCTGGGTGTGATCATCGGCATGATGCCGCTGGTCAGCCTCGTCATTTTTGCCATCTGGGGCATCGTGCTGAAGCTCTCCCGCTACGTTTCGCTCGCATCCATCATCGCGGCGCTCTCGTTGCCGATCACCGTCGTCGTGCTCCTGATGTTCGGTCCGGCGCAGGGCTGGGCGTCCGTTCACGGCTGGGGCAATTTCTACTTCGGCGTGGCGGCGGCGTTCATGGTCTTCAAGCGCCACACGGCGAATATCAAGCGGCTCCTCAACGGAACGGAACTGCGCTTCGGCGATCCCAAGCCTGCTGCTGCCGCTGCTCCCACTGAGCCGCCAGCCGTCCCGGAACCTCCAGCTCCTCCGCAGCCATGAGCTTTCGCAACGTCGGCATCATCGGCGCAGGCAGTTGGGGCACTGCACTCGCTTCCGTGCTCGAGGCAAATCACCTGCCTGTGCTCATCTGGGGCCACGACGCAAGCCACATCGCGAAGGTCACGGCCACAGGGGAGAATCTGCCCTACCTGCCCGGCTATCGCCTGCCGGAATCCTTTCGCTTCACCACCTCGCTCGACGACCTCGCCGCGTGCGATCTCGTCCTGGTCGTCACGCCTTCCAAAGCCGTGCGCGAAGTCTCCGCGCGCCTTTCCACCACGGAACTCTCGCGCGATGCCGTGCTGCTCTCCTGCACGAAGGGTGTGGAACGCGGCAGCGGCCTGCGCATGAGCGAGATCATCGCCGAATCCTTTCCGCACAATCCCGTGGCCGTGCTTTCCGGCCCGAGCCACGCCGAGGAAGTCGTGCAGAAGATGCCCACCGCCATCGTGCTCGGCAGCGCGCACGAAGAGGTCCGCACCCGGCTGCAGCAGGCCTTCGGCACATCGTTCTTCCGCCCTTACACCAGCGAAGACGTCGCCGGCATCGAGCTCGGCGGCGCGCTGAAAAACATCTTCGCCCTCGCCGCTGGGGTGAGCGACGGCCTCGGCCTCGGCGACAATTCAAAGGCTGCGCTCATCACCCGCGCCCTTGCGGAGCTCATCCGCCTCGGCGTGGCCCTCGGTGGCAAGCGCGAGACCTTCCAGGGTCTGAGCGGCATCGGCGATCTCATGGTCACGTGCTTCTCGCGGCACAGCCGCAATCGCGCCGTGGGTGAGCGCCTCGGCAAAGGCGAACGCCTGGCGGACATCGTGGCCTCGATGAACATGATCGCCGAGGGCGTGCCCACCACCTACAGCGCTTACGAATGCGCGCGCCGCCTCCATATCGAGACGCCGATCATCGACCAGATGCGCATCCTCCTGGACGGCACTCTCTCTCCGCGCGAGGTCGCCCTAAATCTCATCACTCGCGAGCACAAGGCGGAGTAGCCGGGGTGGGTGGCGCTCCGGGATTGCGCCGGGCACGCGCGGCAGCGCATCCAACTCCAAACGTCATCTTGAGCCTGCGAAGGATCTCTGAAATCTCCTTCCACGCAAATGGTCAGGGATGCACGAGGATCGCATCGCTACTACTCCGTCGGTCTCTGCAGAGAGATCAGAGATCCTTCGCAGGCTCAGGATGACGTTTGGTGGAAGGCCCGCTCCGGCGGGGCACGTTAAAACACCCAACGATAAAGGTTCGCGCCCGCAATGCGCGTTTCCCTGTAATAGCGAATCGTTATCACTCCAATGCCAAAACTCTATTTCCGATAAAAGCGATGGGCAGGCAAACTCGCATGAAGTCAGCACTCACTCTCCACTCTCATGTACGACGCCCTCCTCATCGGAGCCGGCCCCGCCGGTTCCTGCGCCTCGGCCATCCTCGCCGAATACGGTCACAAAGTGCTCGTCCTCGAGCGCGAGAAATTCCCGCGCTATCACATCGGTGAATCGCTCATCCCCTTTACCTTCGGCCCGCTCGAGCGCATCGGCATGATCCCGAAGATGAAGGCTTCGCACTTCGTGAAGAAATACAGCGTCACCTTCGTACAGCCCGACGGAAAACGCTCGCAGCCGTTCTATTTCTTCAACCGCTACGATCGCGAAACCGTGGCGCAGACCTGGCAGGTGCTCCGTTCCGAGTTCGACCAGATGCTGCTCGATAATGCCCGCGAGAAGGGCGCCGAAGTACGCGAGGAAACGACGGTGAACCGCCTGCTCATGGAAGGCGAGCAGGTCGTGGGCGTGGAAGCCGTGAATCGCCAGACCGGAGAGAGCTACGAGGTCCGTGCGAAGATCGTTCTCGATTGCACCGGCAAGGAAGCTTTCACCTCCAACAAGCGCGGCTGGCGCATGCGCGATCCCTATCTGAACAAGATCGCGGTGTGGACTTACTACAAGGATTCAATACGCGGCGAAGGCATCGACGAAGGCGACACCACCGTGGCTTATGTCCCGGACAAAGGCTGGTTCTGGCA
The DNA here is from genome assembly GCA_041287745.1 of Chthoniobacter sp. Classification (GTDB taxonomy): domain Bacteria; phylum Verrucomicrobiota; class Verrucomicrobiia; order Chthoniobacterales; family Chthoniobacteraceae; genus Chthoniobacter. Next base: position 7,347 of record JBGGMZ010000272.1, on the reverse strand, counting down.
CATCCCACAGCACGATGGAATGACCAGCGTTGGCATCGTGGCCGAGGGCAAGTATCTCACGCGTGACGGCGTGAAGGACCCGAAGGAAATTTTCCACCGCGAGGTCGAGGAAAGCCTCTGGATCAAGGATCGTCTCTCCGCCGGCCAAAGCACCGGCGAGTATTTCATCACCAGTGAATACAGCCGCCACTCGCGCTACTGCGCAGCGCCCGGCCTGGTGCTGGTAGGGGACGCGCTGGCCTTTCTCGATCCCGTCTTCAGCAGCGGCGTCATGCTCGCGCTGAAGAGTGGCCATCTCGTGGGCGAGGCAGTGCACGAAGGCCTGCTCGCCGGCGATCTTTCGCCCGCGCGCTTCACCGAATACGGCGCCACGATCCGTCAGGGCGTGGAAAACATGCGCAAGCTCGTCTACGCCTTTTACGATCCGAATTTCTCCTTCCGCGAAGTCATCAAACGTCACCCGGAAGCCGGTGGACAGATCACCGATTGTCTCTCCGGCGATGTGAACAAGGACTTCTCCCAACTCTGGTCGTGGATCCGCGAATTCGTCCCACTGCCGGACGATCTGCCTTACGGCGAGCCCGCTCCCGAAAGAGAATCCCTGACTCCGGTTTAATCAAGGCGGTGGAATGAAGCGGACTACGGTTCTCTATTTGCTGATCGTCACGGCGGCCAGCCTGGCCATCTTCTGGCTGCTCCATCTCGGAGCGGCATTGCCGGCGCCCAGCGGCGTGACGGTGATGGAGACGCTCCCGGCTACGACTCCGGCGGCGAGTCCCTCAGCGATCAGTGCCATGGTGGGCAGCATCGCCAAAAAACGCCGCCGATCCGCTCTGCCATTTGTTCCTGCAGTTGCTGATCGTCATCGCCGCTTCGCGAGTGATGGGGAAGGTCTTCACGCGCTCTGGCCAGCCGGCGGTCGTAGGGGAAATGGCTGCGGGGATTCTCCTCGGTCCATCCTTGTTCGGCCTGCTCGCACCGGAAAGTTTCGCCTTCGTCTTTTCCGCTCCGTCGCTCGGCACGCTCAAGCTGCTGAGCCAGGTCGGCGTCTGCCTGTTCATGTTCACGGTAGGCATGGAGCTGAATGTCAAGATGGTGCGGAACAAGGCGCGGACCGCCGTGGTGGTAAGCCATGCGAGTATCCTCTTCCCCTATCTCCTCGGTGTCGGCCTGGCTTATTTCCTCTACAGCCATCTCGCCGCGCCCGGTGCGACATTCACGGCCTTCGCCCTGTTCATGGGCATTTCCATGAGCATCACCGCCTTCCCGGTGCTCGCCCGCATCCTCCAGGAGCGCGGGATGACGAAGACACTGCTCGGCAGCACGGCGATCACTTGCGCCGCCGTCGATGACGTCACCGCGTGGAGCATTCTGGCGTTCGTCGTGGCCATCGTACGCTCGACCAGTCTTGGCGGCTGCGCGTTGAATCTCCTGCTCGTGGTGGTCTTCATCGCCTTCATGATCTACGTGGTGAAGCCGGCCCTGCCGCGCTGGCTCGGTGAAGCACAGCTCACGCAGGACGAGCCGTCCAAAGGCACCCTGGCTGCCGTCATCTGCGTGACCGTGGGCGCGGCTTTCTGCACGGAGACGATCGGCATTCACGCTCTTTTCGGCGCCTTTCTCGCCGGAGCCATCATGCCGGAGGCCAATGATTTTCGGCACAAGCTCGGTATACGCGTGGAGAACTTCAGCTCCGTGCTGCTGCTCCCGCTTTTCTTTGCTTTCACCGGCCTGCGCACCCAGATCGGCCTGCTCAATGACCTGCAAGGCTGGCTCATCTGCCTCCTCATCATCGCTGTCGCGACCCTCGGCAAACTTGGTGGCAGCGCTCTCACCGCACGGTTCACCGGCATGAGCTGGCGCGACTCGCTCCAGCTCGGGGCCTTGATGAACACCCGCGGACTCATGGAATTGATCGCGCTCAATATCGGCTACGATCTCGGCATCCTGCCGCCCCGCATCTTCACCATGCTCGTCATCATGGCGCTCGCGACCACCATGCTCACCGGGCCGCTGCTCACGCTTTTCGGCGAGAAGCAGCCGTCGCTCGATCATCTGCCGGTGCCGGCGCGTTCTTAAAAGCCTTGCCCACTTCGGAATACTGCATGGAAAACGGAACATCTGATCCGGTAACGAGCTACGACGTCGTCGTCATCGGCGGCGCACTCTCCGGCGCGGCCACGGCAACGTTGCTGCTTCGCCAAAATCCCGGCTTGCGATTGCTGATCGTGGAAAAATCAGCACGGCTCACGCGCCGGGTCGGTGAGGCCACGGTCGAGGTCAGCGCTTTCTTCATGGGCCGCGTCCTGGGGCTGACGAAGTATCTCAACGAATCGCACCTCGTGAAACAGGGGCTGCGCTTTTGGTTCAAGAACGACGAAGTGAAATCGCTCGGTGAAGCCAGCGAGCTGGGTGGGCGCTATCAAGTCCGCCTGCCTTCGTATCAATTGGATCGCGCGGCCTTCGATGAAGAGGTGCTGCGCCGGGCAGGGCTCGCGGGCGCGATCATCCTCCGGCCCGCCAGCGTGACGAGCGTGGAGCTCAATGCCGGCGGCGAGCAGACGCTCACTCTAAAGCACGACGGCGTGACACAAACCGTGCGCGCCCGCTGGATCGTCGACGCCTCAGGTGTCGCCGCGCTGCTCGCCCGCAAGAATGGCTGGTGGCGGCAGAACATCGAGCACCCGACCGCGGCCTGCTGGTCGCGCTGGAAAGGCGTGAAGGACTGGGATAGCCGCGAGTTCGCGGAGAAATACCCGGAGTTTGCCTCCGCGGTGCACAGCATCCGCGGCACAGCCACGAACCATGTCATCGGCGACGGCTGGTGGAGCTGGTGGATTCCACTCAAGGGTGGTGATGTCAGCGTCGGGGTGGTCTTCGATCAGCGGCTCGTCGAGTGGCCACGGGATGGCGGCAAGGTTGGCGACCGGCTGAAAAATTTCCTGTGCGCGCACCCCGTCGGTCGCGAGCTGCTGGCCGATGCGGAATACGACGAGGAAGACATGCACTGGCGGCGCAATCTCGCCTACTACAGCACGACCTTTGCCGGCGATGGCTTCGTCCTCGTGGGGGATGCGGCGGCCTTCATGGATCCTTTTTACAGCCCGGGGATGGACTGGATTTCCTTTACCACCAGCGCAGCGGCGGAATTGATCACCGCACAGCGGCGCGGGGAGCCAATGGCGGATCGCATCACCGAGCACAACCGCGCTTTTGCCGTCAGCCACCGCTCATGGTTCGAAGCCGTCTACAAGGACAAGTACGAGTACATGGGTGAGTGGGATTTGATGAGCCTGGCCTTCCGGCTCGACCTCGGCCTCTACTATTTTGGCATCGTCTCGCAGCCCTTCAAACACGGCGAGAAGGCCCTGCTCATTCCGCCATTCTCCGTGGCCGTTTCGCGTCCGGTCTTCCGGCTCATGCGGGCCTACAATCGCCGCCTGGCCCAAATGGCGCGACGACGACGCCGCGACAATGCGCTCGGCAAAACCAACCGCGGCCGGCGTTGCCTCATTCCCGGTTTCACGCTCAAGGGCGGTGACATGCTGGGCCTCATCGGCGCGCTGGCGGCGTGGGTACGCCTCGAAATCACCGAGGGCTGGCGCTCGTGGATGCGGCCCGCTTCATCGCCTTCGAATGAAGCTCCCGCAGTCGGAGCGCCCAACCCCGCCGGGGCCGAATAAGCACGCCTCCACTACATTCCCTATGACATATCACTACGATGCCATCATCATCGGCGGAGGACCAGGAGGCAGCACCGCGGCCAGCGTGCTCGCCCAGGCCGGCAAGAAAGTATTGATCCTCGAACGCGAGCGCTTTCCCCGCTTCCACGTCGGCGAGTCGCTCATCCCCTTCGGCAACGAGGAAATGCGCGCGATCGGCTTCTGGCCGAAGCTCGAGAAAAGCGGCTTCATGCCCAAGCTCGGCGCGCAATTCGTCACCGGCGATTCCTCGGCCAGCACCCAGATTCTCTTCGGCCGGTTTCTCCATCCGGACTACGCGAAGACTTTTCAAGTCGAGCGCTCGCGCTTCGATCATCTCCTCCTCGACCACGCCGCCGAGAGCGGGGCCGAAGTGTGGCAGGAGACGCAGGTCAAGACGGTCGCGATCTCCGAGGATGGCGTGAAGGTCACCTGCACCCGTGGCGAGGAAGTGCGCGAGCTCACGGCCCGCTGGATTCTCGACGCCAGCGGTCGCGATGCCTTCCTGGGCAAACAAATGCAACTGCCCAAGACCGATCTCGGCATGCCGAAGAAATTTGCTACGTTCGCCCATTTCCGCGGCGTCCGTCGCAACGATCCGCCGGCAGACGGGCACATCACAGTGGTGCGACTGTCGTATGGCTGGCTTTGGATGATTCCGCTCGATGCGGAAAAGACCTCGGTCGGTCTCGTCCAGACGCTCGAGCATTTTCGCGCGAGCGGCCTGAAACCGGAGGAGTTTTTCGAACACACCGTCGCGACAACGCCGGAGCTGCAAAACCGCATGGGAAAGGCCGCGCGAGTCAGCGAGTTTTATTTCGCCGGTGATTATACCTACCGGCATTTGCAAAATGCCGGCCCGCGCTGGTTGTTGGTGGGCGATGCCGCGGGATTCATCGATCCAATTTTCTCCTCCGGCGTCATGCTGGCCATCAAGTCGGGCTATCGCGCGGCGAAGGAAGTGCTCGTCGCAGACGAAACCGGCATGCCCTTGAGCACAGCCGCGCAGGAGCGCTATACCGCGGAGGTGGGCAAAATGTGCACCGTCTTCCTGAACATGATCCGGATGTTTTACGACAATCACAGCTTCGAGGTTTTCATGACCCCGTGCCCGCAAGTGGGTATCGAGATCGCGGTCAATAACCTGGTCGCCGGCAACACAAACCTCGGCTGGCGCCAGCGCTTCTGGGTCTGGATTTTCTATGCCATTTGCGCTCTGCAGCGGCGCTTCCCTATCGTGCCGCGTCTCAAGCTCCCAAGTTAATCATTCAAAGTAAGATTGGTCCCGGAACCCCGGGGTGGGATAGAAACTATCCTCTCTGTAATTCGGGAAAGTTGGCCGAATTATATCCGGCCGTACATCCTAATGGGACCGATACGTAGACGTCCCGTAATGAACGAATCCCTGGCTCCAGCTCAACTCCTCTCGGCAATCGTTGATTCGTCCGAAGACGCGATCATTAGCAAGAACCTGAACTCGATCGTTACGAGCTGGAACAAAAGCGCCGAGCGCATTTTCGGTTTCACTGCCGACGAAATGATCGGCCAATCCATCGCCCGCGTTTTTCCGCCGGATCGGCTGGAGGAGGAAACGGTCATCGTGCACCGGATCAGTCATGGGGAAAGGGTCGACCATTTTGAAACCGTCCGCGTTCGCAAGGATGGCAAACTCATCGACGTCTCGCTGACGATTTCACCGGTCCGCGATACGGACGGCAAGATCGTGGGCGCATCGAAAATCGCCCGCGATATCACCGAGCAAAAGAGGGCCTCCCGGAGGCTGGCCGACGTGCACGAGGAACTGAAGCGTGCCGACCGGCTGAAGGCGGAATTTCTCGCCACCCTTTCGCACGAGCTGCGTACTCCGCTCACCGCCATTCTCGGTTGGATCCAGATCTTGAAGGAATTGCCGACGCCTGAGGAACTCGAGCAAGGCATCGAGGTCATCGAGCGCAACGTGCGCCTGCAGTCGCAGCTCATCGAAGACTTGCTCGACATCAGCCGCATCGAGTCCGGCAAAGTGGCGCTCGATGTGCAACGGCTGAACCTGGTCGCAATCGTCTCCGCCGCGATGCAAACGGTGCGCCCCTCGGCGGACTCCAAAGAGATCAAACTCACCTCGGCATTTTCGGATGTCGATGGCGTCGTCATGGGGGACAAAAACCGGCTGCAGCAGATCGTCTGGAACCTGCTGGCCAACGCCATCAAATTCACGCCGCGCAGCGGCCGCATCCATGTCGTCATCGAGCGGGTCAATTCGCACCTCGAGATCTCCGTGACCGACAGCGGGCAGGGCATCGCCCCGGAATTTCTCCAGCACGTCTTCGATCGTTTCCGCCAGGCCGATTCCACCACGACGCGCAAGCACGGGGGCCTGGGCATTGGGCTTACCATCGCCAAGCATCTCACGGAACTGCATGGGGGTCACCTCGCCGTGCGCAGTCCTGGCCTCGGGCTCGGCGCGACTTTCACCGTGAATCTTCCGCTGATCTCCGCCCACCCCGAAGCGCAGCATCTCGCGACGACCCAACGCAATGCCGAGATCGACAGCAACCTGCGCAGGGGTGATCTGAACGATCTTCGCGTGTTGCTGGTGGATGACGATCCGGACTCCCTCGCAATCGTCCAGCGAATCCTGCAACGCAACGGAGCCACCGTGCGCGCAGCCAATTCCATGGAGGCCGGGCTGAAAGCGTTCGAAGGCTTCGAGCCGCACGTCGTCCTCAGCGACATCGGCATGCCAGTGCACGATGGCTACGAACTGATCAAAAACCTGCGTGCGCTGCCCGGCGGCAAATCGATCCCGGCCGTAGCTCTCACCGCACTCGCCCGCAGCGAAGACCGCGCGCGCGCCCTCAAGGCCGGGTTCCAGATGCATGTCGCCAAGCCAGTGGATTCGCACGAGCTCGTGGCGGTGGTGCAGAACCTCGCAGCGCTGCGCACGGAAGCCAGGTAAGCCCAGGGTTCGTCCTCAGGCTCGGAGCAATGTGGCGGCGCGGAAGTCTTTCCCGAGGGGAAGGTTATCATGCCGCTCCCAGGAATAGCATGGCTCTTTGACTAACATCCCTCCTCCCACGGATTTTCCTGAGGTCGGTGATGGGAAGAATTAGAGCGGTTTAAATTAACCTGTGGTCGCTCGCAGGTCACTGTAGCCGCCCCGCTCTGTGGGGGGCGTGGGCACGAGTCACGCCCTGATTGTCAGAGTATTCGCTGTCCGCCGTCCTCCACACGGCGGCAGAGCGCCGTGGCTACAGCGCCTTGGTTGCAACTACAATTTTATTTAAACCGATCTAAACGCAGAGACGCAGAGGCGCAGAGAGGCCGGATGCATTCGCCCGCTTCTCCGCGGCCAGAGATCGCCGCCTATTCCCGCCCGAGCACATACACCAGCCCGCGCGCGAGACGATCGGGCAGATTCTCCCCGTGGTGTCCTGGCGGCTGGTAAAAACGCACCGACGCGGGCCGGTTTTTCAACTCATTGAAAAGCTTGCGCGCTCCGATGTTCGCGCCGAATTCATCCTGCTCCGCACCGTCGAGGTAAATGCGCTGCGAGGCCACAAAAGCATCGTCATTGCGGCGCACGAGCAGGAGCGGGTCGAGATCGAGCCAGCGTTTCCACACCTCGTCGCGGAATTGACCCTTGTCA
>JBGGMZ010000271.1:0-8292 GCA_041287745.1 Chthoniobacter sp. | reverse complement strand
GCGATAATATCGGTCCTCTGGAGGCGGGTGAAATCTCGCTCCTCGGACCGAATCTTCCCCACGCGTGGCAATTCGAAGATCCCCCCTGTGGCGGCCGCAAGGACATCCACGGCATCATCATTTACTTCAAGGAAGACTTCCTCGGCGCCGACTTCTTTCAGCGCCCCGAGGCGGAGCGCATTCAACGGCTGCTCAAGCGGTCCGCCGTGGGGCTGCAAGTGCGCGGCAAGACGCATGGCCAGGCGGCCGCGCTGATGAAGGCGATCGTGGCGAAACAGGGATTCCAGCGAGTCCTCGATTTATTGCAGCTCCTGGATCTATTGGCCGGCTCGGAGGAAACAGTGCCGATCTGCAGTGCCGGCTTTCTCCCGCACCTGCCGGACCAGCATGGCGAACGGCTGCGCCGCGTCTGCGAGCTCATTCAGCAGCGCATCGCCGAGCCTCTCCATCGCGACGAAATCGCGCGCCTCGCGCATTTCAGCCCGGGAGCGTTCAGCCGTTTTTTCAAAGCGCGCACGGGCAAGACATTCCACGAGTTTGTCAATGAATTGCGCATCGGCCGTGCCTGCCGCCTGCTCGCCGAGCAGGAGCTGAATATCACGGAGATCGCACTGGGCTGCGGCTTTGCCAATGTCGCGAGCTTTAGCCGCAGCTTCCGCCGGGCCAAGAGCTGCAACCCCACGCAATTCCGGCGCCGGGTGCAGAGCCTGAATTGAATCGAATAGTTTTCGGCGATCGTAAATCCTTGGCGAGCCGATGAAACGCAGCCGCCAGCAAGTTCGAGAGATCAAAAAGGAGCGTCAGAAAAAGAAAGGCGTGGAAAAGGTGATCGAGTCCACGGATCCGATGCACCGCGCCCGGGGGGTGGTATCCGTTAACGTCGTACGGTTGAAGCCGGGGCCGTATTCCGGCCTCTGTGCTCCTGAATGGCCTGAGTTCGTTGCTCGCGGATACTACGTCGACCAGCCATTCCAATGCACAGACTGCGGCGCACAGGAGATCTGGACAGCGCGCCAGCAGAAATGGTGGTACGAGATCGCCCGAGGCGGTGCCTGGACGATCGCCAATCGCTGTCGCCCTTGTCGGCGAAGGGAACGGGAGCGAAAGGCCACGGCTCGGAAAGTGCACCTGGAAGGATTGGCCAGGAAGCAGCACGCCGAATGAGAGAGCGCTATGTGCGCGTTCTACTTCAGCGTCTTGATGAAAAGGATGATCGACTGAATCTGTGAATCACTCAGCACGCCCTGATAGACGGGCATGCCGGCTTCCACCTTCTCGAAGCCTTTCACCGTCTTGGCGCTGGGCACGAGGATGGACTCGCGGATGTAAGCATCGTCCGCCACGACATTCGGGCCTTTCGAGATCTCACGTGTCTTGCCGTAGAGCCCTTTCCACGGCGGGCCGATCTTCGGCTGCACGGTATCGTCGATTGCGTGGCAGGCCATGCAGCCCATCAGCTGGTAGAGCCGCTTACCTTCCTCGGCGGTCGGCGCCGCGGAGGTTTGGGCGACAGCGGCCTTGGGCGTGAGATCGACGGTGATGTCGCCGAAGCCTTCCGCCGAGGGATTGAACTTCGCGAGTTCGTAGGGCGTGAAGTAGGCGTTGTTCTCCAGCTTCGTGCCATCCGCGGCGGCGATGCCCCAGCCGATGCGCATCTGCTGCACTGGCTTCATATCCGGCACGCCGACGAAGACGCTCTTGCCATCCTTCCCGAGATACGCGCTGCTCGGCGTGATCCAATCCTGACCGGGAGATTCATCGGCTTTCAGATGCGGCGAGCCGTATTTGTAAGTGCGCTTGTAGTGCCAGCTCTCGAGTGAGTAACTCGAGGGATCGACGGCCTTCTGGGGATCAAGCGCCACATCGAAGCGCAGCAACACGCCTTTATCCATGGGCACCACTTCGCGCGGCACGACGCAGGGCGCGCCGGTATAGCGGACGCGACCGAAGCCACTCACCCGCGTGGCGGTAGTCCCCCACCCGATCACCTGGAAGCCGCTCATGTAGACCCAGCCATCGGCGGGATTCACCTCTGCATTCAGCACCGGGATATCGAAGTCATGCACCAGGCTCACCACCGCCGCCTGCGGCTTCGCGGTGCGCTCGTTGAGCAGCACGCGGAAGAGTTCCGGGCGATTGAACGCGACGTGAATGAGCGAGTCATTCAGCGGCCCCATATTGGCGCCATAGAGCCACATCTGCGTGGCTGCGGAGGGATTGACCGGATGCGGAATCCAGGTGAGCGGATCGGCGATCGGCGCGGGGTATTTTTCCTTGGGCAGCAGCTCGGAAAGGAAGCCGTGATACTCGCCATTCTTCACGATGTAGAGCGGTGTGGTGGGCGTGTAGTTGCCCTCCTGATCGCTCGCGGTGACGAGGCCCGTCTTCGGATTTACACCGGCAAACGGCTGGCGAAATCCGACACCGAGAATCTCCCAGCTCTTTCCGTCCGGCGCCACGCGGAGCACGCTGCCATTCAGCTTGCTCACAGTCGAAGCCTGCTGGCCGCCCTTCGCGATGATGAAGGAGCCATCCGGCCCGAGCTTCATCGAATTCGGGAACTCGCGGCTCTCCGCAGATTGCGGGAAGAGATTGCAGAAAAGCTCGTGCACATCGGCCACGCCGTCGCCGTTCGTGTCGCGCAGGCGCCAGATGCCGTTGCGATCGAAGACAAAGACCTGCTCATCGCGAATGACGATGCTCATCGGCTCATGGAGCCCGGAGGCAAAGCGCTTCCACTTCACATCGCCCAGGTCCTTTTGCAGGCCACGAATCATCCAAACATCGCCATCCACCGTCACACCCGCCGCCGTCCCGTCCTTAAAAAATGCGACATCCGCGAGACGCACATTGCGCTTCCACGGGTTCTCCAGCGGCAGCGGAATTTCATCGACCACATACGCTTCCTTCGACGTGGAGAGCGTTGCCTTCGTCACCACCTCTTGCGGCCAGCGCGGCACGCTCGGCTGCTCCGGCTCCAGCGCTCTAGCGGGACGTTCCAAAGGCGAATTTCCGGCTTCCTTCATCGCCACCATCCATTCCACCGCTTCCTTGTGCGGCAGCACGCGAATAACATTCACGCCATCCACGGTGAGAAGATTGGTTTCCTTCGGATCGCCTGAAACCAGCAACTCAGTCTGCCCCTTGCTGCTGTCGTCCGGTCCCCGACCAATGACCAGCGTCACTTGCTGCTCACAGGGTGCGATGCGGATGCGGCGCTCCACCATCGTAGCTCCATTTTCTTCACCCGCCGAAATGCTCTCGAGGACCTGCGCTCCGGCGACCGTGTATTCGAGAACGGCGGTCTTGCCGTTGAGGTGCACCGCCTTGAATTGCCCGAGCGACGGAGAGATCGGCCCGCGCCCCGGCTCTTCCGGACTCGGTTGCGGCTCACGCGGATCTTCCAGGGAAACTTTCCCGCCGACCTGCCAGCCGGGGTAGACGCCATTCAGCAGCCACACCTTGCCATCTGGTTTCGGCAGCTTGCTCTGGCCGCCTACCGTCTTCAGCGGTTTGTTTTGGTAGGAGAGCGGAGCCAGCGAATCCGCCGTCACCCCCTTGCCTGTCCAGATCGCGGAGATGCGCAGCAAATCGGTATCGAAGCAAGCCCAGCAGTCGTGGCCTAGATTCAACACAATGCCCCGCGGCGTGATGTTCCATTCCTTTGCGTCCGGCGACTGCGGGCGCAGATCGAGCCCCGAGGAAAAGAAGGGGAAATCGGGCTCAATCCATGGCTTCCACGGATCGTCGGCGGCAGATGCGGTCAGGCGGGAGAGTACAAGGCCAGCGAGGGCGAAGAGGCACGCGCGCGGCGTGAAGCGAAAGCTGGAGGGGAGGAATTTCATGGAGTATGTGGGGATACGCTCTTGGGAGCGTTTCTTAGACGGGCGACGGTTTTACGCGGTGCCGAGTCCACTTTGAACGTCAAAATCGTCGCTCGGTTGCGCCGTCTGTTTTACGCAGGGAAAACTTGTGTGCGGCGGCCCATTACTCAGGGCAAAACGCCCCTCCGCGCGCTGTCAACGTTCCACTGCGTTTTCCCGAAAATTTTAATCCGCAGCGACGATTGACTCACCCGTTTCGCGTCGCATCATGCGCTCCCCAAGTTGCTCTCATGATCGAAAAACATCTCGCCCGCATCGTCACGGAACTGAAGCTCCAACCCCGCCAGGTCGCCGCCACCGCGGTGCTGCTGGAGGAAGGCGCCACTGTGCCCTTCATCGCCCGCTACCGGAAGGAAAAGACAGGCGAGCTCGACGAAGTGCAGATCACCTCAATCCGTGATCGCATCGAGCAACTCGAGGAACTCGACAAGCGCCGCGAATCGATCGTGAAGTCGCTCGAGGAGCGCAAGCTCATGACCGAAGTGCTCGCGGCGAAGATCGAGGCGGCGGACAACATGACCACGCTGGAGGATATCTATCTTCCCTTCCGCCCCAAGAAGACGACCAAGGCCACCATCGCCAAGGATCTCGGGCTGGAACCGCTCGCGGAAATCCTCTGGGCGCAGGATCCGGCGACCGATCCGCAGACCGCGGCCGCGCCATTCGTGGGCCCGGAGATCGAGATCAACGCGAAGAAACACAGCGTGTCCGACGTAGCCGCCGCGCTGGCTGGTGCCCGCGATATCCTCGCCGAGCGCATCAACGATGACGCCACCGCCCGCGCCAAGATGCGCGATCTTTACCTCACCAAGGGCGTGATCAAGTCCAAGGTCATCAGCGGCAAGGAAGAGGAAGGCGCGAAATTCAAAGACTACTTCGACTGGACCGAGCCGGCGGAGAAAGCCCCCTCGCACCGTATTCTCGCCATTCGCCGCGGTGAGTCGGAAGGCTTCCTCTTCTCGCGCCTTGTGCCGGACGAAATCGAGTGTGGCGCGCTGCTCGAGCGTCTTTTCGTGAAGGGCAAGTCGCCCGCCTCCGAGCAGGTGAAGCTCGCGGTGCAGGATTGCTACAAGCGCCTGCTCGGCTTCGCCATGGAGGGTGAAGCTCGCACGTTCTACAAGAAGAGGGCCGACGAGGAAGCGATCCGTGTTTTCGCCGACAATCTTCGCGAACTGCTGCTCGCCTCGCCGCTCGGGCAGAAGGTCACGCTCGGCATTGACCCCGGCTTCCGCACCGGCTGCAAGGTGGTGCTCCTCGATCGCCAGGGCAAACTGCTCGCCCATGATGTCATCTATCCTGAGAAGGGCGCACGCGACCAGGTGGAGGCCGCGGAAATGGTCAAGCTCGTGGTGACCAAATACAAAGTGGAGGCCATCGCCATCGGCAACGGCACCGCTTCGCGCGAGACGGAAACTTTCGTCCGCAAACTCGGCCTGCCTTCCAGCATCCCGGTCGTGATGGTCAGCGAGAGCGGTGCGTCCATCTACTCCGCGAGCGATGTGGCCCGCGAGGAATTCCCCGACAAGGACGTCACCGTGCGCGGCGCGGTCTCCATCGGCCGCCGACTCATGGATCCGCTCGCCGAGTTGGTGAAGCTCGATCCGAAATCCATCGGTGTCGGCCAGTATCAGCACGACGTCGATCAAAACGCCCTCAAGCGTTCGCTCGATGACATCGTCGTCTCCTGCGTGAACAACGTCGGCGTGGAACTCAACACCGCCTCGAAGCATTTGCTAGCCTACATCTCCGGCCTGAACGCACGCGTCGCGGCCAACATCGTCGCGCATCGCGATGAGAACGGCCCCTTCAAATCCCGCAAGGAATTGCTCAAGGTCAGCGGCCTTGGACCCAAGGCTTATGAACAGGCCGCAGGCTTCCTCCGCATCCGCGGCGGCGAGCATCCGCTCGATGGCAGCGCCGTTCACCCCGAGCGCTATGAATTGGTCGACAAGATGGCGGCAGACCTCGGTTGCACCGTGCTCGACCTGCTGAAGGACGGCCAGAAGCGCGCCAAGATTCACCCCGAGAAATACGTTACCGCCGAAGTCGGACTCCCTACATTGAAGGACATTCTCGCCGAGCTCTCCAAGCCCGGCCGCGATCCCCGCCAGCAGTTCGAGGCCTTCAGCTTCGCCGAGGGCGTGGAGAAAATGGAGGACCTCACGGTCGGTCTCAAGCTGCCCGGCATTGTCACCAACGTGACCGCCTTTGGCGCATTCGTGGACATCGGTGTGCACCAGGACGGCCTCGTGCACATCAGCCAGATGAGCGACGATTTCGTGAAGAATCCGGCTGACGTCCTCAAGGTCGGTCAGCGCGTGCAGGCAACCGTCATGGAAGTGGACATGGCCCGCAAGCGCATCGCGCTCTCGCTCAAGACGAAGGTCGATCTCACCCCACGCGACCAGCGCCCGAAAGGCGGCGGCAACGATCGCGACGTGCGCAAGTTTCAGGATCGCAACAGCGGTGGTGGCGGCGGCGGCGCTTTCCGTCCGTCGGCGCCCAGCGGACCGAGTTGGTTCGATATGGCGCAGAAGAAGAAGTAAGCCTCTGCTTACCGCATGCGCGTCACACTCTTCATCCTCGCATGCGTGGCTCTGGCGGGTGGCGTCGCGTGCAAGCCCACCCAGACTGCAGCGGAGCCACCAACCCCGGCGCAGGAGCACATCACCACCCTCGCGGAAGCTCGGCGCGGTTTTACCACGCACCTCACCCGTCACGTCCATGTCGGGGAGGCTGCGCCCACCCCGCCGGATTTCTTCCAGCTGGTGAAGTACACTTCGCCGGCCGGAGAGTTGCCCGCCTACGTCGGAACGGCTCCCAAGACCGGCGGCAAACATCCGGCGATCATCTGGATCGTCGGCGGCTTCAGCAACAGCATCAGCGATATCGCGTGGACGCCGAGCCCGGCGGAAAACGATCAATCCGCGACCGCTTTCCGCGAAGCCGGCATCGTGATGATGTATCCCTGCCTGCGCGGTGGAAACGACGCGCCCGGTTACATGGAGGGCTTCTATGGCGAGGTCGACGATGTGCTTGCTGCGGCGGATTACCTCAGCAAGCTCGACTACGTCGACCCGCAGCGCATCTATCTGGGCGGCCACAGCACTGGCGGCACGCTGGCCCTGCTCACCGCGGAATCGACCGATCGTTTCCGGGCGGTGTTCTCTTTCGGCCCGGTCGAGGATGTCACCGGCTACGGAGAAAAGTATCTGCCGTTCGACATCAGCGTGCGCAGGGAGGGTCAAATGCGTGAGCCCGGGCGTTTTCTCCGCGCGATCCGCACGCCGACGTTTATCTTCGAAGGTGCCAGCGGCCGGGGCAACATCGACAGCCTGCGCGCCATGGCAAAGATGCCGCACGCCCCGCTGACTCATTTCCATCCCATCAATGGTGCGGATCACTTTAGCACCCTGCAGCCCACCGAACGCTTGATTGCCCGCAAGATTCTCGCGGACGTGGGTCCGGAGGTGAACATCCAGTTCAGCGAGCAGGAGCTAGCCCTCCCCGCCAGGCGGTAGAATCGACCCTGCCCCCACGGGGCGAATGAGATAGGGCTCGCTTCCCGCCATCGACGCGGCAAATTTTCTGCATGCCACAACGCCCCAGCAAAAAGCCCAAAGGATCCGCCAACACCAAAGCCAACATCGTGAAAGGCCTGGCAGGCGACGACAAGGCTGCACAGCAGCGCCACGAGGAGAAGGCGGCCCGGACGATCATTGGAAGATTCCAAGGCCGCAAATCCACCGAACGGAACTAACCCTTCCGACCCCATGTCCCCCCGGACCATCTTCGCTCTCGCGCTCCTGACGTGCGGCCTGCACGCCGCCGAGCCGCTCGACCGCCTGCATGTGAGCGAGAATGGGCGGCATCTCGTCCACGCCGATGGAAAGCCATTCTTCTATCTCGGCGACACCGCGTGGGAGCTTTTTCACCGGCTGAATCGCGAAGACACACTGCGCTATCTCGACGACCGCGCGAGCAAGGGCTTCACCGTCATCGAAGCGGTCGCCCTTGCGGAGTTTGCCGGGCTGGTGGAACCAAATGCCTATGGGCAATTGCCGCTGGAGAACCAAGATCCAACCAAGCCGGTCGAGGCTTATTTCCAGCACGTCGACTCCGTGGTGAAGGCTGCCGCTGAGCGAGGCCTGCGCATCGCGATGCTTCCCACGTGGGGCGACAAGGTGAACAAGAAGTGGGGACAAGGGCCGGAAATTTTTACGCCTGAGAATGCGCGGGTGTATGGCGAATGGCTCGGGCGCCGCTATCGCGATCAGCCGATCATCTGGATCCTCGGCGGCGATCGACCGGTGGAGACCGATACTCACCGCGCCATCTGGCGCGCAATGGCCGCGGGCTTGAAGACGGGCGACGGCGGCACGCATCTCATCACCTATCATCCCTCGGG
>JBGGMZ010000270.1:0-20837 GCA_041287745.1 Chthoniobacter sp. | reverse complement strand
GCTGGCGGTCATCGGGCCGATTCTCTTTCACCTCATCCGCCGGACGACGCGGGAGAAGACACCCTTCAGCACGCTCATGTTCCTGGAGCCCTCGCCACCCCGCATTACCAAGCGGAGCCGGTTGGAAAATGTGTGGCTGCTGCTGCTGCGCTGCCTGGCGCTCGCGTTGCTCGCCCTGGCGTTTGCGCGCCCGTTTCTCGAGCGTGCCATGCCCGGCCCGCCACCTGGCGCCGGACAACGGATCGTCATCCTCGCCGACACCAGTGCGAGCATGCGCCGGGAGAAACTGTGGGACGAAGCCCGGGGAAAGATCGAAGCGCGCTTGCGCGCCGCGCATCCCACCGACCAGGTCGCGGTGTTCGCTTTCGATCGTGAGTTGCGCACGGTGATGAGCTTTGAGGAATGGAAGAAGACCCCGGTGAATGAGCGCGCGGCGGCGGCTATTCAACGGCTCGCCCAACTCGCGCCCACCTGGAATGCCACGCGCCTCGACACCGCGCTGCTGCAGAGCATCGAGGCGCTCGACCAGGCGGACGAATCGCTCCAGGGCAAACGGGAGATCGTCGTGGTGAGCGATATGCAGGAGGGCGCACAGCTCGATGGTCTTCAGGGCTACCAATGGCCGCGGGGTATCAGCGTGACGATCGACTCCGTAGCCGCCGCGGCGCAACAGAATGCCGCGGCGCAATGGCTTTCCGAGAGCGAAGAAAACGACAAGCCGGGCGAAGAGATTCCACTCCGGGTGCGGGTGAGCAACGCCGCCGAGTCCAAGCATGAACAATTTCAGCTCCATTGGCAGGGCGCACCGCAAGGAACGCCGATTCTGGATGCCTATGTCCCGGCAGGCCAGACACGCATCGTGCGGATCGTAAAGCCACCCGCGGGTGCAACAGCGCTCACGCTGAGCGGCGACGACACCCCTTTTGACAACACGCTCTACATTCTGCCGCCCCAGCCGGCGCAGTTACCCGTCCTTTTCATCGGACCGGATTCCGATGATGACACCCACGCCTCGCTCTATTACCTGCGCCGCGCCTTTCCCAAGACGGCTCACCAAAATGTAGAAATTCTCGTCCATCGTGCAGAGGGCGCCGTGCCCGCTTATCAACTCCAGCAGGGGCAATTGATCGTGCTCGGCGAGGCCACGGCCGACGCCCCGATCACGTCCGCACGGCAATTTGCCCGGGACGGTAAGATCGTGGTGGTTCCGCTGACCTCGGCCGCTGGCGCCTCGGTCTTGGGCAAGTTGCTGAAACTGCCCGCGCTGGCCACACCGGAAGCCACGGTCAAGGACTACGCGCTGCTCGCGCAGATCGACTTTCGGCATCCTCTCTTCTCCGCTTTTGCCGACCCTCGTTTCAGCGACTTCGCCAAGATCCACTGGTGGAAATATCGACGCCTCGATGCATCCGCACTCACGGGAGCGCAAGTGCTGGCGCAATTCGATAGTGGTGATCCGGCCGTGGTGCAGGTCCCCTTGGGGAAAGGGAGTGTCGTCGTTTTCACCAGCAGCTGGCGGCCGTCCGACAGCCAACTCGCGCTGTCGTCGAAATTCGTTCCGCTGCTTCAGGCACTGCTCGATCAGAGCAGCAGTCTGCCACCGCAAAAGGCGCAGTACTTCATCGGCGATGAGGTCCCCTTGCCCGTCGGCCCGCAGCCGCTCACTGTCCGTAAACCGGATGGCAAGGAAGTTTCCTTGGCGCCGGGGACGAAGTTTACCGCCACAGATCAGCCGGGAGTCTACACCGTAACCCCAGGAACCCAGCGCTTCGTGGTGAATCTCTCGCCGGATGAAAGCCGCCTTGCCCCCTTCTCCACCGAACGGCTCCTGGCGCTGGGCGTGCCCCTGCGTACCACCCACGAGACGCCCGCGGAAGCCGCCCGCCGCGAAGGTCAAGCGCAGGCCGTGGAGATCGAAAACCAGCAAAAGCTCTGGCGATGGCTAATCGTGACCGCCCTCGGAGTATTATTGCTAGAAACCCTTTTTGCCGGGAAACTCTCCCGCCCAGCCAGCGGTTCTACCCTTGCATCCACATGATCACGCCGTTGCTCCAAACTGCACTCGAGCCGGTCATCGACCGGCACCGGCAGCTCCGCAGCCTGCGCTGGCTCGTTCTCGGGCTGGCCGCGCTCGCCATTGCCGCCGCGATCGTCGTCACGCGGCACATCGCCATTCCCGGCCGGGGACTCCTCGCGTTTTTGCTAATCCTGATCACTTTCCTGCTGTCACGGGTGCTCGGTCGGCTCTGGCAGCCGGATTTCCGGGCCATCGCGCGCCGCATCGAACAGCAGCATCCGGAGCTTCATGCCCTGCTCATCACAGCTGTGGAGCAGAGGCCCGATCCGCAAACCGGTAAACTGAATTTCCTCCAGCAGCGCGTGGTGCGAGAGGTAGCCGAGGAAGGCCGACGGGCGAATTGGCTGGATGCCGTGCCGGGCTGGCGCATCTGGAGCCTACGGCTGGCAGCTCTCGTGTGTGCCATCGGAACGCTGGCGATCAGCTTTCAATCCAATCGGGCGAAGCTTTCGCCCGTAGCACAACATGGAACCTCGGAAGAGTCTGTGACCGTCAACCCTGGGGACACGACGATCGAGCGTGGCTCTGGCTTGGTGATCCTGGCGGATTTCCACAAGAGTCCGCCGGGTGAAGCGACCTTGGTGGTGCAGCCGAAGAATCAGCCGGCGCAACGCATCCCGCTGGTCAAGAATCTCGATGACCCAGTCTTCGGTGGCGGCCTGCCGGAAGTGGATGGCGACCTGACTTATCATGTGGAGTACGCAGGCCAGGCCACGCGGGATTTCAACGTGAAGGTCTTCGAGCATCCGCGTCTCGATCGCGCGGACGCGACCTTGCATTACCCGGAATACACCAAGCTGCCGGAGAAGAAGGTACCGGACACGCATCGCGTGAGCGCAGTGGAAGGCACGAAAATGGAGGTGGCCTTCCAACTCAACAAACCGGTGAAGTCTGCCACGCTCGTCGCCAAAGATGGCTCGACCGTCCCCCTCACCGTGGATGCGGAGAAGCCGCTGGCGGAGTTGCGCGATTTCCCGCTGAAAGCGAGCCAGACCTACGAGCTGAAGCTGGAAGACTCCGACGGGCGCACCAACAAGCTGCCGGCGCAGTTCATCGTCGAGGCGCTTCCCAATCGGCGGCCGGAGCTCAAGTTCATCACACCCAAAGGGGATCCCCGCGTTTCGCCGATCGAGGAAGTGGCCTTTCGCGCGGAGTTATGGGACGACTTCGGGCTCTCGCACTACGGGCTCACGATCAATGTCGCCGGACGCGGCGAAAAGAAAATCGAGCTCGGCGGCGAGACGCACGCGGATGAAAAGAAAGAGGTCGCTTATCTTCTAAAGCTCGAGGAACTCGGCGTGAAGCCGGACCAACTCATCTCGTGGTTTCTATGGGCCGATGACGTGGGACCGGATGGCAAGGTGCGGCACACGGCCACGGATATGTATTTCGCGGAGGTGCGGCCATTTGAAGAAATCTTCCGGCGGGATAACAGCGCTGGTGAAGAAGGCGGCGGTGGTGGCGACGGGCAAAGCGAGAGCGAAAAGCTAGCGGAGATGCAGAAGCAGATCGTCAGTGCGACATGGAACTTGAAGCGTGCTGAGGATGGCGCGGAGAAGCCGAGTGAGAAATATTTGAAGGACGAGCCGGTGGTGCGTGATTCGCAATCCGAAGCGGTGGAGAAGGCCAAAAAGCTCGTGGAGAAGGCCGAAGATCCGCAGATCCATGCACTCGCTGAAAACGCGGTGCACGAGATGCAGACAGCGCTGGAGCATCTGAACAAGGCGGCCACGGCGACAGCACCTTTGCCCGATGCCTTGACGGCGGAGCAATCGGCCTACGACGCGCTGCTCAAGCTTTCGGCGCACGAGTTTCGCGTGAAGAAGAACAAGAGCCAGCAAGGCAAAGGCATGGCGAAAAACAAGCAACGCCAACAGCTGGATGACTTGGAAATGAAGGACGAGAAAGAGCGCTATGAAGCCAACCGCGAGGCCAAGCCGCAGGAGAACCAGCAACAAAAAGAACAGCTCGCGATCCTCAATCGACTGAAGGAGCTCGCGCAACGCCAGCAGGATATCAATGAGCGGCTGAAGGAACTGCAGACGGCCCTGCAAGAGGCAAAGACCGAGCAGCAGAAGGACGAGGTTCGGCGGCAGCTCAAGCGCTTGCAGGAGGAAGAAAAGCAGATGCTGGCGGACATCGATGAGGCAAAGCAGAAGATGGAGCAGTCTTCCCAGCAGGCACAACTCGCGGAAGAGCGGCAGCAGCTGGACCAGACGCGCAACGAAGCGCAGAAAGCGTCGGAGTCGATGGAGAAAGGAGCGCCGTCACAGGCGCTGGCCAGCGGCACGCGGGCGCAACGCGACTTGCAGCAGATGCGCGACGAATTTCGCAAGAAGGCCAGCGGGCAGTTCAGCGAGGAGATGCGGCAGATGCGCAACGACGCGCGCGACCTCGCGCAGAACCAGGAGGAGCTCGCGGAGAAGCTGCAGCCGCAGCCGGCGGTGAAACCGGAGCGCCCGACCCTCGACGGCAGCAGCGAGCGCGAGAAACTTGCAGAGAAATTCGACAAGCAGCAGGGCGACCTGAACAAGCTCACGGAAAAGATGAAGGAAACCAGCGAACAGGCGGAAACTGCCGAGCCGCTGCTGGCCAAGGAACTCTACGATACTCTACGCAAGACGACCCAAGCCGGCACGGACAAGACCTTGGAAATGTCCCAACAACTGGCCCAGCGCGGAAACTCCGAGGATGCGCGGCGTTTTGAGCAAAAAGCGCGGAAGGAAATCGACGACCTGAAGTCCGGCGTCGAGCGTGCGGCGGAAAGTGTCCTAGGCAATGAAGCCGACGCCCTGCGCGCCGCGCGAACCGAGGTCGATGCGCTGAAGAACGAACTGGAACGCGAGATCTCCAAGGCGCGTCCCGATCTCGCCCAAACCCCTCCAACGGAGGGGAACAAAGACGGAAAGGCCGAAGCCAAATCCGATTCCGCTGAGAAGGCCGAGAATGGCGACAAAGATTCATCTGAGGGGAACGGCAAGCAGCAGCCCGGCAAAGAAGGCAAAGGCGGCAAGGAGGCCTCACAGCAGCAGGCGCAAAACGGCCAGCAAAAGGGGCAACAAGGCGGTCAGGGCGAAGGCGAAGGAAAAGGCGAGAAGCCATCCAGCGAGCAAACAGCGCAAGCGAACGGTCAAGGGTCCAGCAAGGGGCAGTCGAATCAAGATCAAGCTGGTCGACCAAACGGTCAGGGCTCCGGTAAGGGACAGCCAAACGAAAACCAAAATCAAACCGCTCAGGCCGGTGGCGAGCGGGCTGGCAATCCATCTCAACAGCAGCCGGAGGATGGTGCGTCGCCCAGTGGTTCGCCCGGCCGCCAGCAAGGTGGCAAAGGCGGACGCGGAGGAGCCACGGCCCAGAACAACCCCACCAACGGGGGCCAGCGTGAGGGCAATCGCCTCCGCCAACTAGCCGGCAATGCAGGAGAGAACGCGAACGCCAGTAACGGTGGCGGCAATGGTGGCGGTGCCGGCGGGGGTGCAGATACGGCATTTGACGGACCACTGACCGGTGAGCGATTTGTCGACTGGTCGGATCGGCTCCGCAACGTGGAGGAGATGATCGACGATCCCAATCTGCGTGCGGAGATCGCGCGCATCCGCGAGACCGCCAAAGGCGTCCGTGTGGATTACAAGCGCAATGGTGCGCAGCCGAAGTGGGACTTGGTGAAATCGAAGATTGGCAACCCGCTGGCGGAATTGCACAACCGCCTCACCGAGGAACTCGCCCGCCGCGAGTCAAAGGAAAGCCTCGTGCCACTGGACCGCGATCCGGTGCCGCAAAAATATGTCGAGCGCGTGCGGCGTTACTACGAGGAACTCGGGCGTTGATGCAGCAGATTGGCGCGCTTTATCTGGCCGGTCAGGAATGGCTTTGGCCGGCGGTGGTGTCAGGCGGCGTGGTGCTGTGTGCTGTGGCCTGGAGTTACATTCGCACTCCGGCCCCTCACCTGCTCCGCCTGGCGTGTGCCGTCTTGAAGGTGCTCGGCGCCGCCATCCTGTTGCTTTGCCTGCTCGATCCGATGTGGTCTTCCGAGCGGGCCAAACCCGGCGCGAATGTCATCGCGGTGGTGGCTGATAATTCGCTGAGCATGACCTTGCACGATCGCAATGTCGCAGAGTCTCGCGGCGATGTCCTGCGGCGCACCGTCACGGGTGAAGGCAATCTCTGGCTCTCCCACCTTGGGGAGAACTTTGAAGTGCGCGATTATCTCGCGGATACCCGCCTGCTGCCCTCGCAGAATTTCCGTGAGCTTTCCTTCGACGGCCGGGGCACCGCCCTTGGCCATACGCTGGAACAGCTCCTCGATCATCAGCATGGCCAGCCGTTGGCCGGCGTCATCCTGCTCACCGACGGCATTGCCGCAGACCCGGTCAACATGGAAAAGCTGCGCCAGTTGCCGCCGATCTACCCTGTCCTCTTTACGCGGGACAGCCCTGCTCGCGACCTCGCGATTACCAATTCCACGGTGACGCAGACTTCCTTCGAAGACGCGCCCGTCACCATTCAAGCCGATATCGCCGCCGTCGGATTTGCCGGCGAGGAGATCGTCGGTAGCCTCATCCCAATCGAACCCGGAAAGAGCGGGTCGGATGTCAAACCAGTCGCCACGGAGACCGCCACCGTTCCTGCGAATGGAGAAAAAGTCGTGCTCCATTTTCAGATTCGCCCGGCCAAGACCGGAGTGCTGTTCTACCGGCTGAAGATCGATCCGAAGAAGGCGTCGGCACCCGAAGTCACGCTGGCCAATAACGAGAGCACTATCACCGTCGACCGCGGCGCAGGCCCCTATCGCGTGCTGTATGTGAGCGGACGGCCGAACTGGGAATACAAGTTCCTGCACCGCGCCGTGGAGGCAGACAACCAGACTCAACTCGTCGGCCTTATTCGTATCGCGAACCGCGAACCGAAATTCACCTTTCGCGGGCGCGAAGGCGAATCCAGCAACCCGCTATTCCGCGGTTTCGGCAATCAATCGAAGGAAGATATCGAGCGTTATGACCAACCGGTCTTCACGCGCTTGAACACAGTAGACGAATTCGAATTGCGCGACGGCTTTCCCAAGACGCCGGAGGAGCTGTATAAATATCGCGCGATCATCCTCGATGACCTCGAAGCGGAGTTTTTCACTCAGGATCAAATGAGCCTTCTCCAGCGCTTCGTCAGCGAGCGCGGCGGCGGGCTGCTCATGCTGGGCGGCATGGAATCGTTTCGTGATGGCAAGTACGGCCGCACAGCAGTCGGCGACATGCTGCCAGTTTACCTCGAAACCAAGACTGAGACCGCCCCCGAGGGTCCACTCCACCTCGCGCTCACCCGCGAAGGCTGGCTACAGCCGTGGGCGCGGCTGCGATCGAATGAAACCGACGAACGCCAGCGGCTCACGGAGTTGCCGGCGTTCGGCGTCTTCAACCGCACCGGCACAGCCAAGCCCGCGGCCATGGTGATCGCAAC
Organism: Chthoniobacter sp.; assembly: GCA_041287745.1. Classification (GTDB taxonomy): domain Bacteria; phylum Verrucomicrobiota; class Verrucomicrobiia; order Chthoniobacterales; family Chthoniobacteraceae; genus Chthoniobacter. Next base: position 13,309 of record JBGGMZ010000270.1, on the reverse strand, counting down.
GGTGAATGACGGCCATCACGATTACCCTGCCCTCGTGACACAACGCTTTGGCCGTGGCCGCACGGCGGCGATGTTAATTGGTGATTTCTGGCAATCCGGGCTTGGTGATGAGAAGCGCCAGGCCGATCTGCTCAAAGGCTGGCGGCAGATCGTGCGCTGGCTCGTGGCGGATATCCCGGACCCCGTCGAGATTCGCGCCGAACCCCAACCCGATGGCGCCAGCGTGCATCTTCAAGTGCGGGCGCGTGACCCCAAATTCCAGCCACTCGATAATGCCACCGTCACCTTGAAAGTCTCGCGCCCCGAAGCACCCGTGAGCGAAGCTCCCCTCACCCTGCGCGCGGAGCCATCGACTACCGAGCCCGGCCTCTACGAGGCTACGTTCATCCCGCGAGACAGCGGTGGCTATCGCGTGGATGCCGCGGTTGCCAACGAAAGCGGCGCACCCGCCGGCGCGAATGCCACCGGCTGGACGAGTGACCTCGCCGCCGCCGAGTTTCGCGATCTCAAACCGAATCGCCCGCTCATGGAAAAGCTCGCCCAGCAAACGGGCGGGCGCGTCCTCTCTCCCGACGATCTCGCCGCCTTTGCCCGCGACCTGCCTTCGCAACATGCACCGGTAACGGAAACGTGGACCCGACCGCTGTGGCACACGCCGCTGATCTTCCTGCTCGCGCTGGCCTGCTTCGTCAGCGAATGGGGGCTGCGTCGCTGGAAAGGACTCGCATGAGACTGCTTTGCCTTTTTGTGGTCCTACTGGCGATGACGCCGCGGCTTTTCGCCGAGGACGCAGCACAGACTACGTCCCTCATCATCGCCGTCGGCACGGGAGGCGAGTTGACCTATGAGGATGCCTTTGCGCGCTGGGCGGCCAATTGGCGCAAGGCGGGTGACGCTGCGGGTGCTCATGTCCAATCGATCGACAAAAACGAAACTGATTCGCTCGCGCGGCTGCGGCAGGCCTTGGAAGCCGAGCCGAAGGAAGGTCCCGCCGAACTCTGGCTCGTGCTGCTCGGCCATGGCACCTTCGATGGTCGCGAGGGCAAGTTCAACCTCGCCGGCGACGACCTCACGGCCTCGGATCTCACCACCCTGCTCCGCCCCTTTCATCGGCCGCTCATCGTGGTGTGTGGCTTTTCCGCCAGCGGCGCTTTCCTGAAACCGCTTTCCGCAGCCGGACGAGTCGTCATCACCGCGACCAAAACCGGGACGGAAAACAACTACACACGATTCGGCGGATATCTTTCCGAAGCCATTGCCGACCCTTCGGCCGATCTAGACAAGGATGGCCAGACCTCCCTGCTCGAGGCCTGGCTGGCAGCCGCCCAGCGCACCGCCACTTACTACAAGGACGAAGGCCGGCTCGCCACCGAGCACGCGCTGCTCGATGACAACGGCGATGGTCTCGGCACTCCGCCGGATTGGTTCCAAGGCGTGCGGGTCGTCAAGAAGTCGACGGACCGGCGCGCTCCCGATGGCCCGCGCGCGCACCAGATCCACCTCGTTCCGAGCGCGGCGGAGCGGGCTCTCTCGCCGGCAGTACGTGCCGAGCGCGATGCCATTGAAAAGGAGCTCGCCCAACTTCGCGAAGTGAAAAGCTCCATGCCCGAGGAGATGTATTTCAGCCAGCTGGATTCATTGCTAATCAAGCTGGCCCACCTTTACCAAAAGCAGGCTCCAGTCGCAGAGACTCCTGCGAAATGAAGAGGAGTCTTTGGCTCGAGCTATTGCTGGTCGCCGCAATCTTCATCGCGTCCAACGTCAACTCTGCCCTCCGGCAAAAGCAGAACACGCACAATGGCGGGACCGCTTGGGAGACACCTTACTTCCGCGTTGCCCAGCAGTTCATACTTCATCAGCGACCGGAAGCGGAGGCGCCCTATGTTTTCCGGCTCGGCACGCCGTGGCTTGTCTCGCTCGTCTATACGAAGGATTCGTGGCAGCCCGTGCGTGTCGCGCACCTGGCGGCGCTCGCCGTTACAACCGCTACTCAAGGCCCGTATCTCTATCATGCCGGCGCGCCTCCGCTCGCGTCCTTCGTCTCGCCGCCCGATCTGTTTCGTGCCTTTCGCATCGTGAATATCGCCGGGTGCGCCATCGCCTGTATCCTGCTCGTTTTCTGGCTCCGCAGCTATGTGCAGGACTGGAAGATCCGTGTGCTGTTGGTCACGCTCTTCGTCATTCAGTGGGATGCTCCGCTGCGATTGCTTTATCACACACCGGTGCATGTCGACGCGTGGCTCTTCGTCTTTGTCCTGGCGGGCCTGCTCGTCCTCCGATCCTACGCAGCACGCCCTTCCGCTGGCAGTTTGCTGGCGCTCACCGCGACGTCGGCTGTCGGCGCTTACTTCCGCGATGCCACACTCTTCGTTCCACTTGCCGCCTTCGCGGCTCGCCCTTTGTTCGTGAAAGGCGCTGACCAGCATTGGCGCTGGCATCCGCCAGCCTGGCAGAATTGCGTCCCCTTTCTCGGCGGCTTCCTCGCCTTCCTGTCTACAAGGCTCGTGGGGCACCAGACCGATCACTACTCCTTTTGGGAGCAGATCTACCGTTTCCTCTACGACAAGCCGGTGCTCTCCTATATCCACTCCTGGTTTCTCGCCTTCGGCCCGGTGCTGTTCATCCTCCTCTTTGATTGGCGCAATGCCCGCGACTTTCTCCTGCGGGAGCAATGGCTCGCGCTGTTTCTTCTTGCTGGCATGGGCTTCGGTTTCGTCGGCGGCACCGATACCGAGCGATTGCAATACTGGTCCATGCCCTGCGTCTACGTCCTGCTCGGCCGGGCTATCGAGCGTCATAGCTCCATCCTAGCGACCCGGCCGCTCATCGCCTTCCTCGCCATCGGTCAAATCCTCAGCTCGCGCATCCTGTGGACCACGCCCGACTACCCCACGAATTTCACCCACACCTTCCCCTTGCTCCAGCAGTTCGGCAGCAACGTGCAGATGCTCGATCTCTTCTCCTTCCACGGCTATCGCCCCAAGGAAACTCTCTCCCTCATCGAATACCTGATCTTCGGCGCCATCGTCCTCTATTGGATGTCGCGCCGCGCCCGGCAACACTCGGAAAGACCCGCAACGTAGCCGCCGGCCCCTCTTTGTCGCCTCCGGTCTCTCTTTTTTGAAGACAAGGGCATCCCCTTTTGCCCATATTGCCCCTCCCTCGCCTTGGCTCGCCGTGTCCCCCTCATCGGTGCGTCGATTCGACTCACGTTAACCATCAGCTCTTACCATCTACCATCGAAATGAAGTACGGTTTGAATATCCGTGAAAGTGGCGCACTGGACTTTCTGTCCCTCGGCGCTCTCATCCATCGCCTTGACCCAGGCCAGATCCCTTTCCGCAAAGCCACGCACTGCGACATCCACGTCAGCGGCGGCGAGTTTAACTGCGCGGCGAACCTCGCCGACTGCTTCGGCCTCAACACTGGCATCGCCTCCGCGATGGTCGACTATCCGGTCGGCCACCTCATCGCCGAGCGCGTGAAGGCCATGGGCGTGAAGCCCTTCTACAAGCACTTCAAGCACGACGGCGTGCGCGGCCCGAACATGGCCACCGTCTATAGCGATCGCGGCCACGGCGTGCGCGCCCCCGTCGTCTTCTACAACCGCTCCAACGAAGCGGCCGGTCTGCTCAAGCCTGGCGACTTCGACTGGAGCGCCATCTTCGGCCAGGGCGTCCGCTGGTTCCACAGCGGTGGCATCTTTGCCGCCCTCTCGGACACTACCGGCGAGCTCATCGTCGAAGCCATGAAGGCCGCCAAGGCCGCCGGCGCCGTGACCTCCTTTGACCTCAACTATCGCCAGAAGCTGTGGGACATCTGGGGTGGCCACTCGAAGGCTGTCGAAGTGCTCGCGCGCATCGTGGAAAATGTCGACGTGCTCGTCGGCAACGAAGAAGACCTCCAGAAGGGCCTTGGCATCGAAGGCCAGGACGTTGAATCCAAGTCGAAGCTCGATCCGAGCGTGTTCTTCGCCGTCATCGAAAAGGCCGTGAAGAAGTTCCCGAAGGTGAAGGTCGTCGCGACCACCCTGCGGGAAGTGCACTCGACCAACCGCCACACCTGGGGCGCGGTCGCCTGGATCGATGGCAAGACCTACCAGTCGCCGATGTGCGAGCTCGACGTCATCGACCGCGTGGGCGGTGGCGACGGCTACGCTGCCGGCTTCATCTACGGCCTCCTCAGCGGCGCGTCCGAAGAAGAAGCGGTCAAGCTCGGCTGGGCGCACGGCGCGCTCCTCACGACCTTCCCCGGCGACACCTCGATGGCCACGGTCGATCAGGTGAAAGCCTTCGCGAAGGGCGGCTCGGCGCGCATCCAGCGCTAAGCGATTACGTCTTAAGCCAGTTCTCATTCACAAAAGGGCGCGGAGAAATTCGCGCCTTTTTTGCGTACGTCCCCGGCGCAGTCTCTGTAGAGAGCGCTGCTCAATCAGTAATCAGTCGTCGATTACGGTCCGCGACATGCCCCACCTGAAAACAAATTAAGGGCGCGGAGTAAAACTCCGCGCCCTTAATGAATTTCTTAACTAATCTCTGGTCGTCCGATTACACCGTGTAGGTGCTCGACGACGTGGTGCCGCCGCGGCCGGTCCAGTTTGTGTGGAAGAACTCGCCGCGTGGCTTGTCGATGCGCTCGTAGGTGTGGGCGCCGAAGTAATCGCGCTGGGCCTGGAGCAGGTTCGCCGGGAGGCGTTCGCTGCGGAAGCCATCGAAGAAGGCGAGGGCCGTGCTGAAGGCGGGCACCGGGATTCCCTTCTTCACGGCCGTGCTCACTACCTTGAGCCAGCCGCGCTGGCTGCTCTTGATCGCCTTCTTGAAGAAGGGCGCGAGCAGGAGGTTGTTGAGCTTCTTGTTCTTGTCGAACGCCGCCTTGATGTCGCCAAGGAACGCGCTGCGGATGATACAGCCGCCGCGCCACATGAGGGCGATGCCGCCGAAATTCAGGTTCCACTTGTTCTGCTCGCCCGCCGCCGCCATGAGCATGTAGCCCTGCGCGTAGCTGACGATCTTCGAGGCGTAGAGCGCGTGGCTGATGTCCTTCACGAATGCCGCACGGTCACCCGAGATCTTCGGGTTGCCCGGCTTGAAGGACTTCGCAGCTTCGACACGCAGGTCCTTCATCGAGGAAACGCAGCGGCCGTAAACGGCTTCCGCCATGAGCGTGATCGGGATGCCGAGATCGGCAGAGGAAATGACCGTCCACTTGCCCGTGCCTTTCTGGCCGGCAGTGTCGAGGATCTTCTCCACGAGCGGAGAACCGTCTTCGTCCTTCTTGGCGAGAATGTCGCGGGTGATCTCGATGAGATACGAATCAAGGTCGCCCTTGTTCCACTCAGCGAAGACCGCGCTCATTTCATCGGGCGTCATGCCGAGACCGTCCTTCATGAGCTGGTAGGCTTCGCAGATGAGCTGCATGTCGCCGTACTCGATGCCGTTGTGCACCATCTTCACGTAGTGACCGGCGCCGCCTTCGCCCACCCAGTCGCAGCACGGCGAACCGTCGGCAACCTTCGCGGCGATGCTCTGGAAAATGTCCTTCACGTGCGGCCACGCAGCCGGCGAACCACCAGGCATGATGGAGGGGCCATTGCGGGCGCCTTCTTCACCACCGGAAACGCCGGTGCCGATATAGAGCAAGCCCTTGCTCTCCACGTACTTCACGCGGCGAGAGGTGTCGTCGAAGAGCGAGTTGCCACCGTCGATGATGATGTCGCCGGGCTCGAGGTGCGGGAGCAAATGCTCGATGAATTCGTCCACCGGCTTGCCGGCTTTGACCATCAGCATCACGCGGCGTGGGCGCTTCAGGTTCTTGACCATTTCCTCGATCGAGTACACGCCGATCACCTTGCTGCCCTTGGCCTCATTGGCCAAAAATTCATCCACCTTCGCAGTGGTGCGGTTGTAGGCGGCCACGGTGAATCCGTGGTCGTTCATGTTCATGATCAGGTTCTGGCCCATGACGGCCAGACCAATGACGGCAATATCAGCAGTAGGTTCCATAAGAGAAAGGGCGTCGAGTCTACTAGCCACGCCGTGGCGTGCCAGAAGTTTTTCGGCCTCTTTCGAGGATCAGGGCGCGACCATCAATGCGGACGAATTGAATTGGACCACAGAGACACAGAGAGCACGGAGGGAGAGAGACTCGCTTCTCTCTGTGTCCTCTGTGTCCTCTGTGTCCTCTGTGTCCTCTGTGTCCTCTGTGTCCTCTGTGTCCTCTGTGCCTCTGTGGTTCAATGGTTCCCACCCGCACTACTTTGAATCGCGCGGGAGCTGAAGGCTGCCGATCACATCTCCCGCGCCCATTCGGGCCGGTTTTTTAGGTGGTAGAGCATCTCGCCCGCCTTCGGCACGAGCAGCACGCCTTCGTCTTCGCGGTTGGCGTAGTCGTCGGGGTTGATCGTGGCCGGGTCGCGGTAGCCGAGGTTGATCTCCTTGCAGACGGACTCGGGGATCGAAGTGGCGAGCGTGACTTGCACGCGGCATTGCTCCACGCCGTTCTCAAACGTGCCGATGCCGCGGACATGGGTGCTGTGCGCGATCGTCCCCCACGGCAGGTGCTTGAACTTGTCCCACTGCTTGAGGAAATAGTCGCGGCAGTGATAGCCGATCTGCTTGATGAGATGGCCGTGAGTGATGCTGATCTCGTGGACGTGCGGTGCGTAGATGATGAGCTCGCCGCCATCGGCCACCACAGGCTCGAGCTTGTACATGCATTTCCCGGCGACCCATATCTCGTCGTACATCTTCGGCGCGCAACTCAGCACGGTGTGGAAGGGGCGGTCCTTGTAGGTGATGTGCAGCTTCTTCGAAAGCTCGGAAGCTTCGTCCCACGCGCCCTCCGGGCTGCCGATGAAAAGGCCTGCGAGCTGGGCTTTATCCACCACCATGCAGAGGCAGAGCTTGGGCACGTCGACCATGCCGCCCACGCGATCCACCACCTTGCGGACTGGCGTCCACTTGTTGCCGATCGTCATGGGATTCGTCACCACCGCACCGAGCCAATGGAAGAAGTTCAGCACTTCAGCGCCGCTCACACCGGGGAAGAGGTATTTGTTGCCGCCGCTGAAGCCCACGACTTCGTGCGGGAAGACCGGGCCGCAAATGATGATCTGGTCGTAATCGTAAAGCTTTGCATTCACCTTCACCGGCACTTCCATTTCGAAGAGGCCGTCGGTCAGCTCACGGGTATCTTCCAGCGTGAGGTCGCCGATCTTGCGCAGGGCGGCCTCGTTGTCCCACTCGTGATTGAAGAAGCGTACCGGGGCGTATTTGCTGCGGCGTTCGTCCATCGAGATCTCCAGCCGCTCGCAGATGGCCTCCTCGCTCATGGGCTGATGCGTCCCGAGGGCGATCATCACGTCGAAGTGCTTCGTCGCTCCACCGATCTGATCGAAGAGCCCCGTAAAAAGGATGCCCAGCGGGCAGGTCCGCGTCGCATCCGGCACGATGAGCAGCACCTTCTTGTCCTTGTAATCCTTGGCCGGGCAGGCTTGGGCGATGAGTTCACGGGCCTGTTCCGCAGAAACATACGCGCCGGGGGAAGCGATTTGGGAGAGAGTCGACATGAGGCTTATTTAGAACACAAATTCGCGAAGGGCACAGAGGAAATGCGATTGCATCAGACGGCTCGCGAGGAAGGCGCCCAAGAGACCTTGATATAGCGAATGTCGAGGTCCTCAGATAAACGACGATGGCGGAGAAGACGTCCATCTTTGAGCAACGTGATCTCCCACTCGGTTCCCCTCTGTTTCAGTCCGCCGCCATAGCGCTTGACTTATTTCAAGGTCCAGACTGTCACCTTCCGTCCGTTTGCCATGAGATAATCCACGCGTACCACAGGAGTCTGTCCCTCCTTTGGTAGGTAAAAGAGCTGCCCTTCCACGGTCTTGAACAGATAAAAGTTCCCCGTCGATGCGCCATGGAACTGCGCGTCCAAAAGCTTCTTGTCCGCATCGCTCCATGCCGCTCCATCCACTGCCAGCTTTGCCCGGATGTAGTGCAGGCCAGTGATCGGCTCGGCCGCTTCGACGCCGCCTTGGGACTCCAGAGAATCTATTGACCCGTCGAAATGCTCCTCATGGGTGCCGCTCTGAAAGATGAAAAACTCTGGCTGCGCGAGAGTCGTGATCATGATCCCCTCGTAGCGGAGGGAATTGACTGTGCCTTCCGGCTGCGCGTGGACAGCCGCAGCGGAAAGAAAAACGATCGCGAGAGCGGAAACGAATCGAAGGATCATTCGTGGGGAAGACATTTCTTCCGGTAGCATATCTCAGTGCGATTCCCAAGTAACAATTGCTTACCAAGCGGAAAGCTCAACCGCTTCGCAATGATAGAGAGGAAAACGCACCGGCGCGAAGCTGCCGCGATCAACGGAGGGCGATTGCTTCGTTGCTGAGGGAGCGCTCGCAACAGCCAGCTTGAGCCAGTTTATTTGCCGCTCGACCACGCCTGATAACTCTTCTGCGCCTGCTCAGCCGTCCTCCGCAGTACATCCTTGCCATAACGCCTTTCGATCTCCTCCACCATCACCTCATTGTAGCCCTGCATAAAGCTCAGGAAATCGGGCCTCACCACACAGCCGGACAATCGCAGCTCAACGTGGTAGTCCTTGCGCAACTTCGAGGAATAGTCGGCCACCCAAGGAGCAGGAAGGCCGGGTTGCTCGAGAGCCAGCATGTTGTGGGCAATCGCATCGTGAGCCTGTTTTTGCCCTCTTTCGTAAGCCGCTTTCGACTGCGGCGGCACGACTTTCTCCTCAGCCTGCGCTTTATCTTCTTTTTCTTCCGCCACGCCCAACGTCGGCTCACGAAGCAGTACGATGGCAAGAACCCCCATGACCGCCAGACTGGTACGGGGAGCCAAACAGGAAACTCTACACTCCTTCATGTAGCGGGACGATAGCGTCGTTCCCACGGGGAAGCAAAGGCGGTTCCTGCGATAGGAGCGCCTAGGATGCCCGACGGCTTTCCAGCAAGCTGGTGTAGAGATCGCACGTTTGGCGGGCAATAGCGCTCCAGCTGAAGAGCGCCTCGGCACGGGCGCGCCCGGCTTTGCCGAAAGCAGTCCGCATCTCTGGATTGGCCATCAGCTCGTTGATGCGCGTAGCGAGATCGCGGGAGAAGGCGTCCGGATGGAGCGCCTCGAAAGGCGTCTCGGTCATTTGCTCCAGCGGCACCAGCCATCCAGTTTCGCCGGGCACGACTACTTCCTTGATACCACCGACCGCAGTTGCCACCACGGGCGTTTCGCAGGCCATGGCCTCGAGATTGATGATACCGAAGGGCTCGTAGATTGATGGGCAGCAGAAGACAGCTGCGTGGCTGTAAAGCTCCACCTTCTCCGGCACGCTCACCATTTCCTCGATCCAGATCACACCCGGGCGCTTCGCCTGCGCTTCGGCGACGGCGGCTTTCATTTCGGCCGCGATTTCCGGCGTGTCGGGGGCACCGGCGCAGAGGACCACCTGAAAGCCCGGCGCCATATGCTGGATGGCCCGTACGAGATGAATGATGCCCTTCTGCCGTGTGATGCGGCCGACGAATAGGAGGTAGGGCTGTTTCGGGTCGATGCCAAATCTCTCCAGAGTGCTGGTCGTGGTGACCTTGCGATATTCGTCGAGATCGATACCGTTGTAGATGATGTGGATCCGCGATTCGGGAACGTCAAAAAAGCGTAGGATGTCTGCCTTCGTCTCCGCGGAAACAGCGATCACGGCATCGGCCATCTCGATCGCCGTCTTCTCCACCCACCTGGAAAAGTCGTAGCCACCGCCGAGTTGCTCCCGCTTCCACGGCCGCAGGGGCTCGAGCGAATGCACCGTGAGCACCATGGGGATGCCGTAGTTCAGCTTCGCCATGATGCCCGCCATGTGCGTGTACCACGTGTGCAGATGCACCACATCGGCATCGATATTCAGCGTATTCCAGTCGAGACCGCGCTGCACGGCGCCGAAGACGGAATGCAACTGCTTGGGCGCGGTGTAACCGGAGGTATCGAGGCCGAAGCCTGTGGCCTTGAGCGAGGGAGTATCGATGCGCGTTTCGCGATGCTCCTTACTGTAGCAGCGCACCTCCACCTGCATGAGCCTGGCCAGCTCGCGCGAAAGATATTCTACGTGGACACCCGCGCCTCCGTAGATCGTGGGCGGATATTCGTTGGTCAGAAAAAGCGTCTTCATGCTGGGATCGCCATGCGTGGGGGCGCTTGGACTTCTTGTTTAGAAAATGATGGGGATGATGAGAATCGCGACGATGTTGACCACCTTGATCATCGGATTGATCGCGGGGCCACTCGTATCCTTGTAAGGATCGCCCACCGTGTCGCCGGTGACGCTAGCCTTGTGCGCTTCGCTCCCCTTCCCGCCGTGGTGACCTTCTTCGATGTATTTCTTGGCATTGTCCCAAGCACCGCCGGAGCTGGTCATCGAGATACCCATGAACAAGCCCGTGACGATCGAACCGACGAGCACTCCGCCGAGCACCACCTTGCCCAGCGCGGGAATGGCTGCGACCAACACCACTACGAGCACGGGCAGCAGCGCCGGCACGATCATTTCCTTCAACGCGGCCTTGGTCACGATGTCGACGCAAGTGCCGTAGTCGGGAATGTCTTCGCCTTTCAGGATCCCCGGGCGAGCGGCGAGCTGGCGACGCACTTCCGTCACCACCGCGCCCGCCGCACGGCCGACCGCATTCATCGAAAACGCAGAGAAAAGATAAGGCAACAGGCCACCAATGAAGAGACCGATAATGACCTTCGGATCCTTGAGCGAGAAATCGAGCACCGAGGCCAGCTCGCTCTCGGTTAAATGACGCACGACCTCGAGATGGTGCTTGAGGTCCACGTAATACGAACCAAAGAGCACGATCGCCGCGAGGCCCGCGCTGGCGATGGCGTAGCCTTTCGTCACGGCTTTCATCGTGTTGCCGACGGCATCGAGATCGTCGGTAATCGCGCGCACTTCCTTCGGCAAACCGCTCATCACCGCGATTCCACCAGCGTTGTCCGTGATCGGACCGAAAGCATCCAGCGAGATGATGATGCCCGCCATGGCGAGCATGGCCATGACCGCCACGGCGATGCCGTAGAGACCGGCCGCGTTGTAGCTCAGCCAGATGGAAGCCGCAATGCAGAGAACCGGCAACGCTGTCGCCTGTTGCCCAACGGCGAGACCGGCGATGATATTCGTGGCGTGCCCAGTGACACTTGCTTCAGCGATCTTGCGCACCGGCTTGTACTCGGTGGAGGTGTAGTAATTGGTAATGAGCACTGCCGCACCCGTCATGAGCAGGCCGACAATAGCGGCGAAGTAGACGCCGCCCGAGGTGTAGATGGCTTCCGCGCCCGTCATCACGTTCTTCACCTTCAGACCCTCGGCAAACATCGACTGCGTCACCGGCCAGAACACCACCGCCGAAATCAGCGTGCTCAACAGCACACCACGCATCAGCGCCGCGGCCGGCTTGGCGTTGGTCACGTTTACGTAAATGATGCCGATGATCGAGGCGATGATCGCGAGCCCGCCAAGAACGAAAGGATAAATCACCGACGCTCCCGAACCCACAGTGAGCGCGCCGACGAGTATCGTGCCGATGAGCGAAACGGCATAGGTCTCGAACACGTCCGCCGCCATGCCCGCGCAGTCGCCGACGTTGTCGCCCACGTTGTCTGCGATGGTTGCCGGGTTGCGAGGATCGTCTTCGTCGAGATTCGATTCCACCTTGCCGACGAGATCCGCGCCGACGTCCGCTGCCTTGGTATAAATACCACCACCGAGACGCGCGAAGACTGAGATGAGCGAAGCACCGAGCGCCACGCCGACGAGTGAAGACAGCGCCTTGTCCGGATTGATCTTGTTCATCACCATCCAGAAGATTCCGACCGAAAGCAGCGCGAGCCCTACGACAAGAAGGCCCGTCACTGCGCCGCCATTGAAGGCCGCCTGCAGCGCCTTCTTTCGGCTGATCGTGGCACCCTGTGCAGTCCGAACATTGGCCACTACCGCGATGCGCATGCCGATAAAGCCCGCGACCAATGAACACACCGCGCCGATCAGGAAGCCCACCGCTGTCGGCATATCCTTGAAAATGGCCACCAGCACCACGATCACGACTGCGATCACGGAAATAGAACGCAACTGCCGACCGAGATAGGCCTTGGCCCCCTCCTCGATTGCCCCGGCGATCTGCTTCATGCGATCATTGCCGGCAGGCGAGGAAAGGATGGATTTGATTAAGTAGAGGGCAACTCCCAATCCGACGACCGCGCAGACCAAAGACAAGGGCAGCCCGGAATCAACGAAAAAACTGGCGATGACCGGTAGCATAGACTCTCTGTTATAGGGGAAAAGAGGCCGGAGTGTAGGAACTTTCCCCTTTCTGGCAACGCCTAATTGTCGCAATTGGCATCCGGCGCAGCCCCGAGCGTTTTGCTTGTCCCGACGCCGGGTTTACGGCTCATTTCCGCTCCATGAGCAAACGCACCGCGCAATACTGGATGGTGAAATCGGAACCGACTGCCTATTCGTGGTCCGCCTTGGTTTCCGAAGGTCGTACATCCTGGACGGGCGTGCGCAACTTTACCGCGCGGCTCAACCTGCGGGCGATGCGCAAAGGCGATCGCGTGCTTTTCTATCACAGCGTGGTAGGCAAGGAGATCGTGGGCTTGGCCGAAGTCGCTGCGGAAGCCTACCCGGACGCGACGGCGAAGGAAGGCGACTGGAGCTGCGTCGATCTCATTCCGGTGAAGCCACTGCCCCGTGCGGTCACGCTGGAGGAGATCAAGGCCAATGAGAAGCTAAAGGACATGAAGCTGTTGCGGCAATCGCGCCTCTCGGTTATGCCGCTCACCGCAGCCGAGTTCACCGAGATCACGAAGATGGCATCCGTGTAAATGCGGCCGCAGGCCCGGGATCATTGTTGACGGTGAAAAGGGTTGTCGGGATAATTCACGCCGGATGAGAGAGTTGCTCGCTGCCGTCGTTTTTTTCGCGCTCGTGCTCACGGGCTGGAATCAGTCGTTTCTTGATTGCTACCTTGGTCTGGTTGCGGGGCGTTCGCCCTCTCCGACGCCGGCACCGACCGTCCTTTCGGCCGTGCCCAGCACACCTCCCCGCCCGAATGTGACCGAGTGGCAAGGGACCGCTCTGGATCGGGCGACTCCCACCTCCGTCGTTCGTTCGCCCGGCCGGCGGTAGAAGCCCTTCGCATGAACCAACTTTCTGCCTGGTTTCTGTATTTCGTCGCGGTGATCGCCGTCATCGCCTTGGGTTGGAATGAGCCGCTGCGAAATCGTTTTCTGCCGCCTCC
>JBGGMZ010000269.1:0-6584 GCA_041287745.1 Chthoniobacter sp. | reverse complement strand
CTTCGAGTTCCTGCCCCACCTTGACCAGTTCGCTGGGGTGGCAGAGGCGGCCCCAGGTCATGTCGGTGATGTGGAGGAGGCCGTCCATGGCGTCGAGGTCGATGAACGCACCGAAGTCGGTGAGGTTCTTGACGACGCCCTTGACGGTGGAACCGATCTTGATCGTGTCCATGAAGCGCTGGCGCTTCTCGGCACGCTCGGCTTCGATGAGCTCGCGGCGGGAGAGGACGACGTTCTTACGGTCGTCGTTGATCTTGACGATCTTGAAGTCGTAGGTGTTGCCGACGAACTGCTGGAGATCTTTCGGGGGAACGACGTCGATCTGCGAACCGGGAAGGAACGCTTCGACACCGATGTTGACGGTGAGGCCACCTTTGACGACGGCCTTGACCTTGCCCTTGATGAGCCCGTCGCCCTGGAAGACCTTGACGATCTTTTCCCAGTTCTGGCGGTAGGCGGCTTTTTCCTTGGAGAGGATGACCGAGCCTTCGTCGTTTTCGAGACGGAGGATGAGTACTTCGACTTCGTCGCCGATCTGGATGTCGTCAGCGTCGTCGAATTCGCTCAGGGAGACGGCGCCTTCAGACTTGTAGCCGATGTCGATGAGTACTTCGCGGGGGCGCACTTCGAGAACGTGGCCTTTGACGATCTGTCCCTCTTTGAATTCGCGAAAGGTTTTCGCGAGCAGGTCCTTCATTTCTAGCATAACTTTATTCAGTGTTCTTACCACGGGTTGCCGGTTGTCCTTCCATCACCCGGGCACGACCACACGGCCTTGCCAATAACGGGGAAAAAGGGCCGGTAAGATAGGCCCTGACCGCAGATAGGCAAGGGTTTTAATGAGGGAGCGAAAATTGAATTTGAGCCACCTATCCGTGTTTCATCCGTGGCTGAACCGCCCTCGTGCACTTCAGGGACGTGACGTGCGGGGGCGGAGGCGTCTTTTCGGGGAAAGCTTTGGGGAGAGGGAGCCGGCGTCCGCCCGTATGGAATCCGCCTGCCGGAGGGCGCGTCGGACCATGACGGCGTAGCGAAATGCATCGCGCCGCCCCGCACAGCGCAGGACGGGCTGGGTATCGACGGTGACCACAAAGCAAGAGGTCTCCCGTTGGACGCCTACGCGCTGGTCAGAGAGTGTTGCCATTGACATGATAAGCCTCGCTTCTACCTAGGTGCATCGTCAGGGCTGGCTCTTACGGATGTGCATATGATGGCATATTGATAGCAACGGACCGGCCAAAAGTCGGCTGCTCTCACAGGGGGAGCTAACCGCTTCCCCGCGATAGGGCTATCCTGACCACGAATCGGCATCGGCGGGCGCAAGATGGTGCTTGCTCGCTGCCACCATTCCGGCCAGAACGGCGGGCATGGTCTCCGATTTGCCGTCGCACGAGGAAGAGGGTGGCGGCTTGGATAAGAAGCCTTTGGCGGAATCGGAAGCGCCGGAGGGGCAGAAGGCGGAGATGTCCTATCTGCGGGTGATCGTGCAATTGGTGCTCATCCTTCCGTGTGCGGTGCTGATATTCCCCGCTTTGATTTTCGGGGTGATCGAGCTGGCAAATTCCTTTCGCTCCATCGAGCGAGGTCCGCACTATCTCACCTCGGCTGTAACGTATGGCCTGGGCTTCGTCTGTGTCGTCTCTGGGATATTTCTTTCCGATCGCTTCTCCTGGCGTTGGGTTGGCATTTTGATCGTCGTGATCGGGCTGCCGCTGTTTATCGACGGGGCGCTGGCCATGAGCGACCGGCTTCAAATCTTCGGCGCTGGCAGGCAGGCATACGAGATTCTCGTGATTTTCACCGGGCCGGTGGTGGTGACGGCGTGGAATGTCGTCCGCCTGTGGAGAGGCCGGTCGGTGGAAGCGGTTTAGCGGCGATTTGTGACCAGACCGCCGCCACAGGCAGGGCTCACGCCTTTTCCAGCAGCTGCAAGCGGTAGGCGGCGGCTTCGGCCGGGAAGAATTGCGAGTAGTAAAGGCGCTTGTAGTCGAAGTGCTGGATGGCTTCGAGGATGGCGGCGCGGTGCGGCTCTACGAGGCTGCGGTCGGGGCACATGGTGACGATCCAGGCGGCGAAGAGGGATTCGCGGACTTGGTTGAATTCCGCCCAGCGGCGCGGGGAGAGGCGGCCGAGTTCCTTGGCCTGACGCTCGGCGACGTTGACGGCGTCCATTTCGCTGTGCTGGGGCTGCCACCAGGCATTGAGTTCGCGCCAGTCGATCAGGCACACGGCGGTGCTGGCCTTGTCGAACTGCCGGGCGATGGGGAGGCTCTCGGTGGCGAGCTGGAGGCTGGCCGAGAGGCCTTGCGCATAGGCGCGGAGGTAGCTGGCGTTTGTCTCCATTTCCCACAGGCCGCGCAGGCAGATGATCCCTGAGGCGCATGTCCAGGAGTGACGCCACCGGCCATGGAATTCCATGCCTTTCCGGCAGATCTCGAGACGGCTCTGCTGGGGAAAAGGCGTGGCGGCGGGAGCCCCCGGCGCGCTGGGAGGTAGGGGAGGAGTACCGCGTTCTTCCACGGCTTTCTGATACATGTCGGCCCACTTCGCGTCGCGAGTGAGCTCGTGCATCGCCTTGAGCACGAAGAGCAGGCGCGGGGCAGTTTCCCAGGAAAAACCGGCGAAGCTGCCGCGGAAAGGCGAAGGCGCGCCGGTGTTGCAGGGCATGAGCCAGCGGTTGGCGGCGAGGACGGTGGCCACGGCCACCATCTGGTCGACGATGATGTCGCGCTCTTCGGATGTGGCGAGGCCTTCGTGGACGTAGCGCCACAGGCCATAGAACCATGGACCGGTCTGGTCGTTCGAGCCCATGGGGTAGGGCGTCTTGCCGTCGTCGGCCACGTTGCGAGCGATGAAACCGATTGGGCCCAGCGTAGAGAGCCGCAACAGGCCTTTCATGAGCGTGCGGGCCTTTTCTTTGTCCGCACCGGCGCGGGAGAGCTTCCAGCGATGCACGATGGCATCCATATACATCCCGTTGAACATCGAGCCGTTCTCGGTGGGGGTCCACCAGCCGAGCGCGTTGGGCTTGCCCTCGCGGCATTCCTCGGCGGTCGCGCGGGGAAAATGACCATCGAGGTCCGTGTAGTCGACGAGGATGCCGTATTCGTCGATGAAACGGCGCCAGATCTCATCATGGACGACTTGCGCGGCATCGGCCAGCTCGGTGCCGGCGGCGCACGCGCGGCGCAACCCGAGGCTGAGGCTGGCGGTAAATGCGGCGGCGACCTTGAGAGCGGAGCGGCGGGGAAGGGGTGTGGGCATGGGGCTGGAACGAGAAAGGAAGGCGGTTCCTGATTTTCATAGCCACTCGCGCTACTCGCGCACGGAATATTTACTCGAAGCCGGTCCTTTTCCGCACGCGGGGTTGCGCCGGGGCGCAAGGGTGATTAACGTCCGCCCCATGTCCTGCAGCAAGATCGATCCCGCGCTCCATCAGGCGAAGAAGCCTGACTGGATCAAGGTGCGCCTGCCCACGAATCCCGTTTTCTTTTCCACCAAGGCGCTGATCTCCGATCTGCGGCTGCACACAGTGTGCGAAGAGGCGCAGTGCCCCAACCGCTGGGAATGCTGGAGCGCGGGCACGGCGACCTTCATGATCGCCGGCGAACGCTGCACGCGGGCCTGTGGCTTTTGCGCGGTGACGACGGCGAAACCTTTCGCGCTGGAGGCGGATGAGCCCCAACGGGTGGCCGAGGCGGTGAAGCGCATGCGGCTCAAGCATGTGGTGGTGACGGCGGTGGCGCGCGATGATTTGCGGGACGGTGGCGCCGAGCATTTTGCGAAGACCATCGAGGCGATCCGCGAGGCGAACCCGGAGATCGCCATCGAAGTGCTCACGCCTGATTTTCATGCCAAGGACGAATGCCTGCGCATGGTGGCGGACGCGAAGCCGCACATCTTCAATCACAACGTCGAGACCGTGGAGCGGCTCACGCCGCTGGTGCGCTCGCGGGCGAAATATCGGTTGTCGCTCGATGTGCTGCGGCGGATGAAGGAGATCGCGCCGGAGATCGTGACCAAGAGTGGCATCATGCTCGGCCTTGGCGAGGCGGAGCCGGAGATTTTCCAGACCATGGACGACCTGCGCGAGGCAGGCGTGCAGGTGCTCACCATGGGTCAGTATCTGCGCCCCACCGCGCAGCATCTGCCAGTGGTGGAATACGTGCACCCCGACACGTTCAAGCTCTACCAGGAGATCGCGGAGAAGAAAGGCTTCGAGCACGTGGCTTCAGGGCCACTCGTGCGCAGCTCGTATCACGCGGCGGATTTCAACCCGCTGAAGCGGTGAGGTGACTCCACTGACTGCACTGAATCTGACAATGAGCACCTCGACTCCACTGGCAGATTTCGAAGAGGAGTCCGCGCTGGCCCGGGTTCCGAGTGTTCCGAGGATGGCCGGCACGATCTTCTTGATTACCGTCGGGTGCCTCGGCCTGCGTTTTCACGTGTTTCCGGGATTTGCTGCGATCGCCTTCATTGGTGCCGGTTGGCTAGGCAAGTCGCCCGCCAGAATCGCTGCCCAACGGCGCGCGGGTCAGCGTCCGGTTACCAGAAATGATTTCCTGATACTTGGGGCGGTCGTTGCGGTAATCGTCGGTCTCTTCGTTTTTGTGGATGGCAGGGAGGCAAAGGGGTTTGTTCTGTTTATACTTCACCCCGTTGTCCTCGCGGTATTGTGGCTGGCGATGTGCACGGCTTGCGCCTGGAGGTGGATCAAGGACGGCAGTTCACCCGCGGACGCGGGGATGTCTGGGGCGACCGATAAGGAGGGGGCGGAATGACAGGGGGAGGGAGGTCTCGAGATACAATCACGACTTTCATGGGTCTTAATCGAGGGACGGCAGAGTCCGGTTCGACTACGGGCCAAAATGCGTTTTCAGATTTACCCGGGCATCTGTTTCGACCGCTGATCGCCTTGGTGGCGGTGGCCTGTGCACTCACGGCTGGTCAATCTGCCTGCGCTGAGGGATGGACCCGGCGCGATGGGCAACTGTTTGAGGCGAACTTCGTCCGGCTGCAGGGTGCGACGGTGGTGTTTTCTCGGAATAATCTACAGTTCGTGGTGGCGATCAACTCGCTCTCCCCGGCGAGCCTTGAGAAGGCGCGCTACGAGGCGGCGCATCCGGTGGGAGCCATTGCGGCCACGCGCGGGGTGCCGATACTGCCGGCGCTACCAGCGTTGCCGGTCATTCAGGTCACGCGGGTAGTGCCGTTCATTCGAGTCGAGCGTGCGGTGCCGGTCACTCCTCTCCCGGCGGTCGCGTCCTTTTCCTACGGCCCGTCGGTCCTCACGTTTTGCCGGGACAATCTCGGGAAAAGGATTGGGACTGGGCAGTGTGCTTCCCTGGCTTCCGCAGCGCTCAGGAATTCCGGGGCAGCCACCCGGGGCGGTCCGGATTGGCCGGCGCAGGGTGACTATGTCTGGGGCGATCCGGTGGCGTGTGTGCAAGCGAGCTTTGGGGGGCTCAAGGGTATGAAAGGGCTGCTGGAGGTCGAGGCGGGGGATATCGTGCAGTTTCACAACACGCGCTTTTCGGGCTACAACCATATAGATGGTGGGGTCTACAGCATGGAGGCCGATCACCACACCGCCGTGGTGGAGAGCGTGGACTCCAGTCGCAAGACGATCACCGTGCTGCACCAAAACTGGAATGGGAAGATGATCGTGCGGCGGCAGATGCTCTTTCTCGGCGGAATGACCCGAGGCTGGCTGCGCTTTTACCATCCGGTGCCGACGACGGGGTGAGAAAAGTGCCAGCAGCCAAGCAACGAGAGCCAGGAATGCCCGTTCGAACGCCAACGTGGTACACACGTGTTTCTTGGCTCCTGGCTCTTGGCGCTTTCCCCACGATTTAGCGCTTTTCCCGACGCCGCTGTCCCCCTAGTTTCCCGGCTTCCCCGTGATCGACCGCACCAACGTAGCCGCCCTCATTCCCTGCTATTTCGAGTCAAAGCGCATTCGCGATGTGGCGGCGCGTGTGAAGCAGCAACTCGACACGGTGCTGGTGGTCGATGACGGCTCGACCGATGCTACGGAGAGCGAAGCGCAGGCGACCGGGGTGGAAGTTATCCGCCACACGGTGAACCAAGGCAAAGGGGCGGCGATCAAGACCGGCT
Source organism: Chthoniobacter sp. (assembly GCA_041287745.1). Taxonomy (GTDB): domain Bacteria; phylum Verrucomicrobiota; class Verrucomicrobiia; order Chthoniobacterales; family Chthoniobacteraceae; genus Chthoniobacter. The sequence goes on along the minus strand of JBGGMZ010000269.1, from coordinate 464 downwards.
TGAGTGCCTTGGCGGAGCGGCCGGGAATCGAATACGTGCTGATCCTCGACGGGGACGGCCAGCATGCCCCCGAAGAGATTTCGCGTTTTCTGAATCTAGCCAACGAGACGAAGGCGCCGATGCTGGTGGGCAACCGGATGACCGACACGCGCAACATGCCGTTCGTGCGCAAGGTGACGAACAGCTTCATGTCCTCGCAGATCAGCAAGGTGTGCGGGCAGGATGTGCCTGACTCGCAATGCGGCTTCCGGATGATCCATCGCGACCTGCTCACCGCCATGGTGGATATCGCGACGACAAAATTCGACTACGAGACGGAGCAACTCGTGGTGGCTTCCCGCCGCGGTTGCCGGATCGCCGCGGTGCCGATCAGCACCATCTACGGCGATGAGAAGAGCAAGATTCACCCGGTCAGAGACTCGATCCGCTTTTACGAGATGATGCAGCGCTTCAAGCGCGAGGCG
>JBGGMZ010000268.1:0-9123 GCA_041287745.1 Chthoniobacter sp. | reverse complement strand
GGTCACGACCTTCGACATGACGTGCTTTGACACACCCCTTTCCGAATATGTGCTACGCAAAGACGGCACCACCACTTATCAACTCGGGCCGGAACTCGATACCGCGGAGAACATCCAGGCGTGGCGAGACTCGCGGGAAATCCTGAAGCCGATTCGGCTCATGGTGCAGCCTCTGCGGGGGAGGCCGGAAGACACGCTGGCCAGCATCGCGCCGACTCCCACAGCGGTGTCGGAGACTTAAAAAATGGACTCGCTGAACGACGAACGGCGAGAGGATGACTCTCCTGAGAGAGCCGATCCTACGGCCCTCGACAGCAAGAACTTCGTTCGACATTCCTATCGTTCCCTGCTGGGAAGGGAACCTTCGGCGGAAGAGCTCGATCATCGGGCAGGCTTTGCCGCGATGCTGGACACGAAGGAATGGACTCGGGAACAGGTGATGTGGGCGCTGATTCAGTCGGAAGAATTCGCGGCCCGCCATTCTCAAAAGGAGTTTGTCCCCGCCGGACATTTTTACAGCGCCGTTCCAAGCCAGGCCGACCGGATCCGGGCCATGTCCGCGAATCCCACGCCAGCACCACTCTCGCTGGACCTCGCGCCCTGCGATCAGGCTCGGCTGTTGCGAAGCTTCCTTCCCTACCGCGACGACTGCCCTTTCCCAGACGAAGCCACGCCGCCGTTTCGTTATCATTTTAACAACGACACATTCGCCTGGACGGACGGCTTCATGCTCCACGCGATGATGCGCCGGTTTCGTCCACAGCGGATCATCGAGATCGGTTCCGGAAACACCAGCGCCTTGATGCTGGATGTACGGGGGCTTTTCCTCGGCGGGAACCTTGAGCTGACCTTCATCGAACCTCACGCCGCATTGGTGCGCTCCTTGATGAAGCCCGGTGATGCCGAGCAGACCAAGCTTATCGAACGACAGGTACAGGATGTCGACCCGGCCGTGTTTCAATCGTTGCAGGCCAACGATATTTTGTTCGTCGACTCCACGCACGTGTCCAAAGCGGGCAGCGATGTGAATTACATCTTTTTCGAAATCCTCCCGCGGTTGAATCCAGGAGTCATCATTCACTTTCACGACATCTTCCATCCCTTCGAGTATCCTCGCGAATGGATCCGCGAAGGGCGCGCCTGGAACGAGCTCTATTTGCTGCGCGCATTTCTCATGCACAACTCGGACTACCGCGTGCTGCTGGGCAACTCCTACGTTCATCAGCGATTCCCTGGCTGGATGGCGCGCCATTACCCTCGGCTGCATCGGAATGCCGGCGGAAGCTTATGGCTGCAAAAGGTAGCGGACCGCCATCCTCGTTTCACCACGCATCAGCAGGAAAATCCGCGCGAGAACCGACCCCAACCGTCCGCCACCGCGAACGAGAAAGAGCGTGCGATCATCGACCGCTTTCACAACCTTTACTACCACGGACCGCAAGGCGACGGGCCGATTTTTTTCAAGACCCGGTGGCGCAACGTGGAGTGCCTCAAGTGTCCGCTCGACCTTTGGATGTATCAGGAAATCATCACCGAGTACCGGCCCGAACTCATCGTCGAAACGGGAACGCACCAGGGCGGCAGCACATTATTCCTCGCCGACATGCTCGACCTCGTCGGGAAGGGTGAGATCATTTCCATCGATATTGCCACGGCGGCCGATCGCCCGCAGCATCCACGCATTCGCTACGTCACGGGCTCGAGCAGCGACCCGGAGCTTGTTCACTCCCTCCTCGGGGGACGCCCAAGCGAGAAAAGAATGATCATTCTCGATTCCGATCACTCCAGGAAACATGTGCTGGCCGAACTCGAGCTTTTCGCGCCATACCTCTCGGCGGGTGACTGGTTGATCGTGGAGGACACCAATGTGAATGGTCACCCCACGTGTAAGGATTTTGGAGAAGGGCCGTTTGAAGCAGTCGCGGAATTCATGGAGCGGCGGAATGATTTCGTTTGCGACAGGTCGAAGGAGAAGTTCCTCCTCACATTCAATCCAGGCGGGTTCCTCCGCAAGATTCGCTAGCATTCAATAGCGGAAGCTAGCTGCCTTCCACCGCCGCAGCTTGCGCCTTGCGTTCCTTCTGCCAATAGATCCCCGTCCAATCGATGACTGCGATCGGTTCCGTGATGTTCCGCAGCTTCCGGAAATCATGGACCGCCGCCTTGCAGCCGGCAAAGGCCTCGAAATCGTCCACGATCAGGTAACCGCCGATACTGAGCTTGTCATAAAGATGAGTGAGCGCATCCCACGTGGATTCATAGATGTCGCCATCCAGGCGAAGCACCGCGATGCTTTCCACCTGAAGAACGGGCAAGGTGTCACGGAACCATCCCGGCACGAATACGACCTGCTCATCGAGCAGACCCATTTTACGAAAATACCCCTCCACCTCTTCGGCTGAATTGTTATCGAGAATCTCCAATCGCTCTGTCCCCGCGTGCACAGCGTCGGCCGGATACTTTTCCACATTGACGTTCGGGATGCCGCAGAATGAATCCGCGGCGAAGACTCGCCGATCCTTGATGTTGTAAGCCTTAAGAATCGCGCGCATCAGGATTACCGCGCCACCTTTCCACACGCCAGTTTCGACAAGGTCGCCGGGCACGTCCTTGCGAATCACGTCTTCCACACATTGACGGAGATTTTCGAGGCGCTTTTTCCCGATCATCGTGAGGGCCGGACCCGGCGGACACACGCGACCCTCGCGCAAATGTTCCCCCGGACCATAAATTTCGTTCAGAACTAGAACCTCCACAGAGTGGAGGTAAAGATCCCGCACGCCGGAATTCAGGCGCCACATCATTCGTCGGAAAATTCTCTGGAAAAACATGACTGCCAAATGCGTGAAGTGGGGGTCGAAACGGACCCCGCATCTCGGCCCGTGGATGAATACCAAAAACGCCTTTCAGGCGACTGAAATCGAAGCATCGAGCACGCTTGGCACCGGCTCCCCATGCACCGAATGCAGCCGGCTATTCGCGTCGTTGTTTCGGGCTGGAATAAACAATCATTAAACTTCCGAGATCTAGCAAGGTGCGCCCATCTGCTAAAAAAGAAGCCTGAGGGACGCTGGACAAACTTGTCATTGTCGCCACAACCTGCGGTGTGCTACTGCGGGCACAGATGATTCAATCCAGTCCCCTCACGGGCAGCACAGCCAAACGTATCCCAGGGCTGGACGAATTGCGCGGCCTCGGGGTGATCGTGGTGCTCTTCTGCCACTTCATGGTGCTTCGCCTTCCCACGTGGTCTGGGAACCCGGTCCTCACCGCCGAGGGCATTACGAACCGGACAAGTGCGGCATCGACGAGTGCAACAGCGCCGGTTGCCTGGATCGATGGTGCTTTCGAGCGGGGCTATCCCCCTTTTGTTGCACTCTTGGGTTGGGCCGGTGTGCCTCGCGATTCTTCGGTGACGAGTGTGAAGGCAGTGCTCGTTGCTATAGACGGAGGCCCTTTCCTTCCAACTACGACCGGCGTCGCCCGCCCCGATGTGCCCCCGGTTTACCCGAACATGTCGGAGCGATGCGGATGGAGGGGGTATTGGTCCGTAAAAGGCGTAGCGGGTGGGCGCCATATTGTGCGCATCCGCGTTCAGACTGAGGATGGAAATGCCACCGATTTCGAACGCGCCTTCATCCTGGCCACCCCTGAGCGCTGGCCCATCGGGTCGCGATGGTGGCATGCGTTCGGACAGATCAGCCTCGATGTGTTTTTTGTCATCAGCGGTTTCCTCATTGCGGGGATCCTTCTGCGCACGAGGGGATGCCTGAGCTACTTTTCCAGCTTCTATGCCCGACGCGCGTGGCGCATCCTTCCGCTGGCTGTGGCAGTGGTTTTCATCTACTGCGCGTTTCGACCCGAGGTGTGGCCCTATGGCCGGTATTGCCTGTTTTTCTGCGCCAATCTTGAGAGTACGATTTCACTGACTCGCGGGTATCTCGTGCCCTACTGGTCGCTGGCAGTGGAGGAGCAGTTTTATCTGCTGATGCCAGCCTTGGTCGCATTCACTCCCAAGCGGTATCTGGGGACGGTGGTGGGCTGCCTCTGTCTGGCGCTGGTGGTTCCCCGTATGGTGGGGGTGAATCTGATCGACGGTCTCTATCCAGACAACGGGAGGACTCTTTGCCGGGCCCTTCCGATTGCCGTCGGAGTCTGGCTTGCCTTGTTAAGGGAGGGCCATTTCCGGCGTCCTATGCTGTGGATAGCTGGGTTCGCCATCTGGATTGGGGTAGTGTGGTGTGCGGGCGGCCACCTCGGATTGGTCGACATATTTGGCCTGGTGATCGTGCCCGCGATCGTTTGGCTTGCAGTTACCGATCGCTTTGTCATCCGCAACAATGCGCTCCGCTACCTTGGGGTCCGCTGCTACGGCTTTTATTTGCTGCACAATCCGTTGCTGGAGTTCCTGCAAGTCAAAGTGCCGGGGCTCCACAACGTTTGGTTTGCCTTGTTGTGGCTGGCCATGCTTTTCACCGCCGCCCTCCTGAGCTTCCGCTACTTCGAGCGCCCCTTGCTCAAACTGGCCCCTTCTCAACCCGAAAAACAACTGGCCACCACGCTTCCGATCAAGGCTCAGGCGTAGGGCTCGAGCTTCTCCATCACCTGCTCGGACGTCAGAATATTGACTGCAATTTGCAGCGGAGAGGCGTCCGATGAGCATCAGTCCAAATGCACAATCCCCCGATGGATCGCGACGGTGCTCGCCTGGGTACGGTCCTGAACGGAGAGTTTGTTGAGGATGTTGCCGACGTGCAGTTTGACCGTGGCTTCGGTGATGAATAACTGGCCGGCGATTTCTTTGTTCGAGAGGCCTTTCACGATCCGCCCGAGGACCTCGATTTCGCGCACACTCAGCTCTGGATGATGGGTGCGCTCCGCAAGCCGCACCGCGACCAGCGGGGGCACGTAATGGCCACCGGCATGAATGACTCGAATCGCCTCGGATAACTCCTTTTCGAGCACGGATTTCGGCAGATACGTCCGGGCGCCCGATTGCAGCGCCCGGTAGATATCCTCTTCGCCCTCGTAGGTCGAAATCGCGATGACCTGCACGGCCGGAAACTCTTTAGTCAGCGCTCCGATGACGTCGAAACCGCTCATCCCGGGCAGCCTCAGGTCCATCAGCACGATCTCCGGCAGGTGCTGGCGATAGACCTCGAGCGCTTCGTTGCCGGTGCTCGCCTCGGCCACTACTTGCATGTCCGGCTGCATGTTGATCGTCGTCTTGAATCCGATCCGCATCACAAAGTGATCGTCCACGATCATCACGGAAATTTTCTTTTTCGGCTTCATCGCGAGGGGTTAGCAAAGATCGGCATCGGCAGCATCGAGCGGTACGGTAACTTCGATCACGGTGCCCGCCGCACGAGCGGTGGAAACCAGGAACCGGCCACGAATTTTCTCCGCGCGCTCCTTCATCCCGAGCAGTCCGAAATGGCCGCGCTCACTGGCGGAAGCGCAGTCGGCATCGAAGCCGCAGCCGTCATCACGCACGCGCATCTGCAGCGCTTCCGGTCGATAATCGAGGTCGATCTGCACTTCGCTCGCCCGCGCGTGCTTGATCGCATTCGTGACTGCTTCCTGACCAATGCGCAGCAGATGATTCTCCATCCAGCTCGGCAGCCGCCGCGGCAGTCCCGACACAGCCACACGAGTGCGGGGCGCCCCATTGGTCGCACTGGCGATCGTTTGTTCCAGGGCGGTCGATAGATCGTGACGCTCGAGCACATCGCTCCGCAAATCCCAGACGGTTCGCCGTGCCTCGTCGTGACTGTGGCGAATGAGCGACCGCGCGACGTCGAGGTATTCTTCCGCTTCGGGCGGCGACTCGCTGAATTTGGATTTCACCGCTTCGAGTTGCAAGCGGATCCCGGTGAATTGCTGCTCCAGCGTATCGTGAAATTCCCGGGCCAGCCGGGCTCGTTCCTCGAGAGCGCCCTCGCGCTGGATTTTCTGGCGAATGACCGCGGTCTGCAGGCGTACGCGGCGCCCCAGTGCGGCCACCCAGATCCATCCGGCCAGGGTGATCACCGAGACGCCACCGAGGCTCCACAGCAGCCGCCTCAAGGTCCACCACGGCGACCGCACGAGGAACACGACGTCCTGCGGCGATCGCATCAAGATTCGGAACGAGCGCGGCGTGCGGCCCCCGCCTACCTCGACCACGCACACCCCGCTCGACCGCACCTTGCTGCCTTCGAGGAAACCGGCCAGCGCATCGGGCCGCGCCGGGTTCTCCAGGACTGCGTCGAAAATCCGGCCACCGGAAGTCAGGACGAGGATCTCTTCGTTCGAATGCCGCACCCGGTCTACGACCGTACCTTCGATCTGCACCAACCCCGCATCGTAGGCTCCACTGAGCGCCTGCTCCGCGGTGATCGAGGCCGGCGCGGCCAGGGTCGCATGGCCGATCTTGCGGAACTCAGCATCCTGCAAAATGGGGTTCCATTCGCCGGCGGACGGGAAGCCGATCGCATCCACGCGATCGCCTGGGGCGAGCGGCAAGTCCTGGCGGGTTTGCACAAACATCGACTCAGTTTCGTCGCGAATGAAGATCGCACGACCCGGCTGTTGAAACGTGACGACACCTTGCACCCGTACCCGGCGTCCATAAATTCCAGCCGGTGCAAATTGCAGCAGACTCACGATGGAATGCACAGGCGCGGCAAAGGGGTCGGTTGGTGCCGGCTGCTCGACGATGATGTCGCCCAGCCCCGGAACCAGCAGCCGCACATTGAACATCTGCCGCTTCTGGTTGAAGAGCTGGCTGCAAACCCCACGAACGCGCACCGCCGAATCGACGAGATGCCCGTAGCTCGCCGCCGCATCGTAATCGCGCACGCGCGTCATCAACCGCCCGCCCCCCGTCGCAACATCGATGATGAGCCGTTGCGCCTTCTTGTCTTCCGCCACCGAGCGCACGATTCCGGAGAGCTCGACCCATTCGCTGTCTTGCTGGCCGGTGGCGAGCTCTTCAAATGTCACCTTGCGCGGCGGAGGAAGCTCGCCATGCCCGACGACATCCACCTCGAGCGCCTTGAGCATCGGCGCGAAACTGCCCGCGTCACTGACACCACGGATGTCCACGACGTCCCCGATCGTCAGCTGAAATTTCCTTCCGGTCGTCAGCACCGAAATGCTGCCCGTCTCGTCGCGGACGAAACCGGTGTCGAAATGTTTCTGGTCGTAGAAGGTGATGACTCCGCGCAAGCGGACAGGATAGGCGCGCTGCGCTTCGGCGGCCGAAAGAGAGTGCACCTGAGCCGTCGTCGTCAGCACGGGCAATTCGCCTGACTCGACGACGGCGCCTTGGAGACAGCGCAGCCAGCCGAGGGCAAAGACGGCGGCGATACACAAGCGTGCACAGGATTTCATCCGGGGGGGGACGGCAGGCTAGATTCCCCCGGCGGCGTGTTCAAGCCTGTCGACCCTATGTGGAGGCAGCCTGGCGGACCACGGCTACCAATTGTTTCCCGATTGGGTCACGACGTAACCGCTCGCCGCATTGTTGCGGAATGGCAACTGCCCGGCATTCAGGTCGGACACGGTATTGTTCGTGAAGCTGCCGGAGCCGATTACGGGCGAGTCGATGAAGATGCCTTCATTCGCGGGATGCTCGATGAAGTTGCGATCGAACTGAATCTGCTGGCTGTTCGAGCCGGTGAGATGGATGCCGCGAAAGATCGCGTCTGCGATGTAGTTGTCCTGAATGAGCGTGCCTGCGATCGTGGTGCTGCCGGGATAAATCCAAACTGCACCGCGCTGCTGGCCGCCGAGATTGCCACCGCCGCGAACGATGAGGTTGCGGCGTACAGTCGCACTGGTCAGCGGGTGCATGGTGTAGGCGCCGGGCAGGTTGATCGTAAATGCGCCCATCCATGCGTTGTCGGCCCAGCGGTTGTACTCGATAAGATGGCCGCCACCGCCCGCGAGATCACAATTGTGGCCCGACCACGGTGCGATCACCGTGTTGTAATGGATCGTGTTGTTCGTCGCGATCATCGTGTCGCCGCTTTCGGAAAGGATGGCGAGGCCGTCATCACCGGTCCCGCGCACGTGGCAATTTTCGATCACATTGTAGCTGGAGCCACGGTTGAGATTGATGCCATCCGCATACGTCGAGCGCACGCGGCAGCCGCGCACGGTTCCATTGGTCACGCTGCTCATCCAAAACCCGACGTTGGTGTGCGTGATCCAGACATTTTCGACCCACCAGTTGGACGCCTGGTAGCTTGTGAATGGTTTGCTTCCCGTCGCACGGTTGGTGTTGCTCTGGTCGTTGATCGACATGTCGTAAACCTTCGAACCACTGCCGGAGAGGCTGAACCCCACATTCCCCGAGAAGGCGGTGGACGCGAGGGTCCCGACGAGCGTCGTATACCACATACCAGCGCCGCGCACAGTCACGCCGTTCAGCGAGAAGAGCGCGCTCTGGTAGTAGGTGCCCGCGGGAATCCAGACGATCTTACCCTGTGTCTTCGCCGCGGCGATGCAATTGGCGATCGCGGTCGTATCATCGACACTGTCCGCACCATTGGCCCCGTAATCGGCGACCGAAAGATAAGTGCCTGTCGGTGGCGGCGCGAGCGGACCGCTGACGCTTTCCAAATCGATCAAATCGATGCGGTAGTAACTCGCCGTATTGGCCGAATCCTTTTGCAGGCGGATCTTGTCGCCGGGGTTGAGCGCGGCGCCGGTGATGAAGTATTTGCTTTCGTCCCAAAAGACATGCGGCACACCGGCGGTGGGATCATTGGACTGGCCGTTGCTGCCCGCGGCGCCATAGAGCCAGTTGTACTTGGAGCTCAAGGCGAGCGACTGCCGGAACACCCCATTGACGTAGAGATTGAGCGTGGCACTGGCCCCGCCGCCCGTGGCGGCATCGGGGATGCAGTGACGGACGACGAGCGCATTTGCGGCGGCGGTGTTGGTAAACTCAACATACTGGCCGGTGGAGCTGAGCTGCACGTAGCCGCGGCAGGAAGCCTCGATCTCCGGAGTCATTGTCGTGGAAGAAGGCTGCCCGACGAGACGGATGACGGTTCCATTCGTCGCGCTGTCCTCCGCCTCATAAGTCGTGAACGGCACAGGCGCGCCACCGGGCAGGCGCACCGCGACATT
>JBGGMZ010000267.1:0-3223 GCA_041287745.1 Chthoniobacter sp. | reverse complement strand
CTCAAGATCAGCGGCTTTCACGAAACGGCGTGGGGCAGCCGCAGCGTGGTGCTCGGCTCGGATGCCTCGCAGCACGAATGGGAGACGGCCATCACCGAGGCACTCACGGAATTTCCCGCGCATCCCTACATCCTCCAGCGCTTCCACAAGGGGCGTCTTGTCGACCAGCGTTTCCTCAACGCCGCGGGGCAGATCGAAACCATGCGCGGCCGCGTGCGGCTGTGTCCCTACTACTTCGTCGTCGACGGCAAAGCCTCGCTCCGCGGCGCTCTCGCCACGGTGTGCCCTGCAGACAAGAAACTGCTCCACGGGATGAAGGACGCGATCATGGTGCCCACGGCGGCGGCTCCGGAGTAATTGAGAGGCCGCCACTTCTCCGCATAGGTGGCCGCTCCGCGGCGCGGGATATCGAAGACCTTCTTGCCTTCCCTGCGCACTGGGTCGCATGAGCAAGCGAGTCATCAAGGAGGGGCGGTTTGCAACCGCCCTGGGCGCTTACAAAGCGCCCCTCCTTGACTCGCCGCGGAGCGGCCACCTCCAAGGCCCCGCGGCGGTCTCTCAATTGTCCCCGCAGCACCACGGACTTCTCGCTGCGCTCGAATCTCAACCCGCAACTCTCAACTTACTCGGTGCGATAGTACCCGTCCGGATTGTGCAGGTAAAAGCAATCCACCGGATTGAGGTGCGGCAGCACCATGTAAGCGCGGCCCTTGGAATCGACTTTCTCGGTGGAACCGGTAGTCGCCGTGGCGACCTGGCCATTGCTGGCCGTGCCGCTGTCGGGGTTCTTTCTCCAAGCGGTCTCGCGGCAGCGACCGACGACTTGATCGATCCAGTGCAGCTTCACCGCATCATCGGCGAATTCCTGCCAGTCACCCGTGGAGGTGTGCGCATACATTTGCTTCACCAGATCCTCGAGCGGGATGCCCATCTTCGCGGCGATCGGCGTGGCCATGCGCTTCCACCATTGCTCGAGCGTCTTCAGGCCCTCGCGTTGCTCGGTGAGATTGCCCATCATGCCATTGGAAATCTGGTGATGGAGAATGATCGCGTTCGGATAGGCGTACGAACGCGGAGCCAGCGTGGCGATGGTCGCCGCCATGCTCGCGGCAAAGGTTTTCACCACCACATAGACCGGCGCGGTGCTGCTGCTCATGGACTCGAGGATCTTGTTTCCCGCCATGACCGAACCGCCGGGTGAATCGTCGATCACGATGAAGATCGGCCAGTCCTTGTTCTTGTTATTGAAGTAGTCGATGCGCGAGCAGACGAACTCCGCCGTGGCCGGGGTGATGAGCCCGTTGAGCGGGATGCGCCGGTCGGTGAGGATGAGTTCGCCTTGCGGCGTGACCGGATCTTTCAGGTAGACCGGCTTGTCCTCCGCGTAGCTGTCGACCTCCTCTTCCTTCTCGCGCTGGGCAAGCTTGGCGCGCAGTTCGGTGGTCTTGGCATTCCACTCGAGTTCAGTTACCTTGAAAGTGTTCTGGCGTTTGGTGAGCTCGGCAGTGGCCAACTCGGCCTCCAGCTCCGCACGATCGCGCGCGGAGCGCAGGGAAATAAGCTGCACTTGCATCTCCGCCTGTTTGCGAGCGGTCTCCAGTGCTGCGCTGCTGTTCAGCGCTTCCATCTCGATCTTCGCCGCATCGATCTCGAGCTTCTTCGCAGCGAGCACGCGCTCGGCCTTTGCCTTGAGGAGATCGCTTTCGGATTTCAGACGCGCCAATTCCGTCTGCGTGGCGGCGAGCTCCTGACGCAACTTTTCGTCGCGCAAAGAATTCTCCAGCTGCAGGCGGTCACGCTGGCGCGTGAGCTCGGCGCTGTCTTCGGTGGTGGCGGGGGCCGTGGATGCGGGCGTCTCAGAATGCCCGGAAGTAACCAGCGTGGCGAAAATTGTCGCCACTATCAGTCCCATGTGCAGAGTGCGGATCATGGGACCCGAAGTAGAGCAGGAATTCTGCCAGCGCAACCCGTGCTACGGGTTTACACGCACTTTCTCAAACACCGCGCTAAAGCGGTGTTATTTGTTCGCAGGCTTCTTGTCGTCTTTCTTCGTATCATCCTTTTTCACCGGTTCTTCCGGATGATAGAGCAGCTCTGCGAGAGTGAGTTTGCCGTCGCTGTTGCGATCCTTCTGCTTGAAGACGGTGGGCACACGCTCCGGGGCCATCTGGCCGACCATGCCCGCTTTGTACTCGTCGAGGCTGACGCCGCCGTCCCCATTGGAGTCGAAATTCTTGAACAATTGCTCAAGGCGGTTCTTCGAAGATGCGTCGTCGGCGAGAGTCGTCACGGCCAGCGAGCAAACCAAAGCGAAAAGAGTCAGTGTTGATTTCTTCATGAGTGGAATAGACGATATACGGCTGCAGGTGCTTTCAAGGCGGAATCGTGAGTGGATAACGCCATTTGACAGTAGCGGCGGCCCCTACATTCACGGACAGCGGGATCCTTTCCTTTGAAAGGCTAACAAAGCCATCTCTTACCGCCGCTGCGAATCACAGGGTATGAAGATACGCCATCTCTCTACCCTGGCGTGCGGACTCACTATTGTCATGGCTCCACTCCACCAAGTCAGCGGAAAGCAGAATGGATCTCCCACTGAAAACGGTCCCTACGCGCAGGCCAGCCCACCGAAACCGCCGCCCCCACCTCCACCGCCGAGACCTCCCAAACCGCCCAATCCACCAGACCCGCCCTCGCCGCCCATACCACCCTCCCCGCCCGATCAACCGACGCCGGATCCCGTCCCGCCCAAGCCGCCAGTCGGGCCTCAGCCGTCGCCCATGGCGTTTCGAGTCTGAGCGTCCTGTGGGGAAGTTGGCGGCTTCCCTTGGAGGATGTTATGTGCTTTTCGGAGGCAACGCGGCAGGCAACACCGAAGGTGTTGAATCATCCAGACCAGGGTTGCGAGGAACGAGCTACCCTGGGGGAAAACATCCAATAACGGCCCAACCCTGAAAGGGTTGTATCAAGCTCGCGATGTCAGTCGTGATTCAACCCTTTCAGGGTTGGCCGCGTTCGATACGCGTACCCGGGGTAGCTCGTTCCTCGCAACCCCGGGCTGAAAGATTAAAACGCCGTTGGCGTTTCCGCCCCGCAGAGCTCTCTAAAGTACATAACAGGCGGCGCTATTCGCTTTCGGTCTGCTTCTCCCCAGCCGCATTCATCCGCTGAGCGGCAGTCTCATAGCGCGCCAGCGACGGCACGAGCGTCCCGACCTTCCCCA
>JBGGMZ010000266.1:0-14771 GCA_041287745.1 Chthoniobacter sp. | reverse complement strand
TCGAGCACGCTCACGGCCACGCATGCGCGCATGGGCACGCCGGATTTCATGGCGCCGGAGGTGGCGCTCGGGGCCGCGGAGGTGGATCATCGCGCGGATCTCTATGCGGTGGGCGTGATGTTGCACCAGATGCTCACGGGCGAAATTCCGCGGGGCCGTTTCGAGCTGCCCTCCGTGCAAAGGCCGGGCGTGGATCCGCGCTTCGACCCGATCGTGGACCGGGCGATGCAGACGAATCCCGCCAGGCGCTACTCGAGCGCGGTGGAGATTCGCAGCGACCTGGAAAAGATCGGGTCCGCGCCTCCGACCTCGACGGAAGCGAGTGCGGTGAGATCGGTTTCCCCCGCAGTCTCCACGGCGCCGATGGCCGACGTGGAGGTGACGCGGCCACTGAGCGAGAGCGAGCGCCGCGAAACTCCTCTCCCGGCGACGGTCGCGACTTCCCCGGGAACACCGTCTGCCAACGCTTCACCGGTCGAAACGCCGCTTCCCAGCACGTCCCGCGCGGAAACCGCGGTCGCGACACCAATCCCCGCGCAGCCATCCGTGGCACCCAGTGCCGCACCGTCGTCCGTCCCGGAGAAACCTTCCGATCCCACACCGGACGAAAAGCCGGCGGCGAGGGAGATCCCCGTCGAGGTCTATTCCGCGCCGCCGCCATTCGCTGCGCAGTATGCACGCGAGAAGATCGCTGCCGATTCCTCCGCCGTCCGTGGCCGGCCGTCGCCCTCGCGATCCAGGCCGTTGGTCTTGCTCATGGCCATCGGCGCCGCACTTGGCTTGGCCGCCTTCTTCCTGCCGCGGCTCCCGTGGGATAAGCTCGCCGCCGCGCTCGGGCGCAAGCCGCAGACGGCCGACGCAACTCCTGCAGCAGCACAACCGACTCCGGTCGCCGCCGCGGGCGCGACCCCAGCGAGTTCACAGGGCGCACCGGCCTCCGGCTTTTCGCTCGGCGGGTTTCCCGCGGGCGGCCTCGATCCCGGGTCATCCGGGAGGCAGAACAGCAACCCCAAAGGCAGCCGGGCGTCGTCACCTGGCGGGCTCTAAAGGAGCTTCGGGTTAGGCTGTCGCACGGCCCGCGCGATAGCGTTCCAAAAAAGGCGTGTCATCCTGAGCGTAGCGGGGAATCACGGGCGGAGCCGAAGGACCTCCATCTTCTGCGGGTCTTCGCGCGGAGCTGATACGAGCTTCCGGAGAACAGGCGCTCTCTTTGGAATGCTAGTCTGACGACGGAAGATAGGTTGTGTTCGGACGCACGCATGGCTCCGCGCGAAAACCCACGGAGATTTGAGGTCCTTCGGCTCCGCCCATGATTCCCCGCTCCGCTCAGGATGACGGAGCTCTTTTTTCGGCGCTGGCGCTCCTGCCGTGCGACAGCTTCAATTCAAACTGCTCTAAAGAAGCTTCCGTTGGGAAGGCCTCGACCTTTGTAACGTCGTGTTGAGCAACGCCCGGCCCGCACGGAGCGCGGACGCCGAACCTGGCTACGCTCCTTCCGCGCGGGAGGGCAGGAGCATCTGGAAAGTGGTCTTGCCCGGCGCGGTATCGAAGCGCAGGACGCCGCCCATCTGCTGGACGAAGCCGGCGGCGACGGTGAGGCCGAGGCCGGTGGCGTTTTGCTTTTTCTTTGTGCTGAAGAAAGGCTGGAAGATGCGTTCTTTCAGTTCCTCGGGGATGCCAGGGCCGTCGTCGCTCACGGAGATGGATATCCACTGGAGGACTTGTTTGGCCGAACTACCGGGTGGCTTGTTCGTGGAGGTGAGGGTGATCTTCACGTGGCCAATCATGCCAGCGGTGGCCTCGATCGCGTTGCGGACGACCTCGAAGATGGCGGATTTCACGCGCGTAGCGTCGCCCCAGATGGCGGGCAGTTCATCCGGGCACTCGATGGTCAGCCGGGTATTCGGCCCGCAGAGGGTCTCGAACGACGGCCGCAGCATGTGGATGAAGTCGTGGAGCTTGATCTCGCGCCAAACCACGGCGGGCGGGCGGACGAGCGAGTGCGTGCGGTCCATGAGCTCGGATGCGGCGCGAGCGCCGTCCTTGATCTTGGCCAGCCCGTCGCGAGTCTCCTTGTCGAGCTTCTGGTTCTCCATGAGGAGGCCGAGATAGCCGTGAAAGAGGGTCAGGATGTTGTTCATCCGATGCGCCAGCCCGCGCACGAGTTGATCCTGAAATTCCGAGTGTTCGATCTGCATTGAAATGGGCTTAATATGAGAAAGCAGGTGGCGTGCTTATAAGAAGGTTCTTTTGGAATAGTGGCGCGATGAGGGGGGCGCCAATTTGGGGCAGGCTCCGCGAAATGCCGGAGGTCCTGAGCTAGCGGCCAAAGTCTCCGGGGGACAATACGTGTGACTGCTTAGTTTGCAATGACTGTTACCTCTCCGGCGGACAACCGGTTGAGCGAACCGTCGACCGCGCGCAAGAGCAACTGGCCCTCGGGATCCAGCTCCTCGGCCCGGCCCTCGATGATGGAATGACCGGACTGCACCTGCACCCAGCGCCCTAGTAACAGGCTGCGCCGCGAGGCTTCCGCGATCATATCGGGGAAGGCCGAGGCGAGCTGGGGCAGGCGGCTATCGAGCTCGTGGAGCAGATTGGCCGCAAGAGTGGGGCGATCGATGAAGCGGCCGGTGACCATGCCGAGCGAGGCGGCCTTGGTGGCGAGCTCGGGTGGAAAGTCGCCTGCGTTCTGGTTCACATTCACGCCGATGCCCACTACGGCGAAGGGCTGGCCATTCACGTCGACGCCGCTCTCCGCGAGGATGCCGGCGATCTTTCGACCGTTGAGGTAGATGTCGTTGGGCCACTTGATGGCGGCAGGCAGGCCGAGCGAGTTTTCGATCGTGGCGGCAAGCGAGACAGCAGCCCAGGTGGTGAGCCGCGGCCAGGCGCTGTAGGGCAGGGTAGGGCGCAGGAGCAGGGAAAACCAGAGACCGCGGTGCGAGGCGGAAGCCCACACGCGACCGAAGCGCCCCCGCCCGGCGGTCTGCCGCTCGGCGAAGATGACGAGACCGCCGCCCGCGCCTTGGCGGCCGCGTTGCGTGGCGGAGTCGTTGGTCGACGCGGTCTCGGCGAAGACGACGATCTCGCGCGCCAGTTCGCACGGGCCGAGGCGCGAGTGGAGGTCATCCGCGATGAGCCGATCCGGCGAATGCAGGAGGCGAAAGCCGAGGCCGGGGCGTTCCTCGATCTCGAAGCCGGCTTGGCGGAGTTCGGCCAGTCGGCTCTCGATGGCGGATAGCGGCGCGGCAAGCTGGCTGGCGAGGTCGGTCGCGGGCAGGTGCACCTGCGATGCGCGCAAGGCGGCAAGGAGGCGCGCATCGAGCACGTTCATGTCAGTTCCAACGAGAAATCAATGGCACGCGCCGAATGGGTCAGCGCGCCTACCGAGATGAAATCGACGCCGGTGGCGGCGATGCCGGCTACGGTCTCGAGCGAGACACCGCCGCTGGCTTCCAGTTGCACGCTGCCGTGCGTCATTTGCACCGCTTCGGTCAGCTGCGCGTTCGTCATGTTATCCAGCAGGATGACATCCACGCCCATGAGAGTCAGAAAGCGGCGAACCTGGTCGAGCGTGTCGGCCTCGATCTCCACGCGCAGGCCGGGATTCTCTGCACGGCAGGTGCGAATCGCGTCCTGCAGATGGCGCAGCTCCGTCTCGGCGGCGAGATGGTTATCCTTCACCAGCACCATGTCGAAGAGGCCGAAGCGGTGATTCTGCCCGCCGCCGGCTACGACCGCAGCCTTCTCCAGTGCGCGCAGGCCCGGGGTGGTCTTGCGCGTGTCGAGGATGCGCGCCTTGGTCCCGGCCACAGCGTCGACATACTGCCGGGTGATCGTTGCGACGCCGGAAAGGCGCTGGAGGAAATTCAGTGCCACGCGCTCGGCGGTGAGGATGGAGCGCACGGAACCGCCGATCTCGAGCACCGTCTGCCCGTTGTCCAGGCGGCTGCCGGAGGAGCGCACGATATCGACATCCAGCTGGGGATCCACGCGCTTGAAGACTTCGGCGGCGATTTCCACGCCCGCGGCCACGGCCGGTTCCTTTACGAAAATGCGACCATGGCGGCGGCCGAGCCCGACAAAGTAGCGCGAAGTCAGGTCGCCGCGGCCGATATCCTCGGCGAGCGCAATGGCGATGGGATCGTGCGTCGTGCGGGCGGCGACGGGTAGGATGTGGAGCGGTGGCTGTTCGGGCACGTGAACTTTCTACGTGTCGCCCGGCGGTCAGGGCAATGCCACAATCAAAACAGCTCCGGCTCCAAGGCGCGGAAGACGCTGTGTCCGCGGACGAAAGTCTCGAGCACTGCCTGCGGTCCGCCACGATAGATGCAGAGGCTCACGATATCCTCCGCTGTCAGGTCGGCAGCCGTCTTCGCATTCTGCCGGTAGGGCAGGAGAGCACCGTAATCCATGATGGTGAGATCGGCTTCCTTGCCGATCTCGAAACTGCCAATGGTCCCGCCTTTGCCCAGCGCTTCCGCGGCGCCTTGGGTGGCGAGATGCAGCGCTGCGGCTGGCGAGGGGATCGGCGTCTCGGGTTCGTAAAAGGAGCGGGCCTTTTGCGATTCGATGGCCGAGCGCATCACCTGCCAGAGATTCAACTCGGGGCCGGCAGCCACGTCGCTGCCGAGACCCACCTTCAAGCCGGCGGCGCGCACTTTTTCGAGCGGGAGGATTCCACTGCGCAGGAAGAGATTTGCCGTCGGGCAATGGGCCACGCTCGCTCCCGCCGCCGCGATGGCCGCGCGCTCGCGATCGCTGAGGTGAAGGCAATGTCCCAGCACCGTGCGCGGGCCGAGCAGCCCGCACTTTTCATACACCTCCGCGTAATCCTGGGCCCATGTAAATTGATTCCGCACCTTCTCGATCTCTTCCCGATTCTCGGCCAGATGCGTCTGGATGTAGGCGCCGTACTGCGTGGCCAGGTCGGCGACACTCCGCAGGAGCTTTTCCGAGCAGGACACCGCGAAGCGCGGGCTGAAGGCGTATTCGATCAGGCCGTCCGCCGCGCCGTGCCAGGCCTTGCACAGCCGCTCGCTCTCGTGCAGCGAGATGGAGAGGATCTTCGTCGGCTGCAGGTTTCCGTAGCTGCCTACGTCCATCATCGTCTTGCCCATGATGATCCGCAGCCCGCTCTTCATCGCCGCGTGGAAGGCCGCCTCCGTGCTATCCTCGAAGACCGCCCCGTAAAGCATCGCCGTGGTCGTGCCGTGCCGGGCAAGCTCGGGAAAGAAAGCGGCCGCCTCCCGCTTGCCCTTCGGCCCGGTGAATTCCTTTTCCAACGGAAAGATCTGCGTGCGCAGCCAGGGCAACAGCTCGCTCGTACCTCGGGCCACCGCCGGGTACTGGGGCACATGGGTGTGAAGGTCGATGAGCCCGGGGAAAATGGCGACCCGCTTCGAGTGCAGCCAGCGGATGGGCTGTTGTCTCGGCTTGCGCGCCAGGGTCTCGTAATCGCCAATCTCAGCGATCTGTCCGTCGTCGATCACCAGCGCGCCATCGCTCCACGAGCGGAGCTTGCCGTATTCGGGCGCATCGATCAGGAAGCCGCGCAGACCAAACAGCGCGGAACCGGAGGAAGCAGGTCGGGAGCTGGGAGCCGGGTCAGGGAACAACAAAGCGAAAGCAATCTATCGGGCTAAAAAAAGAATCCGGGCCGTGCATGCCAAGGAAACGATTCACAGCAAATCGCATGACACATGCACGACCCGGAAATCCCCTAAACTTGCTAACTCAGACAGGCCTGTGAATGCGACGTTCAACCTTTTTGAAGAAATTTAATGAAAGTTCGCAACTGGTTGCAGGTGAGGCACTAGTGTATCGAATTATTTTCGTGGCAGCGCATCGAGCGCCAAAGCTGCATTGCCGATGATCCCCGCTTCATTCCCCAGCGCCGCCGGCACGATTCGCAGCTTCTCGTGAAAGAGCGGCAGCGTCCGCGCCTTGATCGTCCGCGTGATCGGCTCGAACAGCAGATCGCCCGCCTTCGCCACCCCGCCCCCGATCACGATCGCGTCCGGGTTCAGCAGCCAGATCGTATTCACCAGCGCACACCCCAGCTCGTTCCCGATATTCTCCCACATCTTCCGCGCGATCGCGTCCCCGGCCCGCGCCGCCTTCTCCAGGTCATACGGCGTGCACTGCTCCGGCGGCACATCCCGCCCCGCCACCTTGTAGAGTTGCGAAGCCCGCGCCGCGATCTTGTGATTTCCCACGAAAGTCTCCAGGTCCCCCGGATTGTTATACAACCCCGGCGTCCCCCGGTAATCGATGCTCGTGTGCCCAATCTCCCCCGCCGCTAGTTGCGCTCCGCGATACAGCCGCCCATCCAGCACCAGCGCCCCACCCACACCCGTCCCCAGCGTGATGCATAACACAAAGTGGCATCCCTTCGCCGCCCCATACTTCGTCTCTCCGTAGGCCATCGCCTTCGCATCGTTCTCGATGA
The DNA here is from genome assembly GCA_041287745.1 of Chthoniobacter sp. Classification (GTDB taxonomy): domain Bacteria; phylum Verrucomicrobiota; class Verrucomicrobiia; order Chthoniobacterales; family Chthoniobacteraceae; genus Chthoniobacter. The sequence goes on along the minus strand of JBGGMZ010000266.1, from coordinate 8,317 downwards.
TCGCCGGCAACCCCGTCCGAGCCTGCAAAATCTGCTTCAACGGCACCTCATCCCACCCCGGCACATTCGTCAGCTCATGCACGACCCCATTCACGCTATCGATAAACCCCGGCAGCCCCACTCCCACCGCCGCCACCTCCGGATGCGCCGCCCGCAGCTTGCCCACCACCCGCAGGATCTCCTCGATCTGCGCCGTTGCCCCATGATGCTCCGTCGTGTCGATCACCTCCCCATGCTCCAGCAACTGCCCCTCCTGCACCACGGCCGATTTGATCGTCGTCCCCCCGAAGTCGATGCCGATGGCTTTGCGTGTTGTATCCATGGAAAAAAACGGTCTCCGCCAGACTGCGGCGCACGGGGAGCGAGGTCAAGAAAGCCCGCCGTGGCAGGAGCGGAGTTTACAAATCACGCAGTGAAAATCAGCCACGAATGAAGCACGGATAGAGCAGTACAGAATTCGGAATCGCCCGCGTCATTCCCCAAATAGGGTGAACAGATTTCGCCCGCCTTCCGCTTTTCCCCATCCGTGTTTCATCCGTGTCTATCCGTGGCTCAACTTCACCCCTCTGCTCAAGGCAGCTGGTTCAGCGGCAGATGCTGGCCAGCGGCATCCAAGGCGGACGGCGACGGATTGCTTTGCGTCAGCAGTTGATGCCCCAGTGTTTCCTGCGGGTGCGCGTGTTGACGCGTAGCCCGCTTGGTAGGTTTGCCGGATGTCGATTTTCGTTGGATGCGAAGCTTCTTGTTCATCGGAATTTTCCTCCCTCTCTCTTTGTTTCGATGCAAAAGAGTCCGATGGCCGCCTCTGGCGGGTATAGACCGCCTGCTCCGCCTCCCTCGTCCGGGGCTTTTGCCACAGTTCCACCAGTCAAGAAATGGGACCGGTCCCTTCTCTTCTATCTTCCTATCTGCTGTTCCTCGCTTTCGAGCGCCTCCATCACCTGGAGGGCGGCGAAGGCGTCGTTTGCGGCATAGAGCAGTTGAGCCGCCGTGAGTTCCTCGGCCGCCCAGTTGCTCGTGGTCACGCGTTTCGATTTTCGGAAGCTTCGGTTGAGCACGGCGCCGACCGCGGCGCGAACGCCGATATGCCCTTTGTATCCGCGTTTGCGGAAGACGGTGTCGAGATCGATCACGGCTTCCAGCGTCACACCCAGGCTGGACCGAATCTGGGCCCGATCGTTCCGAAGCCCAAACCCGACTTTCAGGACTTGCTCGGATCCGAGCAGCTCCGAGACGAGCGCCCGGCATTCCGGCCGGTGAAGTTGGAAGATGAAAGCCTGATCGCGCAGGGCAAACTGGATCACGTGCGGACCGCGGCTCTTCTCCCCGGCGTGGAAAGTCGGCTTCGACTCTGTGTCAAACCCGGCGATGCCCGCCGCAACAATCTCCCGCCCAGCCTGCTCGAGCGCTTCGGGCGTCTTCGGGATGTGAATGCGTTCCATGGGAAGCCTTTGGAAAGGCTCCAGTAGGGCCGTCTCTATTTTAGTCGGAGCAACAAGTCGCACACTCCTACCCTCGCAGGCGCCGCATCCCAGTGTCGAGGGAATCGGGTGCGAAGCACGGTGAACAAGACCGGGCTATCCACCCGACTGCGCATTCTCTTCGATTGCCGACGCTCGGATTCTTCGTTAGGAACGGATCACTGCGGATCGAAACGTTGCGGCTCAATCGATAGGTAAGCCAACCCTCCCCCCCTTCATGACTCGAACGACCATCCTGACATTAGCCATCGTGGCCTCATTCTGGAATCTCCACGCCGCGGAAGCACCGCAGCGCCTGGACGAAACACCGGGCCATTTCGCGGCCACCCTCGTCGCCTTCCGACAAACATCCAGCGCCTCGGATCTCACGGATCAACTGCTAAATACGCGATGGTCCTGGATTCACCCCGGAGCCCACATCACGTTCCGGGAGAACGGCCAGGCCTGGGTGAATACGGACAGGGAAGTCAAAAACTGGTTCGTAGCCGACGCAGCCCATCGCATCGTCGCGGGCACGTTCGCCGGCAGCCGCACGATTATGTTTACCTTTTCCCCGGACTTCAAAACCGCCCGAGCCGTCCTCGACGGTGAGCGTCCGTGGGATGCAAAACGGCTCAAGTAATCTTCCCCGCACGATTCACCGCGATTGACCACGATCACTCTGGAGCGGTGGCTGAAACGATGCAGTTGAGCCACGGATCGACACGGATGAAACACGGATGGGGACAAGAAACGGAAAGTGGGCGAAATCCGCTCACCCCAAAGTGAGCACACGGCACATCCCGATTTCACCATGGGTTTTTGCATCCGTGTTCATCCGTGGCTAATTCGCCGCTTGGTTCAGGCTGAGCCGCTGGCTTCTTCTTCCCGGCAGCCTTCCGCTTCACCACCTGCGCGTTTGGCTCCTGCCAGCGGGGGAGCGGTTCCAGATGCAGCGCTTCCACACTCGACTGGTAGTAATCGAAGAAGCCTTCGATGTATTCCCGCCGTTCCGGCGTCAGGGTCTGCGTTTCCATTCCCGTCACATATTCCGCCCGCAACATCTCCGCCTCCACCCGCAGCCAGGCATCTTCCTGCTTCTGCTCTTTAACGTCCTCCGCAACTTCCCGCTGAAGCTCCTTCCAGTCCACCCGATCTTTGCGCGGCTCGTCCGAAGGCTCGTGGGCCTTCTCCACCAGCAATTGCACCCGCTGCCCCTCATGGCTCACCCGACGCATGCGATCCAGCTCCCGGGCGATCTGCAGCACGGCCTGCCGCTCCTCCAGCTTGGGATGGCCTGCCATCGCGTCCCGCAGGAGCTGCAACAGGGCCAGCGCCACCGAGTTCGTCGCCTTCTCCAGCAATTCCTCCCCAGCCAGTTCCGCGCTCAGTTCCTCCGTTTCGTGGAGAAACTCCCGCAGCATCCCCCGCGTCTCCTGGTGCCGCTCCCAATCGCGAAACCCGCCAGCCTTCCAGTCGCTCAAGTTCTGCTCCGTGATCGGCCGCCCGCCATGGAAACGCTCCAGCCGCTGGCGGACGATTTCATGCTCATTGAGCCAGGCCGCGAGCAGTTGCTGCGGCTCGCCATCGGCCAGCCGTTCATTGAGCCGCTGGCGGATGGCCTGCGGCAACCGGGCAATCTTGCCCGTGCGCGTGATCGGAACCGCCGCCGCCACAGTAACATTAGTAGTAGCAGCGCCGCCAGCGCCCACATCGATGCCGGTGCCAGCCCCCGCCGAGCGATCCCGCAGCGAACGCTTCAGCGACGCCGAAGCGCCATGGCCTTCCGCAGACGTGGACGACGAATTCAAAGACGAAAAGGAGTTTTCATTCATAACCCCCGATTCTGCCCCCCACTCGCCAAATCTCATAACCACTCACGCCACTCGCGCTTCTCACGCACACAAAATTTGCGACGTAGGCGATAAGCGCCCGCTTTAGCTGGGCTTACCGAGCCCGGTCGAAGCCCAGCATGCCGAATCCCAGTTCCTCACGGACGAAGCCGTCTACATGTGATGCCTGCTTTCCATCTCCGGACCGCCAGAGTTTCCTATCGCCAGCGTTCCCTCGAAAAAGCACTTCGCTAACTTTTGAGAGGAGAGAAAATCGCCACTCCGATATCAGATCATAAAGTGCGGCTATTAACTTTGTGAAGCTATGGCATGCCGTCATTATACGAAGTAAACCGTTAGTGTTTAGTAAACATCCCATTAACACGTTCGGCGAAATGAATTTGAGACTGAGTATCATTACGTGTTAGAACGTATTTTTATTTTGACAGAGGAAATCCGGAACTCTAGACGACTGGCCGTCGCGAATGTGTAGGAGCACCGGTTATTCACGGACCGTAATCGGCTGTTCTGCTTGGTAGGAAGGTCCTCCATTTAGGACCATGTTGAATTCCCTCCCCTCAAAACAGCCCTTGGCGGCACTCGCCCTCGCTTGCTTTCTCTGCTGCCCTTTTTCCACCTTGCGGGCCCAGCAGCAATCCGCACTACCTAGTTTCTCATCCAATCCCGCATCGATTGATCGAATCCGTGCCCGGAGCGAGCAAGCGGAACGCGAAGCGCTTTCGAATGAAATCAAACAATTTACCGATCCTCTCCCGGGGATCGAGCTGCACGCCGGGTACATCGCCGAATTTCTCGCCAACGTGAGTGGCGGCCCCAAAAAGGGGAGCGCCTATGATGGGCTGGCCAAGTTCTCGATCAAAATTGATCCCGGTCAATTGTTTCACCAGGCGGATTGGACGGGCACGACGCTCTTTGCCAATTTGCTCTACCCCCATGGCAGGGGATTGACCCAGCATTACCTCCAGGACTTCAACGGAGTCAGCAATATCGATGCTTATGATTCGTTCCGTCTGGATGAGTTCTGGCTCCAGCAGGCCTTCGGCTCGCGCTTTAGTATCAGGGCAGGGTTACTCGCGGTCGACACGGAGTTCTTTGCCTGTGACAGTGGTTCGCTGTTTTTCAATAGTTGCTTCGGCGCCATTCCGATTATCAGCCTTAACTATGACTCCCCTGTCTATCCCCTGACGAGTCCCGGGGTGCGCGTGGAATATGACGTTTCGGACACGCTCACCTTGCGTGCCGCCGCACTGAGCGGCGACATCGGTGGGCAAGACACGAATAACAGACACGGCGGACGCATTTCCTTTCACTCAGAGACGGGAGGCTTGTATCTGGCCGAAGCCGTGGTCCACACCGGCGGAAAGCTGCCAGGAGTTTACACGCTGGGCGGCTTTTACCATTCAGGCCAGTTTGATGACGTGAGTGGAAACGGCTCCCGGCATCGCAACGATGGGGGAGTATATCTCGTGATCGATAAAGCTCTTTTTCGTGAATCCCAACCCGTGTCAGACAAAAAGGCCGTTAGCGGACCGGAACAAGGCCTCAATATCTTCTCCCGCTTTGGTTATGCGTTCCCGGATGACCGGAACATCGTCTCCTACTATGTGGAGGCAGGTCTCACCTATCATGGTCTGATCAAGAACCGGGATAGCGATACCTGTGGTATCGCTTTCAGTTATACGCGGCTCAGTGATTCCCTGACCGACGAGGATGGTGCCAAAGTTTCCAGTCATCACGAAACGGTCGTGGAGGGCTCCTATCAGTTTGTGGTGAACGACTGGGTTTCAGTGCAACCGGACATCCAGTACATTTTCAATCCAGGCGCTACGGGTAATACCCGGGACGCCTGGGTGATCGGCGCTCGGGTGAACTTCAATTTCTAAAGTTCCTGCGACTGATCTCAACTGCCTTCCCGAACAATCCTATGAAAACACCGCCCACCCTGCGTTTGGTTGCACTGCTATTCTCAGCCTGTGCCACGGTCCCGCTCTGGTTGCCGCCTAACTCCTGGGCAGCTAATCCGCTTCTATCCAAGCAGGTTTTTACCAATGACACTAAGTTCCGGGTACTCGAATTTCAGAAAAAATCGGAGTCACTCCTGCCGTTTTCGAATCCGACACTCCTGCCTGCGGTAGCGGGAATCTTCGAACTCGACATCGTGGAAACGGATCCGGCGAAGGTGAAGCCGTCAGGCAAGGATGCTGGAGCGGATGTGCTCCGCTACAAGGATCCTTCCGTGCCAGATCCAAATGATCCGGCTGCCGTGCCGCTCTGCGGGCCGACCATTATTCTCCCGCGTGACAAAACTCTGGTCATGAAACTGCGCAACAAATTGGATTCCCGCCGGGAACCCGTTCTCACGTGGAAGGGATTGGTCGATCACGAGACGCCAGAGACCATACCGTGGACAAATGACATCGCTCACCGGCTGTTCAATACAAACCTGCACACTCACGGTCTCCACGTTTCTCCGCAGCAGCCGCATGATGATGTCGTCCATGTCGATATTGCGCCCGGCAAAGCCTCGAATTTCGACTTCAAATTGCGGCCGGATCATCCCGCGGGAACTTTTTGGTACCATGCCCATCGACATGGATCGGTCGCCTATCAGCTTTCGAATGGTTTGGCGGGTGCGATCATTGTGCCAGGCGACCCGAACAATCCCAATGATCTGGAGTCGATCGAATTCATCCGTGAAGCAAACAAGATCGTTGGCGCAAAACCGGGAGCAGTTCCCTACGGCCGTGTGTTGCTCCTGGAGCAGTTGCTCCTTTCCGAGGCCTATCCGCAAGAGCACGGCAAATTTGTAAAGCACCTCATCGTCAATCCCGGCAGCCTCAGCGACCGGCAAATTGTCGATACCCGGGGACATATCAATGACGGTAAGATTACCGAGGGCATTACGGCAGTGGGGGATAATTCGCCCGATCCGTATTTGGCAGTGAATGGACTGGGCGTGGCTGCTCCCGTTACAATGGCACCAGGAACGACGGAACGGTGGCGCTTCATTCATGCGGGGAAGGAAAACAAAATCGATCTCGCCTGGTACAATGCCGACACCGGTGAGAAGAGCGACGTGATCAAAATGTACGCAATCGCCACCGATGGCATTCCCACCGGCAAGCTGAGCGACACGCTTCCCTCTCAATCTCTCTTTCCGGGCTACCGGCTCGACGTACTGGTCCAGGTTCCGGAGACAGCGCCGGAGGGATCTTATGTGCTCGTATCCGGTGACGCGCCATCGCTTACGGTGGCGGGCCGCATCAATCCCGGGCAAGCGATCTTCGCCATCCATGTGGATCCCAAGGCTCCAAAGCCCACTTATCACTTCATCGACTTGGGCACGGACTCCCCGGAACTCAAGGCTCTTCAGGCCGAACTACTCAAGCGGCTGCCGCATCCGGCTTTTGTGGATCATCTCCCCGACATCGCCAAGCGGGAGCTCGCCTTCCACTTTGATGATATGAAGGAATTCGGCGTAACGCAGCTCCAGGATGCGCCTCCCCAGACTGGTGAAGGCCAGGCGTTCAGTGATCCTGCTGGCACCTCGCCGTTGGAGTTGCAGGTCGGTAGAGCCGAACACTGGCATCTTTCCTTGGTCGGCTCAAAGTCCAACGGTGACAGCCCTCAATCGGATCTACGTCATCCATTCCATATTCACGTAAATCCCTTCTGGGTGCCGGACGCCGCGGATGCGGTCTGGCCCAATGGTGTTTGGAAGGATACTTTGGTCATCAAACAGAAAGACGGTAGTGACCAGAAAGACGGTAGTGATATCTATTTTCAGCCCGAAGATTATGCCGGCCTGACCGTTCTGCATTGCCACGTTCTTGATCACGAAGACCAGGGAATGATGCGCCTCGTGCACATCGGGGGCACCAAAGCCGAGCAGTATGAACCATTGATCAACCTGAAGCCAGCCGCCCAAGACCTGCCGCCGGGAGTTAATTTAACTCTGCATGACGGCCAGACTGCGGTAGCTGTGTTCATCACCAGCCGCAGTTGCCCTCATTGCTTTGAACAGCTCTACGAACTTAAAAACCTCGAGAGTTATCTATCTTCGATCGGTGCGACTCTCACTGTCTACAGTCACGATTCACTCGCCAGTGCCCCGGGCGTGCCCGCGCCTCTCAACCCCACTGTGGATCCCGCGCTTTATGCGAAATTGGGCCTGGTGAAAAACGGCAAGCCGCAACATGCGGTCTTCATTGTCGATGGGGCTCATAAACTGCGTTTCCTCTACAAAGGGGAAAATCCGCTGCCAGACACCAGCGAAATCGAAGCCGCCGTGCTGCAAGTGAAATAATCCTCGGCATCTCTGCCAAACTTGCATTCGAGAATGAAAGGGCGCGGCTCGCCCGTCCTGCATCCACTGCTCTCCCTTTCCGTCACCTCGGCCTTACACCGCTTCGTGTTGTGCTTCACGCCCTGTGCGTGAAGGCGTTCCTTATTTCACAGCCTCTCAGGCGGTTTGGCGCCGGCGGCGGGAGGTGGAGCCGAGCACCATGGCTCCCAAGCCGAAGATCACTCCGGTGGTAGGTTCAGGGACGGCGGTGGTGACGGAGAAGGCGCTGACGGAGGAGTCGTTGAAGCCGTTGGTCGAGCTGTAGGTGATGACGATGGTCCCGGAAGCATTCGGTTTCAGCGTCTGGCTGAAGTCGTAGACCTTGCCATCGGCCAACATCTGGCCGCCGCTCATCGTGTCGCTGACCGTGGTGGCACCCGTGGCGCTGGCGGTCATGATGTTGCTGGAGTAGTTCACCTGCCAGCCGGCCAGGGTGTCGAGCTGGTAGAGGACGGTGGGATCGAGACCCGTGATGGTGAGGGTGAGGTTGGCGCCTTCGCCGTAGACCATGGGGCCGGTGAGGCTTCTCATGGCCACATCATTGGCCGTAACGCCGCCGAGGGTGATGTTGGAATTGAGGCTGCCGATGGTCTGCGTGGAAGTGAGGCTGATGTGGGAATCGCTCAATGTGAAGGTGACTCCCTGCACGTGGCGGCGGC
>JBGGMZ010000265.1:0-24101 GCA_041287745.1 Chthoniobacter sp. | reverse complement strand
CGGTGAGCCAGTTCATGGAGAAAGTCGTGTTCCTGTTTACTGAGTTCGATGGCAACAACGGGGCGTCCTTTTCGCGGCATGCAGGAGCTTATATCTCTACCTGCATTTATGTACAAGACTTGACTGACAGGACACTAGAGCAATTTAAATAAAACTGTAGCCACAGGAAGTGAACCAGCCGGCGGCGTCCTTGGCGGTGACTTCCACCAGAGCGGTAGCAATGGCGGTTTGGAGTTCTTCGGCGGTGCGGGCGGCCAGACTGCGCAGACGATTTTTGACTTTGCTCCACATCTTCTCGATGGGGTTGAGATCCGGAGAATAGGCAGGGAGGAAAAGGGCTTCGGCTCCCGCTTGCTCGATCAGGGCCAGCGTCTGTGGGTTTTTGTGCGGAGTCAGATTGTCCATCACGACGATGTCGCCAGGCCGCAGGGTGGGGACGAGGACCTTTTCCACACAAGTGCGAAAGACTTCCGTGTCGGTCGCGCCCTCGATCGTCAGGCAAGCGGTCGATCCGTCCAAACGAACCGAGGAAATCATGGTGGTGGTCCGCCAATGGCCGGCGGGTGCAGTCGCATGCAGGCAGCGCCCGCCCCCGCAGCCGGGTCATGTTCGTCTTGGCCGCAGACTCATCGAGAAAGATCAGCCGCGTCGGCTCGAAGCCTTTCTGGCGCCGTCGCCAGGCACGCCGCGCCCGAGCAATGTCCGGTCGGTCCTGTTCGCTGGCCCGGAGCGTCTTTTTTTATATGTCAGCCCCATGGAAACGAGCACGTAGTGGATGGCCTGGAGCGTGCAGTCCACTTCCAAGGCCGTCTTCATTACCTGCAAAGTCGCCTCGGGCTTTTTGGCCAGCAGGGCGCGCAATTGGCGGCGATGGGTCCCCAGTAGCGTTGGTTTGCGTCCCGAATACCGATGGCGCGGGGCAAGGTCCTTGGTCCGCCGACGCTGCTGCAGGAGCTTGGCCACGAACCCCAAGGAAACACGATAACGTTTGGCGATGTCCTCCCGTGTCCCTTCGCCTTGATCATAGGAAGCAACGATCCGCTGCCGCAGATCCAGAGAGATGGTGCTCATGGCACGAGCCTTAGCAAAAACCTCCCCGCCGTACAACTACAGTTTTATTTAAATTGCTCTACTTTCTGACGCCCTCCGGGACAAGCTTAACGAACGTTGCGCGCGGTGCTCGCAGTAGGATGGCCGTTTGATTAAACGCAGAGGCCGCAGAGAGGGAAGAAAGCGGGCGGTATCAGAAATGAGCGAGGGCGGTAAGGAGGCCGATACATCTCTTTTCTTTCTCTGCGGCCTCTGCGTCTCTGCGCCTCCGCGTTAAAACGAATAAGACGTACCTACACGATTGACAGCGGCACCTTTTCCCTATGCCGAACTTCGGTTGAGTACAGGCACCAAAGCAAAACTCCTTCTCCCGCGTTAGCAGAAGAAGGAGTTCGCAATGATCGGAAATTGACCGCTGGCAGCTATTTCTTGCTCACCGTCTTGATCTCGACTGGCTTGCGCAGTTCTTCCACGGTCCAAGGCTTGGTGTGATCCTTGATTGCGGCGCGGACACTGGTGACGAAGCTGGGGGCGACCGGCGTGCCGGTGTGTTCCCATTCGCGGCGGATGTAGGTGAGGATGCCGGCGACTTGTTCGTCGTCGAAGATGGGCAGGCCGGGCATTTCGAGCTGCCACTTGTTGCCTTTTACGTCGATCGGGCCGCTGAGGCCTTGGGTGACGATGCGGATGATTTTGTCGGGATCGCCGAGCACCCACTCGGAATCCACCAAAGGTGGCGCCAGGCCCGCCATACCCTGGCCGGTCGGCTGATGGCACGCGACGCAGATGGTGGAGTAGATCGCCTTGCCCTTGTCGAAGAGCGCTTGCTGCTCGGAGTTGAGCGGCAACACAATCGGTTCCACCCAACCGGCTTTGCCGGACCAGACGATCTGCGGGTCGATGCGTGCGACGAGCGCCTTGACCTTCGCATCCTTGCTGGCGTTGAGAGTGATCAAAGCCTGGGGCGCGGAGGTCAGCTTGAGCGGGCGGCCCACTTTGGGCGCTTTGGCATTCTTGGCTGGAGCTTTGCCGGCGAGGCCATTGAGCAGAGCGAGCTGGCGGGGGCCGCCGGCTGTCTGTTCTCCGACGAGCTCGAGCAGGCGGGCCACGTGGGCGCCGTTGCGCTCCTTCATCACGCAACCGGCCAGCGTGGCGATTACGTCGCACTTCTGCAGCTTGGCGTCCTCGGTAGCCGGCAGTTTCAGCAGCGTCTCGAGATATTCGAGTTCATGTCCACTCAGCCCACTCGCCACTGCTTCACCGAACATCGTTCCGCCGTTTTCCAGCAGCGTCTGCAACGTCTGCATGGCGACCGGCTCATTATGGCCGCTCAGCTTGAACGCGAGATGCAGGCGCACTTCCGTGCTCGGGTCGGCGCTGAGCTTGGCGAGCTCGGCGAGATTCGCCGCCGGGTCAGCCATCTGCACGGCTGCAGTGCGCACCTTGTCGCTCTTGTCGTGCAACGCGGTGGTGATCACCTCGGGAGTGAGCGCATTCAGCCCTTCCAGCGTCCAGAGCGCTTGCACGCGCGTCTGTGGCGTGATGCCTGTCGCAGCCAGCTTCTTCACCTCGGGAACCACCGAGGCGTCGCCGCGCTCCACGAGCACGCGCTGCGCAGTATCGCGCACCCAACCATTGGCGTGCGTGAGCATCGCGGGAATGCGCGCGGTTTCCTTCGGCAGCCGCACAAGCTTCGGCTTCGCGCCGTCGGGCACGATGCGATAGATGCGTCCCCCAGTGAACGGCGTCTCCAGCTTCCGGTCGAAGATGTTCTTCACGAGGTAATACGTGAGGAAACCTTTGTGCTGAATGATGCCGCGCGAAATATCCACGATGTAGAGCGCGCCATCCGGGCCGGTGTAGGCATTTACCGGGCGGAAACGCTCGTCCGTCGACGTCAGGAATTCTTTGCCCTCATACGCGTTGGCCGCGGTGATCTCGCCATCCTTCTCGGAAAGCGTTACGCGCTTGATGAGATTGCCTGCCGGCTCGGGGATGAAGACGTTGCCTTGATATTCCTTCGGGAAAAGATCGCCGCGATACACACCCGGCCCGCAAGTCGCGGTCACCGTCTGCAGCGTGCCGTCGGGGCGGAGCGTGCCCTTTACCAGCTTGCCGTCCTTGGTCGTGTCCTCGATGTAACCACGATTCACACCGGGTGTCGGGACGCTGGGCCAGGTCGATTGATCCTTCATCACCTGCACGCCGAGGCCGCTGCGAGTGGTGAGGTGATTGTTGCGCAGGTAATAGCTGGCCGGCACGAGATTCGCGCGCAGCAGGTCGCTGTTCGAGTTGGTGAATTCGCGGCCCCAGTCGTCCTGGGTGAGTCCCCACTGGCCGAAGGGGACGTCCTCCTGCTTGGTGAACTGGCCTCCTTGCAGACGGAAACGCGAGGTGTAACCCGCCGAGGCGATCCAGTTGTCCCGCATCCATGTCGGGCTGTTCGCCATATGCTCCGGCTGGCCGCCCTTGGTGGCGTATTTGTCGGTTACGATCTCCTGCTTGTCGGCCACCCCGTCGCCATTGGTGTCGTGGTACCACACGAGATTCGGCGGCTCATTGACCAGTGCGCCATCGCCCAGCGCCATCACTGCGCGCGGGAGAAGCAGCTTATCCACGAAGACCGTCTTCTTGTCGTAAATGCCGTCGCCCTTCGTGCTCTCCAGGCGGCTGATCTGGCAGACCGGCTGATCTTCACCCGTGCCCTCCACGTCGTGCATGTAGCCGCGCATCTCGACCACATACATCCGTGCCTGGTCATCCCAGGAAATGGCGATCGGCGTCTCGATCATCGGCTCGCTGGCCACGAGCTCCGCGTGGAAGCCCGGCGGCAGCTTGAAAGTCTTCATCTCCTCCTGCGGGGAAAGCGGCTTGGGCGCGGGGAGCGGAAAATGGATTTCCGGATTCGTGGGTCCGCCACCCGCGCGCTTCGGGCCGGTGTATTCGGCATCGGCGGCGGATTTTGGGTCCTTTTCCACGGCCTTGCCGTTCGAGTTTTCCTGGCCGGCCTCAGCAGCGAAAGTGGCGCAGGGCAGCAGCAGGAGAGCGGCAATGGTGGTGGCGAGAAATGGGGCGACGGAGGAAACGGGGGTGCGCATGGCGGGGCAGCAGAGTAGAAATATTCAGCGTGATTGCAAGGTACGGGCTATTCGAGGACGCGAGGTGGTGGAACCCAGCGTAGGCAAGAGTGTTTCGAATTTTTTGACTCACCGGATGCGGATGACATGCACCGGTGCGGAAGAACCGTAGCAGAATTATAGCGGTTTAGATAAAACCGTAGTCATGGGACGGCGGTCGCGCAGAGCAGAGTTCTGGGGAGCGCACCCGTCCCGGGTGCTGGCGAAGGCGTCTCGCCTTCGCGAATTTTTTCAGCGCAATCGGCCAACCAACACAACCTAGTCTTCTACTTCGAGCACTAAGCACTAGGCACATCCTAAGTTCACCGCAGCGCGCCGACCGACGTGGCGAGGAAACCATGGACGGAATTCCGCCACTGCTCCGGCGCGCGGCTGAGGTAGAAGGCGTGGCCTTGGCCCTTGAATAGCTCAAGCTGACCGTGCTCGCCGAGCGCTGCGGCGATGGCCCGCGCATTTGGCAGGCCTACGCGACGATCCTGGTCGCCCTCGAGCAGCAGGGTGGGACAACGCACGTCGCGTGCGTATTCCACGGGGTTCATGGCAAAACCATCGAAGCCGAGCTGACGACCGCCCCAGAAGGTCAAGAGATTGGCAAAAGGATAACCGGGAATGCCCAGCGCGCTGAAGCGATGCGACACGGTGGTGACGAGGCGATCGTAGGGACACTCCAGCACGAGCGCGGCGGGCTCGATGGTCTTCAAGTGTTCCGCACGCAGGATGGCCGCCGCGCCGAGCGACGTGCCGAAGAGCACCTGCGGCGCGCCCGGCCGCAGCCGCGCCGCCTCGCGGCAGGCCGCGGCGACGTCATCCGCCTCATCCCAGCCGATCGTGGTGGTGGAGCCTTGCGAACCACCGACGCCGTGGAAATCGACCAGCCACGCCTCGTAGCCGAGATTGTGAAACTCACGAGCGTAGCCGAGCAACGAGTCCTTGCTGCCGCAATAGCCGGGGAAGAGCACCGCGACGGGCTGACCCGCCTTGCCCGGAATGCGCCAGGCCTCGAGCTTTAGACCGTGCGCTCCCGGAAAATAGTGCGTCTCGTAGTCGAACTTGCGATCAGCCGGCGTCAGTTCGTTCACCGGGCGCGGCAGCGAGAGGGTGCCGAGGAAAAGCCGGGTCTTGTCCCACGCCGTCATCGGCACGTGAATGTGAGGGCGCTCGGCGTTGGACACGTAATGCGTCATGGTGCGCGCAGCGAGATACGCGGCGCCATTCACGGCGAGGAAACCGAGGCAGACGAGAATCAGAAAGAAGCGCCAGAGACGGCGGACAAAGCGCCTGGGCGGGCGGACAGCAACGGCAGCGACAGTGGCAGCGGTGTCGGACATAGGGATAGTGGTGATACGGAAAGGCGGCGCAGATTCTTACGGAGAAGGAACAACGGCGGATTCAGGGACGTGAGAATGCAGGTTTACGTTCAAAACGCTTGGGAGGGGTGGGTGGTTAAAGGAAATTTTCGGACGTGGGATGACGGGATTTAAAACGCAGAGGCGCAGAGACGCGGAGAGGAAACACAGAAGAGGCGGGCTGGAGCCCTCGGCATTGCTGTACGCGTCCCCGTGGCCTGCTGCGCCTCTGGAATCCTGTCTCCCTCTCAGCGCCCTCTGCGTCTCTGCGTTTTAAAAAATCCCCTCCCAAAAACACAAAAAGAGCCGTGGCGGATGGGACGCCACGGCTCCTGAGTCCTGCGTGCTACGATCAGCTCACGCGGATGATTTCCTTCGTTTCCTCACCTTTCGCGCTCGCCGGCTTCACCTTGACCGCACCCGGCGTTTTCGACATTTCGTCGAAGCCGCCCATGGTCTGCCAGGTAGTGAGCACCTGCATGAGTGACTGGAACAGGCCAGTCTCCGCCGATGCCTTGCCGTCGCCGCCCTGGCCGAAGAGCACCACGCGCTCCGGCACGAGGGGCTGCTCGCTGTGGGCGAGCTGTTGCGACACGAGGCTCAGCGCGTAAAGGCGCGGGTCGGTGAAGGCTTCCACCTTCTGCCGGCTCACGTTCGCTTCCGCCTGGCCGATCTGCGCGACCTTGGCGGCTTCACCCTGGCCTTCGAGTTCAGCGGACCGGGCGCGGCCTTCGGCGAGCGCGATGTCGCGTTTCGCCAGGCGCTCGGCCTCGGCGAGCTGGGCGGCACCGCGGTTGCCCGCGATCTCGATCTCCACGCGGGTCTGCGTGAGCTGCGTCTGCCGCTCGGCTTCCGCCTGGGCATGGTTCAGTTGCTGTTGCTGCACCGCCGCTTCCTGTTGCTTGGCAAAGGTCGCCTTCTGCTCCTCCGCGAGACGACGCTGGCGGAGCTGGTCGAAGAGGCGATCGATCGGGTCTTCCTGACCGGGCTTGAGCGTCCCGGTTTCGGGACGGCCGATCAACACCGCCACGCAGTTGATATCGAACGTTTGGAAACGCCGGCCGAGTTCCTCGGTGGCGTGACGTTGGATCTCCTCACGATGGGTGAGCAGGTCGAGCATGTTCGACGACTGCGCCACGTCGCGGAAGTAGGCCGTCAGGATCGGGTCGAGCGTCTGCGTGATGAGCCGGCGCACATCGCCAAAGCGCTGCACCACGCGCGGCGCCTTGGCATAGTCGATATGCAGGACCAGCGAGAGCGGCAGCAGCGGCTCATAGCCGTCCGCCGTGATCAGCGGGATGCTGGCCAGTTCTTCATCGTAGCGATGCGCTTCCGTCTGGCCGGTGATCCAGCGCAGGACGAAGTTCACCGTCGGCACGACCTCGACTTTGAGCGCATACGGGTTGAGCGCGTACTTGCCGGGCGGCAAGGCATCGCGCCACACACCGCGGCGGCCGGATTCCACCTGCTCACCGTAGCGGAATTGTGCACCGGTCACGTCCTCACCCGAGGCGCCGTAGTAGCTAATGACCACGCCGACGTAGCCGATCGGGATGAGCGTCTTCGGCTGCAGTTCCACCGTAGCGAACCAGCGGTTGATGAAGTAGGTGCCGTCCGTGAGCACCTGCAATTGCTTGCCTCGGCGGCCACCGAACGCCAGAAACGTATCGGGGTCCTGGAAGTAATTATGGCCACCGGCATTGGTGCCGCCGACTTGCGGCGCGATGAATTCGCCAGGGTCGAGCGTCGGGCCATCGTGCACCGTGATGATGCCGATGAGATCATGCGGCGAAAGCTTCGACGCATCGGTCTGCATGGCGGTATCGCCGCTGCGTTGCGAGTAGAAGGCAGAGCCGACGAGCACCGGCGAAAAGCCGCGCGCGTTTTCCAGCTCCTGCTGCCACGAGGCGCATTGCTCGCGCTCCAGGCGGCTCACCGGCCCGGCATGAATGCCCTGCTCGGTGATCACGACGAAGAGCGCCGTATTAATGGCGTAGACACCTTCACGCAGGATGGCGCGCTGGCGGCCACGCTGGCCGTTGTTAGTCAGGAAGGCGACGGGATCCTGGAAACCGTTGCATTCCACGAGGGAGCCAAGGGTCTGCGACGCGACGAGCGGGTGCCCATCGCGCGCATACACATAGCCGATGCGACCTTCCGCGATGGTGACGAGCGGCACGGTGTGCACGCTGTACATCCAGAACGGATAGCCGAAGTGCAGGCCACCACGCAGCACGCGCGCCTGGAAGCCGGCTTCGCCCGCGAGGGCGATGATGCGGCCTTCCGCGAGCGAGCCACGCTCGGACCATAGTTTTTCCAGAATGCCCACGCGGCGGTGCGGAATGTACCGGACGCCGGCGAGCCAATAGACCGCGATGATCGTGAGGCCTAATATCACGACCCAATACAACACAGAGAACAGCACAGGTATGCCGTCCATAATGATAACTCTCTTTCTTTCTGCGCAGCCGCTTTTGCGAGAAACGACTGCGCGATCACGTTCTGAAAGCATCCAGAGCGCCGTGCCGGCCGATGCTGAGTGCACCGGCAAGCGAGAAGCGTCCTATCTGCCTCTTGATTGCTGCTGACGGAGTTAGCTGTCGGGCTTGGGCTATCAAGTGCCCCCGGCGCCGCACGCGCCGTTCGCCCCGAAGCCGCGCGACAAGTTTTTCACGCGCGGCGGTATTTGGATCCCCCGTTGCCTCGGCCACCGGGCCGGGACATTGAGCTGGCAAAGAACTAATGGACTCATATCAAAGACCCGTGAGTTGACAAGGGAAATCGGAATGGTGGCATGGGGCTATATCATTATCATTTCCGTGGCATGCTTTGGGCTGATCCATCCTTGCCTCACACTAGCTTCGGGGGCGGAAATTAACCGCAAAGGCGGAGAGAACGCAGAGAAAGAAAAGAGAAAGGAGGAATGATCGCCATTCCACCTGACCCAGCACCCCATTAGCCCCCTACCTTCGCTCTCTTTGCGGCCCTCTGCGTCCTTTGCACCTCTGCGGTTAAATTCTTAACGAGGGTCCGGGGACAAGCGGGAATGCTGTCGAGCTACCCGAATTTCACACACCCGAGAATCGCCCGAGACTAGGCGTATTTCTGATACTTCTCCAACCCCTTTTCCAGCTTCTCGCGCAACTCCGCGATGGGATTAGCCGAGGCTGGCAAGGTCGCCGCAGCGACGAGCAGGCGGACCATGCCTTCCACATCCGCGACGGAAACAAACTCTGGCGCGATCGTCGTGTCGGGGCCGCAGTTATGATAGTTGCCGAGCGCCACGCAGAGCGCGGCGGCGCGATAGCCGTAGAGCTGATACGCCGTGGCCTCACACGTGCCGCCGCTCATGAGACAACGTTGATGCGGGATATTGTGCTCGGCGGCCAGCGTGGTGAGCGCGCGCGTATCGGCGTCGCTGAAGATGGAAGTCTTGTCACCGACGCGGATGATCACGCCCTCACCCATCTTGCCCGCGCCGGGGCTGCGTTCGGAGCTGCACTCCAGCGAGACGATGGTGACGTCGTGCGGCACTTCACCGGATTTCGCGAGATAGATGGCACCAACGAAACCCACTTCCTCCGCGCGGGAGAAGAGTCCCATCACGCTCGCCTCGGCTTGCGTGCGCTCGAGCTCGTGGAAGAGCGCGAGGATGGTGGCACAATTGATGAGATCGTCACAGGCCCGTGAGTGGATGCGCCCGTCCTTCACCTCACAGGCCGGCAGATCCCACATGGCAAAGGCACCGAAGTCACGAATCGGTGGTTTCTTCGTGCGATACTCCTCCGGCACGCCGCCGAGAAACTCCTCGCCGACATAGCCGGGGTGATCCATATGCGCGGCAAATGCATAGCGCGGCGCTGCCATCCCGCGCTGATAGTGCGCAATCACGTTACCAAAGGCATCCTGAGACACCCGCACGTGCGGGCATTGCGCGAGCTGCATCAGGATCTCGCCGCGCACGGCGTCCTCATGGAAAGGGGCGGTCGGTTGCCCGAGGATGCAACGGATGAGGGCGAGGAGGGAATCGGTATCCAAAATTTAAAAGTTTCTAGTTTCTCGTTTCGGGTTTCTGGTTTGAAGTCTCGCACGTTGCCAACCAGAAACCAGAAACCAGAGCCCAAAAATCCTCCAGCCCTGTCCCGCTGGAAACGCTTTCGCTATCGCCTGGAGCGCCATTCCCTTGACGCCCTGGCGTGGTGGATCCCGCGACTCTCCCGCGAACGGTGCGTGAAACTCTCGATTCTCCTCGGCGACCTGGCCTACGCCTTCGACGCCCGTGGACGCGCCGTGGCCATGTCGAACTTGGAAAGCGTCTTCGGAGAAGCTCTGTCCGCGAGCGAGCGGCGGTCGCTGACCCGCACTTCCTACCGCAATTTCCTGCGCACCATGCTGGATCTTTTCTGGGCGCCGAATCTCACCCAGGAAAATGCCAGCCAGTGGCTGCGCTTCGAGGGCTTCGAAGCTCTCCACGCCCGCCACGCGCAGAGCCCCGGTGGCTCGATCCTTTTCTGCGTACATCAGGGCAATTGGGAATGGGCCAGCCTGGCCTTCGGTTTCGCCGGGTTTCCGACCATCATCGTCGCAGAGAACTTTAAGAACACACTGCTCAGCGACGTCTTCCACCGCCTGCGCGAAACCTCCGGGCATACGATCATCCCGCAGGAGAATTCCATGCTGCGCCTTTTGAAGACGGTCAAGCGCGGTGGACCGACTGGCATGCTGCTGGACCTGAATCTGCGCCCGTCGCAAGCCGCCACGATCATCGAGGCTTTCGGCGATCCGGGGCTGAAGATGTGCGTCACCTTCCTCCACGCCCTACTCGCTCAGCGCGCCGGCACGTTGCTCTTTCCCGTGGAAACCGAGCCGTTGCCCGATGGCACCTGCCGCGTCATCGCGCACCCGCCAGTGGAGTGGCCGGAAGGCGCCAGCGTGCAGGAGATCGCCCAGCGCTGCTGGAATGCGATGGAGCCGATCATCCGCGCCCGGCCCGGTGAATGGCTCTGGCCCTACAAGCACTTCCGCTACGTTCCCCGGGACGCTACGCGTGCCTATCCCTTCTACGCACACGATTCGTCGAAGTTTGAGAAGCTGCTCCGGACGATCTCGAAGGAAAACGCGAAGGTGACCCAGTAAGTTGCGATGAGAGGGGTGGCAAGCTTGCCCCGGAGGATGATCGATACCGGCTTGTAGTGCCGCACGTCGCGGGTCACCTGCTCGCTGTATTCATCCGGGCCAGCGGAGGAGCGCAGTGTTCACTTTCGCTTTCGAGACCTGCACTACGAACACCGCGAGTGAACCCGATTTCTTTCCCGGTGTTACTTGTATTGCAGCGCGTCCTTCAGCGAGATGACTTGCCCGCTGCCCCAAATCAACAAGTTGCCGCCACCGTGAACGGAACCACGCTCCACAAACCACGGTTGCTTCGGCCAGAGATAAGGTGTCATCGCCTTTTGATCGAAAGGCGTGGCGATGTAATCGACGCGCACGGTGTCAGGCTTTGTATAGTCGGGATTGTGCAGCAGCCTCTGCACCGACGGGCAAATCCAGTTCGGACGCGCCACGCCGCAGGGAGCTAGAGCTTCAATCCAACCTTTGGCATACTGTTTCTCGTTGCCGGAAATAAGATGAGGGTCGATTTGGGGCCACTCCCCTTGCTGCTGGAGGTAAATCGACGCTCCCGTGTAGAGGGTCTTCAGGTTGGCCATGCAGCTGGCGCGGTCCGCTCGATACTGAACGTCTGCCATCACACCCATGACCATGGTGGCCAGGATAGAAATGACGACGATGACCGTCATTAGCTCCATCAACGTAAATGCTGCGAAGCGATGAAAACGACTTCGCAGCATTTGAAACGCTCGTTGAGAGATTAAGTATGCGGTGTCGAACCACCGACCACCCTAGCTACCGCTGCCGCTGCTGGTACCAGTAAGGGTATTGATATTGATGGTGCTATCGACCGTGGTCGACTGCTGGAATCCATCAACCACAACATCGATCGAGGCGGCAGGAACCGGCGCACCGCCATTAGGAGGGAAATTCGAAGTCTGCAATTGGCCGGTGCCAAGGAGACGAAAACCGCCCGTCGAGCTGGCGGACCCGAAAGAGCCGGTATCCGGCGGGCTCAGCGTGGCAAAGATGACGCCCGATGCCAAAGCCACAGGGATGGTGATAATTTCCAACTGCCCGTTAAAGAAGTCAGTGATGGTCTGGTTTTGCTGAGCTTGGGCAAGAGCATTCAAAGTCAACTTATCCGGATCGATCACACCGATGATGCTGCCGTAGAAAGCGCCGCCCGAGACGAACATGGCAAAAACGCCGGAGGCGAGACCCGTCGACGGAACGCCCAACGCAAAAATACCGAGGCTATTTCCGCCCAAGCCGGGGACCATCGAGCCCGCATAAGTTCCTTTTACCGCCGCAGTGCTACCGCCGTAAACGGGGCCGCCGCTCAGAGCCCATGATTGGACCTGGAGAAAGACAAAGGCAACTAGGAGGGAGAGAACTTTCTTCATGGGGGTCAATGAAGACCTCCCCGAATACATCGTCAACACAATTTCTTAAAATATTTTCATCACATTGCACATCTAAAATCATCCCCGTGCGGGAGCGCGGCGTACACTGGAATTCACGGTTTGGCGTGATTCCCAGTCGGATCGTACTTTTGCGGTGAAAAAGGAGCCGGCAATAAAAACGCTATTCACCCCTCTGGACGACAATTTCGCTTGGTCACCGCCTGCCGAGGGGTTTCCATGTCGCCCGCCCGTGAAACTCCCTTTCAGCCTCTTCCTCGCGCTTCGCTATCTGCGGCCCAAGCGCACCTTCGTTTCCGTCATTACGGTCATTTCCGTCCTTGGCGTGATCCTGGGGGTCATGGTGCTGATCGTCGTTATCTCAGTCATGACCGGCTTCGAGCGCCGATTGCAACAGGCCATCCTCGGCTTTGAGCCGCACCTGCGGGTGACCAACGGGGAAATCATGAACAACTGGCGGGAGGTGATGCCGAAGGTGGCGAAAATCCCGGGAGTCACCGGCGTGGCGCCGTATGTCCAGGGTCCAGTCCTGATCGAGCACGACGGACACGTGAATCCCGCCATCATCCGCGGGATCGATGTGCAGGAGGAGCAGAAGCTTATCGACCTGAAAAAGTTCGTCGAAGGCACGCTCGATATGCCGACGGACACAGTGATCGTGGGCAAGGAGCTCGCCATGGAGTTGCATGCGCATATTGGCAACAAGATTACGATTTACGCGCCGGGCAACATGCACAGCCTGCTCGAGGCAATCCGCCGTGAGGGCGACAACCCGAACGGCAAGTCGAAGACTCTCGCGGAACTGAAAGGCGACATCGTCTTTCCCGCGCCAATGGAAATGGTGGGCCTGATCGATTCCGGCCGGAACAGCGTCGATTCCTCCACCTTGCTCGTCCCCTTGACGAACGCCCAGGAACTTTACGACCTGCGTGACGGCGTGCACGGCCTGTCGGTGATGACCACGAATCCCTATGACGTGCTCAAGACCAAAATCCTGATCGATCGCGCGCTCAATGGCGAAGCCTTCACGACCTCCTGGTTCGATGAGAATCGCGAGCGCTTCGACGCGATCCGCATGGAGCGGCACGTGATGTTCATCATTCTCTTCTTCATCGTGCTCGTCGCCGCCTTCGGCATCATGAACACGCTCATCACCGTGACGGTGCAGAAGAAGCGCGAGATCGGCATTATGAAAGCGCTCGGCGCACGCACCGGTCAGATCGTTTGGGTCTTCCTATGGCAGGGAATGTTCGTGGGCGCCCTGGGCACCCTCGGCGGCCTCGTTTCCGGCATGACCCTGCTGCACTATCGCAATCCCTTCCGCCAGTGGCTTTCCGACCACCTCCACGTTGAGGTCTTCCCGGCGGGTATCTACGATCTCGATGGCATCCCGGCCGAGGTTGTGCCGCACGATGTGGCGATCATTTGCATCGGGGCTTTTCTCTTGTGCTCGCTGGCAGCGCTCCTGCCGGCGTGGTCGGCGGCGCGCCTCGATCCGGTGAAAGCACTACGGGAGGAGTGAGCCGAGCTCCCACGCCTCCCATTTCCCGATAGGAATAATGGGACGGCTGGGATTGATGGGACCACCCCATCTCCTCAATCCTTACAATAGAAAACGCCGCCCGGCATCTTTCAGCCGGACGGCGCTTTCGGTTTTAGCCTTGGGGACTTCGCAGAGCCCCCTTAAAGGTCAAGGTGCATGCGTCGTCGCTCCCTCACAGGCTTCCCGGCATCCCCTGATGACCCTGATACCGGGAAAGAGTGAGGCGTAAACGACGCGGACGATTACTTGGTCGGAACCGTCTGGATCGTCTGCAGGATGCGGCTGGCGATCTTGTACGGGTCGCCCTGCGAGTTCGGACGGCGATCTTCAAGGTAGCCCTTGTAGCCGGCGTTCACGAAGCTGTGCGGGACGCGGACCGAGGCGCCGCGGTTGGCGATGCCGTAGTTGAATTTATCGATCGACTGGGTCTCGTGGAGACCGGTGAGGCGCAGGTGGTTGTCCGGGCCATACACGGCGATGTGCTCGTTCTTGTACTTGTCGAACGCAGCCATGAGGGCTTCGAAGTATTCCTTGCCACCGGTTTCGCGCATGTAGGTGGTGGAGAAGTTCGAGTGCATACCCGAACCGTTCCAGTCCACGTCCTTGCCGAGTGGCTTGCAGTGCCAGTTCACGTCGACCTCGTACTTCTCGCAGAGGCGGAGGAGGAGGTAGCGGGCCATCCACATTTCGTCAGCGGCCTTGGCGGAGCCTTTGCCGAAGATCTGGAATTCCCACTGGCCCTTGGCCACTTCGGCGTTGATGCCTTCGTGGTTGATGCCGGCCGCGAGGCAGAGCTCGAGGTGGGTGTCGACGATTTCGCGAGCGATGTTGCCCACGTTCTTGTAGCCGACGCCGGTGTAGTACTCACCCTGCGGGGGCGGGTAGCCGCCACCTTGCGGGAAGCCCAGCGGAACGCCGTCCTGGTAGAGGAAGTATTCCTGCTCGAAGCCGAACCAGGCGCCGGGATCATCGGTGATGGTCGCACGGGCATTGGACGGATGCGGCTTGCCATCGGGCAGCATGAGTTCGCACATGACGAGAGCGCCATTGGTCTTGGTGGCGTCGGGATAAACGGCGACGGGCTTCAGCACGCAATCCGAGCTGTGGCCTTCGGCCTGCCGAGTCGAGCTGCCGTCAAAGCCCCAGAGCGGGAGTTCTTCCAGCTTCGGGAACGCGCTGAATTCCTTGATCTGCGTTTTGCCGCGGAGGTTGGCAACGGGCTCGTAGCCGTCGAGCCAGATATATTCCAGTTTGTACTTCGCCATTAGTGGTTTGTAGGTAGGTGTTTAATTTTGAGCGGGGTGCACCGATTTAACCGCTTCAATGGTGGTTGTGGCCCTAAAAGCCCTGTTACATGGTGCGGCGGGGATTTAGCAAATGGAGTGCCATGTCGTAAACCGGGAACGTGAAATCCGTAGCGAGCGACGCTACGGGTGAGCTGAAAATGTGTGAATTAGCGCGCCTTTCCGGGCTTGCTCCTTCCCCGAAGTGCCGCATCTTCCCTCTGAATGCAACAGGTCAAAGACACTCTTCGCGCCACCGTCCGCATCGGCTTCGATGGCCGGGTTCACAAAACTTTTCGCGGCCCAAAAGCCGAGGAAAGATTTGCCAATGAAGTGCGAGTCCTGCGCCACTTGGAGGCTCGCCACTGTCCATTTGTGCCCACCCTGATCGAAGCTCACCCGGACCAGCTTAAAATCGTGACCAGCAACTGTGGCACCCGAGTGGAACACCTCGATCCGGAGCGCATGCGCGAGCTCTACGGCGAGCTCGAGCAGTATGGCGTGCGCCATGATGACGCCGAGATGCGCAATGTGACCTATCGGCAGTCGGACGGTCGCTTTTGCCTGATTGACTTCGAGTTTGCGACCATCCTCTCTGAACCCGAAAACCCCGTCGATGGATCCCACGCATAGGCCTGCCCCCTCTCCGCTTCGTCTCCGCTGGTTCGGCGTCACGGACCGGGGCAAGGTCCGCAAGAACAACGAGGATTCCTTCGTCGCCCTCCAGTTCGATGCCCAGGAACTGCGCTACCTCGGGAAAGTCGGCGAAGATTCTGGCGACCACAATGACTTCGTCTTCGCCGTGAGCGATGGCATGGGTGGCGCCATGGCCGGCGAGTTCGCCAGCCGCATCACCGTCGACAAAATCACCCATCTTCTGCCTCGCTCCTACCGTTTGGGTGTCAGCGGGCTGGAGTCCGGCTTTGCCGACGTGCTGGAGGTGCTCTTTGAGCAGGTGCACCGTGCACTCACTTACCTTGGCGGCAGCTACGACGAGTGCAAGGGCATGGGCGCAACGCTCAGCCTGAGCTGGTTCACACCCGGCTGGATGTACTTTGCCCATGTCGGCGACAGCCGCATCTACTACCTGCCGGCAGCCGGCGGCAAGCTACGGCGCATCACGCACGACGACACCTACGTCGACTGGCTTTTCCGCAAGGGCGAGCTCAATGAGCGCGAAGCGCGCACGCACCCCCGTCGCAATGTGCTCCAGAAAGCCTTGGGCGCAGGGAACCAATTCGTCGATCCTCAGATCGGCGCCGTCGCCTGCGAGCCAGGCGACATCTTCCTGCTCTGCACCGATGGCGTGGTGGAAGGGCTCTACGATCATGCCATTGCCGACCTCCTGCAGCGTCCCAAAAACGCCCCCGCCGCTCCTTGGAATCCCGCGCAAACGCTCGTGACGACCTCCATCGAGAGCGCCGGCCGCGACAATACGACAGCCGTGGTGGTAGAAGTGCTTTAAGCGTCCAGTTTCTGCAGCTCACTGCGCACGAGCCCCATGAGCTCGCGCATCGTCGCTGCATCAAACTGAAACCGGCAACCTGCCGCCGCGAACAGCTCCGGCAACGGACGCGATCCGCCGAGGACCAATGACTGTTTGTAATCCGTGAGCGCCTTCACCGGGTCGCGCTGCGAGTTTGCCCACACCTGCAAGGCGCCGAGCTGCGCGATGCCATACTCGATGTAATAAAACGGCACGACGAAGATGTGGAGCTGCTTGTGCCACACATAGGCGCGGGCTTCCTCGTGCCCCGTCCAATCCACGTCGCCGGCAAACCGATCCATCAGCGCATTCCACGCGGTGGCCCGTTCGGCGTGCGAGTGGCCGGGATGCGTGTAGAGCCAGTGCTGGAAGGCGTCCACGATTGCCACCCAGCATAGCGTAGCCACGACGCCTTCGAGATGCGCGCGACGGGCGCGCGTGACCTCAGGCGCCGCATAGAATTCCCCCATGAACCGGCCACCAAGCAATTCCATGCTCATGGACGCGACTTCGCAAAATTCGATGGGCGGATTTTGCCGGTAGGGCAGCAGATCCTCGTCACGCGCGGCCAGCGCATGGAAAGCATGCCCCGCCTCATGCAGCAGCACCTCTACGTCGCGCTGCTGGCCTACTGCGTTCATGAAGATGAAAGGCAGGCGCGCTTCGGCGAGTGTTTGCTGATATCCGCCTGGCGCCTTGCCCTTGCGGTTATCGAGGTCGAGCAAATGCAGGTCATGCATCTGGCGGAAGCGCGCCGCCAGCTCCGCATCCAGGCGGTCAAAAATCCGCTGCGTGCCTGAGACCATTTGCTCTACTTGTTCAAATGGCTTGAGCGGCGGACGATTCAGCGGATCGACCGCCGTGTCCCATGGACGCAAGGTTTCCAGCCCGAGCTGCGTCCGTCGGCGCCCCTGCAGTTCGCGCAGCAACGGCACGACTTCGCTGGCCACTGCATCGTGATATTGTGCGCAATCCGCAGGCGCATAGTCGAAGCGCCCCAGCTTGCGAAATGCATAGTCGCGGTAATTGCCGAACCCGGCATTTGCCGCCATGCGCTCGCGCAATTTCCACTGTCCCTCGAATTGCTCGTCAAACGCCTCGCGCTCCTGCAAGCGGCGATACGTCACCAGCTTCCACGCCTCCTCGCGCAAGGCGCGATCGGGATCCTCGAGCAACTTGCCCATCTGCGTGAGTGTCTTCTCTTCGCCGCGGAATTGCACGGTCAGCGCCCCGCTGGCTTTCAGGTACTGCTGGCCGAGCTTGGAATCCTCGGTCTCAAGCGCCACATTCTCCTCGCGAAAGAGCTCCACTCGATTGCGCACATCGCGCAGGTACACCTCGTAGCGCGGCATTGGGAGTTGCGCGCAGCGCGGATGCCCTACGAGCAGCTTCTCCAGGCGAAACTGCCGCGGCTTGATCCGCGGCTCCACGCTTTCCAGGAAATGCAGATAGGCCTTTTCCGTCTCTGCATCTTCCGTGTGGCAGGTCATGGCGATGTAACGGCGTGACCCTTCCTCATCCAGCGCCGCGCTCAGTTCATTCCAGTCTATCAGCCAATGCTCCAGTTCCGCGACACTCGCGCATTGCGCGCCGAGCTCCTCGAGTCGATCGAAGAGCGGCGCGATATTCGCCCATTCGCCGAGATCGACTTGCGCCGGCACGAACCGGCGAGGCTTGGACGCGGGGAGATCGTGAAAAGGAAGCCGGCTCATGACCGGCAATGTCTACGGACACAGGCCCGCCGCAGCAAGACCAAGCGCTGCCGCGGACGCGCTTAAACCGCCTTGTCGCCCGTCTCGTCGGTGCGGATGCGGATCGCGGCCTCCACCGGCAGGACGAAGACCTTGCCATCGCCGATCTTGCCCGTCTTGGCCGCCGCCACGATGGTCGCCACGGCCTTCTCCGCGATCTCGTCGCCGAGCACGATCTCCAGCTTCACCTTGGGCAGGAAATCGACCGTGTATTCTGAGCCACGATAAATTTCGGTGTGCCCCTTCTGCCGTCCGAAGCCTTTCACTTCCGTGACCGTCATGCCTTCCACGCCCAGGTCGGCCAGGGCGTCTTTCACTTCTTCGAGTTTGAACGGCTTGATGATGGCTTCGATTTTTTTCATGCGGAATGGGTTGGGTGGTGTTGAGTTACGACTGGAGCCTTGGTGGAAAAGCGGCCTCGCGGGTTTTAGCAACGCCCATGCCACCATGCCGGGAACGGAGTTTTACAGAGTGAACACGTTCCTTGCACGCCCTATTCGTGCGCAAAACCCGCCACGGATGTTCCCAAGGTGTGCATCTTTCCTCAGCGCCTGATAGCGTGGAGGCAACAGACACCGGCACGAACCCCCTTATGGACCTCATCGACATCCTCTGGAACGTCTCCCAAGACAAAACTCTCCTCGAGATGAACAGCGCCCAAGAGCTCGCGCATCGGCGGCACACCACCTCACTTCAGCGCCTGACGGAGGAGAACCGGGCCCTGCGAATCCGCGTGGGCGTGCTCATTCGCATGCTCATCGAGCGGGGAATTTTCAGCGCGACAGACTACGACACGGCCGTGAAGTCGATGCAGGCGCAGCTGGAAGCCGCCAGCGCTCAACGGGCTCCAGCCAAGCGTGCGCCGGTAGCGGCACGTCCCTCGGCTTCCCGGAAGAAGTGAGGAAGGCGCGGCGCGCGATGGTCTGATACTTGCCGGCAGGTTTGGGAACTAAGAACTTTCCTACTTCTTCGCCGTCGCCGTGAGCTTCGCCAATTCCGCCTGCTCAATCTTGGCGAGTTGCAGCGCGGCCTGATACTTCGCTGCGTCGGCGTTGAAAGCCTCGACCGCCGCGGTGTCGCCCTTCTTCAGGTAGCCGCGTTCGCGGCGTAGGTTCTCATACCAATCCGCCAGACGCTCAAATTCCTTGTGGTTTGCGTCGACGCGTTCGGCCGGGCTCAGCACTTTCGGGGCGGGGGCCATCGCCGCCGTGGACGCTGCGACGGCCTTCGATGGCGTGGGACTGGCGGCGGTCGGTTTGGCGTCCGCTGGAGCCGATGGGGCTTCCGCGGCTGCCTCGGGATGCGTCAGCGCCGCAACGATCTTGCTCGGCACCGGCAGATGGAAATGGGTGTCGCCTGCGGATGCTTCCTCGGTGGGCCCTTGCTTGTCGCCTTGCTGGAAAAGCGATGTCACCGAGTTGGCGCTGCCGCCATTGACGATAAACAGGATGAACAGAATACCGGAGCCCAGGCGCCAGTAGCGCGTAGGCTGGGCCAATTCACGGTGCTTGATACGGAAAATGAGCGGGCCGAAGGGAACGAGAAGCACCGTGAAGCCCCACCCTGTGCTCACACCGAAGGCAGTCGTGACGAGCAGAATGCGCCCCACGAGCGAACAGGCCAGCGCGGCCAGGAGGAAAGCGATGACGGGGATGGCGTGCATACCCGTGTATTTTAGCAGGAAAGGTACCCATCGAGCGGTAACGGCTTGCTCGGGAAGGAGCTGACAGAGCAGGTTCGTTGACCGCGCCGGCGTCAACAGCAACAAGAGTAGCGTACGGAAGACCTGAGCGGCACTCCACTCCGTGCGCCGCCCGCGCCCTCGATGGCGTGGCAGGGCTGCGATGATCTCCGCGTCTGGAACAAAAGGAGAAAGCGTTTCAACAAAGCCGAAGTGCCGGTCATGGGAAGAGACATCCCAACAGCACAGAAGAAAATCCGCGCACACACAGCCGAAAACTTCCCAACTTGTTTTTCAGAACGCAACAACCTCACTAAGAGGTGCTTGCTTTGAATTTCGTAACACCCTCCGGAGGGGCAGCAGGATTTCACGATTTACGCTTCACGGTTTCCGGCACCCCTGCCGGGGTGCAGTCGTGTTTTGAAATTCATTCCGGGGGTGTCGCTCGCAAGCTCGCTTTACTCCCGGCTAATTTCCGTTGTCCCTCCGGGACAGTTCCGCGCCGCTCAGTACCCCGCTGAACCTCGCGCCAGCTACCGCAATCCGACCACTTACTTCGCGATATTCTTCACCAGCGTCGTCGCGGCGGCCTGATCATTCCGGCCGATCTCGTAGTAATGACGGATCTCTTCCGCGCTAAGCGGGGCGGAGACGACGGCCACTTCATCGATGCGGCCCTGGAGATTGCGCGCGCTATCCTTTGCGCTGCGTGGGACAATGCCGGCGCGCCATTGCTCGCCGTCGCGAAGCGCCCAGTTACCGATCTCGAAGGTCTCCAGTTGCAGTAACGCGCGGACACCGAGTTTGTCAGCGCCAACGGGCTGGCCATTGAAGTAGTGAGTCACCGTGTCGGTGCTGCTGTCGTACACGCTCGCCACACACGCCCACGAACCCGCGGTCTCCGCCGTGAAGAGTGGCTCGCTGTGATGATAACGCCAGCCGGTCGGGTCGCCAGTCTTGCCGATGTGGACACCGAAGCCCAGTTCGCCCCAGCGACTGATGTACCACTGCACATCGCCGGTCCCCATGCCATCGGCCATGATGAGCGATTGCGGACGGTCCGGCATGGTATCCACCCGCACCCAAGCGAGGAGCGTCATCGACTCATAGCCACCCGGCAGATTGAACCGGATGCGATCTTCCGGACGGGTGAACTCAACCGCGCCCTTGCCGGGCCAGCGGCCATCGGTGAACTGGCAACCGACCATGCTCGCCGGCGAACCGGGCACGGCACGCCAGGCACGATTCGGGATATTGCGCGACCAGCCGCGATCGCCTTCGAAATCGAGATGCACGAGCGTGGCCGAATGCTCGCTCAAGGCCTGGCTGGCCTCGTGCCAGGCGACGAGACGGCCTTGGACGCTGGCGCGTTCGCGGCGGGCGAGCTCTTCATCACTGAGGAACTGATCGCGCCGCGCGGGAATGTCGTGCAGCTTGTCGCGATCGATCTCCACGGCTTGATTCTGCCGCAGCTTGCGCTCGGTCGACCGGGCGTTTTGGACGCCGACGAGACCATTGAACACATGGACCTGTGGCGCCGCGGAGGCCACCAGGCTGCAGCCAAACTCGGTGCCGTAGTCGACCACTGCGAAGGAGGAAGTTTTGACGGTGAACCCGTGTGCCGGTTCCGGCACCTGCGCACGCAGCTTGCCGGTTTCGAGGTAGGCGGAATTATCCGTGAGCAATTGGAAATCCGCCGGCCCTTCCAGCACCACACGGGCACCGCGCGAAAATTCGATCTGCACCGCGCCGGATTTCAAATGCAACCAGCCGGGCGTGAGACTTTCGCCCCGCTGCTTGCCCGCGCCGCTCTCGGCCCAAACGGCATCGGCGGAATGGGTGAGCACCGCCACGCTCACGGACTGCACCTTGCGATTCCATGGCAGCAGGGATGGCACGCTGACAAAAAGGGCGACCGCGGCAGCGGCAGCGAGAGCCGCCGCGCCAGCTTTCCACGAAGGAAGCGGGAAACGGATGATTTTGCGGCGTGGCTTGGGCTGCGATTGAGGCGGAGCCTGCACGGCGGGCAGCGGACGCAGCGTGATCTCCTCCGCGTCGCGACGGCCCCATTCCGCTTCGCCCCACTGGCGGATCAAGGCGTGCCAACGGGCGAGTTCCCAAAACTCCTCACGAGCCCGAGCCGAGGCGAGCAGCATGGTGGACAGTTCGTGGCGCTCCTCGACCGTGAGAACCTGGTCGAAGTAGCGCTGAAGCAAAAGCTGGGTGCGTTCGTCGCTCATGACTTCAAGTGTTGGCGGCGGCGAGCATGCGTTGCGTCACGCAATCGCGCAAGAAGACCCGGGCGCGAGAGAGGGCGACGTGCACGGACTCGACCGTCCAGCCGAGGCGGCTGGCAATTTCCGGCGGCCGATGGGCCTGTTGATAACGAAGTTCGACTGCCTCGCGCGCCTTCGGGGCGAGACTTTCCATGCACTTGGCGAGGTGCTGCAACTGCTCGTCCGAATACCACGTCTCGGCGGTGCCGTGCGCAGCGAGCGCGTCGAGTACTTCCGGGGCAAAGCGCTCGGGCACGGGAGCATTCTTTTCCAGCGTCTGGAGCACTTTGTAACGGGCGATAGTCCAGGCCCAGGCGCGGAAGTTCGTCCCGCGCTGGAAAGTGGCCGCCTTTGACGTGATGACGAGGAAGGTTTCCTGCACGATATCGTCCACGAGGCTGAAGTCGCTGACCAACGACAGCACGAAGCCGCGCAACGCCGGCAGATGCTGGACGAAGAGGCTTTGGACCAAGGCGGTCTGTTCAGGGCTCGCGGGAGCGGTGGGCATTTACACAGAAGTATCGGTGAAGCGGGCTGAACTTAGCACGAGCATCCCTCTTATTTTCGGGAAAAGATATGAGGGCCGTTGGCTTGATGTTTGGGATGTATCTCGGATACGCCGAAGGCGTTAAATCATTCAGCCCGGGGTTGACGCGACGCAGGAGCGCCTACCCCGGGACCCCTCCACAAATCGGCCAATCCTGAAAGGATTGAAGCGGCATGCGTTCCCGACCGGAGGTGCGTTTTCAGCACATAGGTGACACTTTCTCTTCAGCACATGGGTGACAAAGGGTAAAGCCTGATGGCTGCTTGATCTGCGGGCAGAACCGATCGGAAAAGCATGCCGCTGCGCGGGCGGAAATTGGATCAGGGAACCACGGTTCCCCGAACCCCTCCTCTAGGGGGAACATCTCAGGACCTCTTCACTCAATCCACTTTGCGGAAAACTCACGGCTGATTTTCTCTGGATTGGTGCCGGTTTTGTCACCCATCTGCTGACCAAACAGTGTCACCCATGTGCTGACAAGAATCTGTTACCTATGTGCTGAAACGTACCGGGACGGATTCAACCCTTTCAGGGTTGGGCACATCCTTGTCGCCCGACCCAGGGTAGCTCGTTCCTCGCAACCCTGGGCTCAATGCTTGAACGCCGCTGGCGTTCGGATTCCGGACAACCGATGGATCCAATAGCCAAACGAGTTCTTCTTGATGCCTTGCAAGGCCTCTCAAGATCGAAACAAAAAAGCGCCCCGCAATCAGATTGCGGGGCGCTTGATGAAGCTTCCATCCCACCCACCGAAGCGGGCGAATTCGAAAGCTACGATTGAGGTTTAGTTAACGTAGGCGGCCTCATTCGAGAGGAGCAACGCGTGGGCGTAGGTCTCCCAGCCGGTCAGCGGCTTGCGCTCGATGTATTCGCCCTGGTTCTGAATGGCGGTCAAACCGTTGTCATTCATGTTGCCCATGCGCTTGGCACGTTCCTGCGCTTTCTTCTCAGCCTTCTCGGTCATGTCCTTGGCTTCCGCCACGACTTTGTCCTGCTGGCCGAGTTCCCGCTGGAGGAACGCGTAGGCAATCTGGATTTCCGGTGCGGTCGGCGTGCGACCGAGAACGATGCGGTAGATGCCGATGATGCGATCGTTGTTCGACGACGCACGAGCCACCGTCGGCTGGGCCACCACATTGCGAGCCACATCGATCACCAACGGGCTGTTCATGAGGAACAGCGCCTGTTGAGGGACAATGGTGCTGGTGCGCTTGGAGTTCGGCGCCAGCGGATTGCTGAAGTCGAAGCTCGCCATCAATTCGGGGATGTCACCGCGATCGACGTACCCATAGATGGTGCGACGATAGCTGTAGGGCTCATCCGTGAGGTTCACCGCCTGGCCGCCGACCGTCTTGTCGAGCTTGTTGGCCATGACGAGCAACGAGTCACGCATCGCCTCGAAGTCGAGACGGCGGACATTGGCGCGCCACAGGAGGCGATTCTCCGGATCGATCGAGGAGTAATCCGA
>JBGGMZ010000264.1:0-33100 GCA_041287745.1 Chthoniobacter sp. | reverse complement strand
GAACATGACGTGCGGAAATGGGAAATGACGAATGACGGATGACGAAAAAGTCGTGATCGCACTCGAGCCCTTTTCGCCTTTCGCCCTTCGCCTTTCGCCCTCCTTCCCATGTGCGGCATAGCCGGCTTCGTCGGCCCCGGTGATCGCGGGGTGTTGCAGCGGATGACCGACGCCATCGCCTACCGCGGACCGGATGCGGAAGGGCACTGGATGGAGGAGAGCACGGGGGTGCATCTCGGGTTCCGTCGGCTGGCGATCATCGATCTCAGCGGCGGCACACAGCCCATGTGGACGCCCGATGGCGCGACGGGCGTGACGTTCAACGGCGAGATCTACAATCACGCCGAGCTGCGCAAGGAACTGGAAGCCGCGGGCTGCCAGTTCCAAACCGATCACAGCGATACCGAAGTGCTGTTGCACGCCTATCGGCAGTGGGGCGATAGCTTCGTCGAGCGCCTCAATGGCATGTGGGCATTCGTCATTTACGATCGCGAGAAGAAGCGGCTCTTTGGCTCGCGCGATCGTTTTGGCAAAAAGCCGTTTTACTACTTTCATGAAGGCGATGCCCTCGGCTGGGCGAGCGAGTTGCCCGCGCTCACCGCACATCCGCGATGCCCGCGCGATCTCTCCACGCTCTCGCTGAAGAAATACTTCGCCTACGGTTACATCCCCGCGCCGCGGAGCATCTACGAGCGCGTGTGGAAATTGCCGGGCGGACACTCGCTTTCCTACGACTTGCGCAGCGGGGAGTTGAAGACTTGGCGGTATTGGGAGTTCGTTCTCGAATCCGACGAGAGCCTCTTGCAACCCGGCGCCGACGCGAAGGTCTGTGAAGAGATCGTGGCCACGCTGGATGGCGCGGTGCAGCGCCGGCTCATGTCCGATGTGCCGCTCGGCATTTTCCTCAGCGGCGGCATCGATAGCTCCGCGATCGCCGCGCTGGCGGCGAAGCATGTTTCCGCCGGGCAGCTCAACACCTTTGCCATCGGCTTCAACGAGCCGAGCTTCGATGAAAGCGCGCATGCTCGATTTGTCGCGGAACGGCTCGGCACCCGGCATCACGAGGAGATTCTGGATCTCGACAAATCTGTCGCGCTGTTGCCGGAAATCGTGGCCAAGCTCGATGAACCGCTCGGTGATGGCTCGCTACTGCCCACCTATCTACTTTCGCGTTTCACCCGGCAGCATGTGACCGTAGCACTGGGGGGCGATGGTGGCGATGAGCTCTTCGCCGGCTACGATCCCTTCCGCGCGCTGCAGAAAGCGGAGATGTATTCGAAGCTCGTGCCGGGGCCGCTGCACGCGGGCATTCGTTTCGCGGCGGCGCGGCTGCCGGTGTCGCATGAAAACATGAGTTTCGATTTCAAGGTCAAGCGGACGCTCATGGGCCTGAGTTATCCGGCGCCGCTCTGGAACGCCGTGTGGATGAGCGCACTCGAACCGCGCGATCTCGCACTGCTCTTCCGCGAGACCCCGGCGATCTGCGACGGACGGACGTCGACCAGTCGCGCGCTTTCCGCCGTCGGCGACCGCAGCTATCGCACTTACCTCGAGGAAATCTACAGCGAAGCCATCGAGGCTTGGGACCGTTGCCAGCAGCCCAATCTCATCGATCGCGCTCTGCAGTTCTGGACGAATCTCTATCTGCAGGACGGCATCCTCGCGAAGGTCGACCGTGCCAGCATGATGAACTCGCTCGAGGCCCGGTCACCGTTCCTCGACATCGAGTTTGCCAATCTCGCCCGCCGCATCCCGTGGCAGCTCAAGCTGCGCGATGGGCAGACGAAATGGATCTTGAAAAAAGCGCTCGCGGGGGTGGTTCCACCCGAGATCATTCAACGGAAAAAGAAAGGCTTCGGCATGCCCATTGGTCGCTGGCTGCGCGAGGGCAAATTCGAGTTCGATCACGCCCGCACTTTCCCGCACCTCGACGTCGCTTTCGCCGAGCACAAATACGCCGCGCACATGACCGGCAAGAGCGACGAGCGCCTCTTCCTCTGGAGCTACTGGCTCCTCTCGCAGTGGATGAAGAAATGATTCACCACGAAGACACGAAGACGCGAAGGGATGATGGGCAATTTTTCTCTTATTCGTGCCTTCGTGTCTTCGTGGTTCATTTTTCCCGCGCGTAGGTCCGTATCCTATCCTCTCATTTTCCATGCGCATCCTCGTCCTCTGCTACGAATACCCGCCGCTTGGCGGTGGTGGTGGCCGTGTGGCGCAGAGCATCGCGCGGCAGATGGCGGCGCGCGGCCACGAGGTGCGTGTGCAGACCGCCGCGCTCGGCTGCCGTTCCGCCGTGGAGCAAGATGAAGGCGTCGCAGTCTATCGCACCGCCAGCGGACGCCGTAAGGCCGACACCTGCAGCGTGCCTGAGATGGGTCTCTACTGCGCCACGAGTTTTTTCCCCACGCTGCGCCACATTCGCGAGTGGAAGCCCGATGTCATCCATGCGCATTTTGCCGTCCCGACCGGCGCACTCGCTTGGGCGGCAAGCCGTCTCACGGGCGTGCCGTATGTGCTGACCGCGCATCTCGGCGACGTGCCCGGTGGCGTGCCCGACCAGACTGACAAACTTTTCCGCCTCATCGGCCCGGTGGCCAATCGGATTTGGAGCGATGCCGCTGGCGCGACTGCGGTGAGCACCTTCGTGCAAGAGCTGGCGGAGCGCGCTTATCACCGCCCGGTGACCCGCATCCTCAATGGCATCGACCTGCGCGAGCGCCCCGCTCCGCCCGGCACCCTCCGATCCATGCGGCACCTCGTCTTCGTTGGTCGATTCAATCCGCAGAAAAATCTGCCGATCCTGATCAACGCTTTCGCGCGTTTGAATGCCTCCAATTGGCGCGCCACCATCATCGGCGACGGCCCGGATCGCGAGACCGTGGAAGGCCTCATCGAAAAGCATCGTCTCGGGGATTGGATCGCCCTCACCGGATGGCTGCCCGCCTCGCAGGTCGCCGCAGTCCTCGATGATGCCGACATCCTCTGCATGCCTTCGGCGAGCGAAGGCATGCCCGTCGCCGCCGTGGAGGCCCTTAAGCATGGTCTGGCCATTGTGGCCAGCGACATCCCCGGCGTGCGCGACGTGGTCGAGCACGGGGTGAATGGCTATCGTTTGCGCCTCGACGACTCCTACGCTCACAAGTTGAGTTGGCTGCTGGAAAGTGACGAGACTCTCCAGGCGATGAAACACGCCAGTTGGGAAAAGGCGCGCGACTTCGAGATCACGGCCGTGGCGGATCAGTACGAAGCGGTATTGCGCGACGCGGTGGAAAGTCGGAAGCGAAACACGTAACGGCTGGGGGGCTGACCCGCACCGCAGGCCATTCGCGACCGGGAATATCACGCTTTCTCCTCAGGGAGTTCGGGTTATTTCGTCTTGAGCCACCCTCGCTGGCCGGGTTGCGGACGATTACTGAATATGCGACGAGCAGATAAATCCAGCACGACCCTCTCACAAATGGTTCCGGCAACGCCGTTTGATTCCTGCTTGGTGGAGAAAAGGGCATGAACTCGGAGCTGGGGATACGCTCCGCGGAAGGAGGGGAGCGCCGCTTCCCTATCGGCGCCGAGTGCCGGGGTAGCGAAGGCACGCATTTCCGAGTCTGGGCGCCGCGCTCGAAAACCGCCAGCATCCTGCTCTCGGAAAATGGAGGCGAGCTGGCGAAAGGGCGCGGGTGTGAACTCACACCAGAGCCGAATGGCTATTTCAGCGGACTCGTATCGGAAGCGCGGGCCGGAATGGACTACAAGATCCAACTCGATCAGGGAGCATTCCCAGATCCGGCATCGCGCTTCCAACCGGAAGGACCTCACGGCGCTTCGCGCATCGTCGATCCTCCGCGCTTTGCGTGGTCGGATGGGGATTGGCGTGGGCCCGAGGTCGATCGGCAGGTCATTTACGAATTGCACGTTGGCACGTTCACGCCGCAAGGCACATGGCGCTCTGCGGCGGAGCAGCTTTCCTCACTGGCAGAGCTCGGCATCACTACTGTGGAGATGATGCCAGTGGCGGATTTTCCGGGTCGCTATGGGTGGGGCTATGACGGGGTAAATCTCTTTGCACCGACGCGGCTCTATGGAGAGCCGGATGATTTGCGCCATTTCATCGACCGGGCGCACGCCGCGGGTATCGCCGTGATTCTCGATGTCGTCTACAATCACCTCGGTCCCGACGGAAACTTTCTGATGGAATTTTCCGGTGACTACTTCAGCAAGCGCCACAAGAGCGAATGGGGCGAGGCGCTGAACTTCGACGCGGAGCATAACGGCCCGGTCCGCGAATTCTTCATCACGAATGCCGCCTACTGGATTGATGAGTTTCATTTCGACGGCCTGCGCCTCGATGCCACGCAGCAGATCTTCGATGATTCCCCGCAGCACGTCCTCGCCGAGATCACGATAGCGGCACGCAAGGCGGCCGGCGGACGGACGGTTTACTTTGTGGGGGAAAATGAGCCCCAGCACACGCGGCTGGTCCGCTCTATTGAGGACGGTGGCTACGGCCTCGATGGGCTGTGGAACGACGACTTTCACCACAGCGCGATCGTGGCCCTCACGGGCCGCCATGAAGCCTACTACTCGGACTATCGCGGGGTGGCGCAGGAATTCATTTCTGCCGCCAAGTGGGGTTACCTTTATCAGGGCCAGCATTACTCATGGCAAAAGGGGCGCCGGGGCACATCCAGCTTCGATCTGCGGGCGACGAACTTTGTGACTTTCGTCGAGAACCATGATCAGGTGGCAAACTCGCTTTGGGGCCGCCGTCTCTTCGATCTCGGCAATGCCGGTCGCAGTCGTGCACTCACGGCGCTGCTTCTACTCGGCCCCGGCACGCCCATGCTTTTCCAAGGGCAGGAGTTCGCCGCGTCATCGCCATTTCTTTATTTCGCCGATCACAATCCCGAGCTTGCGAGCAAGGTGGCCGAAGGCCGCGCGGAGTTTCTGCGGCAGTTTCCGAGCATCAATTCCCCGGAGGCAGCGGCGCGCCTCCCCAACCCCGAAGACGAGAGCACCTTTCTACGCTGCAAGCTCAACCTCGCCGAGCGCGAGGAACACCACGAGGCTTACCAATTGCATCGCGATCTGCTTGCCCTGCGCAAGAGCGACCCGCTGCTCGGCAAGGCGGAGCGCGGCACCTACGACGGCGCTGTGCTCGGCGAACGTGCTTTCGTTCTGCGCTTCTTCGGGCGCGCCCAGGATGACCGCCTGCTGGTGGTGAATTTTGGTCCCGCGCTGCAATTCAATCCCGCACCCGAGCCGCTCCTGGCCCCGCCCGATGACCTGCGCTGGGACCTGGCGTGGTCCAGTGAAGACCCGAAATACGGCGGCAACGGCATCACGCCTGTCGAGACAGAAGAAGGCGTATGGGCAATTCCGGCAGACGCAGCAGCCCTGCTTGTTCCGAAACCTTTCAAAGCGACCCATGAATCCTCCGACTCTTCTACGGAAAATTGATCTGTCTGGCGCGCGGGCCGATATGGCGCGCGACCTCTTGCGGCGTGAATGGCTGCTGGCCAACGGGCTTGGCGGCTACGCCTCCGGCACCATCTCCGGCATGGTCTCACGGCGTTACCACGGCTTGCTCATCGCGGCGCTGCCCGCGCCGCTGGGCCGCGTGGTGATGCTGAATCATCTCTCGGAATTTCTCTACCTGCCCGATGGACGACGGGTTCAGTTCGGCGGTGAGGAATCCTGCCGGCTCGATGACCCGAACGAAGCAATCCACTATGTGCAGGAGTTTCGTCTCGAGGAAGGATTGCCCGTATGGCGATTCGATGTGGAAGGCCACATTGTGGAAAAATCCGTCCTGCTCGTGCATGGGCAAAACACAGTGCACATCACTTACCGTCTCCTCTCGGAACAGCCCTCGGTGCGCTTGGAAATCGTGCCTGCGGTGCATTTTCGGCCACACGAGAACGATGTCGGCGGTGCCCTTGGCGACAGCTACGGACTGAGCATGAATGACAGCCGCTACGAGATTCGTGGAGCTGCACCTTATCCGCCACTGCGTCTTGCGGTGCTCGATGCAGAAGCCACCTTCACCCACAAAGGCGGCCGAACGGGCGAAATTGCTTATCAACTCGAAGCCGAGCGCGGCTATCGCTCGCTCGGCGCAATGTGGAATCCCGGGCATTTCGTCATGGAGTTGCAACCGCAGCGCTCGGCGACCTTGGTCGCCTCGACGGAGGAATGGAACTCGGTGCTCGCGCTGTCCCCCGCGGCGGCGCTCGAGGCAGAACGCGAGCGGCGACGCCGTCTGGTGGGCGCTGCTCCGGCGCCATCCCAGTTAGGGGCCGCTGCCGAGCTGGTACTCGCTGCCGATCAATTCATCATCACGCCCGCCGGCCGAGTGGAAGATGCGGCGCGCGCCCGGGCCACGGGCGACGAGGTGCGCACGGTGATTGCGGGTTATCATTGGTTCACGGACTGGGGTCGCGACACGATGATCAGCCTCGAAGGTCTCACGCTCGCCACCGGGCGAACAGCCGAGGCCGGTTGGATCCTGCGCACCTTCGCGCACTACATTCGCGATGGGCTCATTCCCAATATGTTTCCCGAGGGCGAAGCGGAAGGTCTCTACCATACGGCGGACGCCACGCTGTGGTTTTTCCACGCGCTCGATCGCTATCTCACATTGAGCGAAGATCGCACCACGTTGCCGGCGCTCCTGCCGAAATTGATCGAGATCGCAGAACGCCATTTGCACGGCACACGGTTCGGCATCCATGTGGATGCTGCGGATGGCCTGCTGCACCAGGGCGCCGAGGGATACCAGCTCACGTGGATGGATGCGAAGGTCGACGGCTGGGTCGTGACTCCGCGCCGCGGCAAGGCGGTGGAGATCAATGCTCTCTGGTACAATGCGCTCCGCCTGCTCGAGGGTTGGTTACGCGCGGAGAACCGCGAAGCCGAAGCGGCGGTGTACGCGGGTCACGCCGAGCGGGCACGGGAGTCTTTCAACCGGCGTTTCTGGTCGGAAGAACGCGGCTATCTCTTCGATGTCGTGGATGGCGAGCAGGGAGACGACGCCGCGTGCCGGCCGAACCAGGTGTTTTCCATTTCACTGCGCCATCCTGTGCTGGACCAGAGCCGTTGGCCCGCCGTCTTGGAAAAAGTGCGCGCCGAACTTCTCACCCCGGTAGGTCTGCGCTCGCTGAGCCGCGATCATCCCGATTACAAGGCACGCTACTTTGGCGACCTGCGCGCACGCGACGCCGCCTATCATCAGGGCACCGTATGGGGCTGGTTGATCGGTCCATTCATCGATGCATGGCTGAAGATTCATCCCGACGATCGCGCGGGTGCGCGCCGCTACCTGCATGGGCTGCTGCATCATCTCAACGATGCCTGTATCGGCTCGATGAGCGAAATCTTCGATGCCGAGGACCCCTTTACGCCGCGGGGCTGTATCTGCCAGGCCTGGACCGTGGCCGAGGTGTTGCGCTGCTGGGTGAAGACGGCGGAGTGAATTAAGTCCGATACACTTCCAGCAAGCGCGTGCGGATCTCCTCGTCCCCGCTCACATTCTGCTGTCGCACATTTTCCATTAAGCGCGCCCGTGTCCCTGCATCGGCCATGCGCTCGAGCGCCGTGGCGAGTTGATCAGCCGAGCGCGGCTCGACGAGAATGCCGTTGAAATCGTCCACGATCACATCGCCAAGCCCTCCCACCCGCGTCGCAATCACCGGACGCTCGAAGGCCAGCGCCATATAAGCCACGCCGCTCTGCGATGCCGCCACGTAGGGCAGCGCGACCACGTGTGCCTGGTTGAAGACTCCGGGCAAATCTTCATCGCCGATGAAGCGATGAATGACGCGGATATTCGGCGTATTGAGAACATCCGGAGGCAATTCGCCTTCGCCTGCGATGAACAGGGTGAATCTCGCCGGATCGAGTTTCCGGAATGCCTCCAGCAGGTAGTCGAGCCCCTTGTATGCGAGCAACCGTCCGAAGAAGAGGACCACCAGCGCCCCATCGGCTGCCGGCGGTTGCTTTGCCTGCGCCCAGAGCTGGTAATTGACGTGCGGCAACACATGAGTCCGACGCTGCAGCCATACCGGCAATTGCGCGCGGATCGCCTCGGAGTGCACGATCACCTTGCGAATGAATAGTCCCACCAGCGCGAGGTGCACGCGCATGAAAGCCCGCTTGGCAAAGCTCTCCCCCTCATGCGGCACCGCGTCGTGCAGCGTGATCACCGAATTGAAAAAAGCAAAAAGCGGAAACAACGGGAGTAAAATCGGGAGCTCGCTGTTGAGATGAATCGCCCGCGGGCGCCGATCAAGAATCGTGCGCACGATCCGCCACACATCCTTGAAGCCGGCCAACCGCACCGGGTCGAGCTGCACTCGTAGCGCCTCGCACTTCACACAGCTTTCGTAATTGCGCACATAGATCACCTCCGCCGCCGGCATGAGCGCGTGCATGAGCGATTCCGAGTAGTGCTTCATCCCGCTCGTCGGCCAGAGATTGATGAACAGCACGGAGCCGCCGGTCTGGGAAGAGACAGTGGCGGGTTCGGGATGCATCGGGCGCGAGGTTGCCCATTTTTCTCCGCCACACAAGCCGCGGAAATGTTCCACCGATTCTGCTCGCAAGCGCCGGGCGCTTCATGGTTTCTCCCACCGACACGCCCCATGTCCTCGTACGAACTCCTGCGCAGCCGTCTTGCCACCCAGCCACATCGCTGGCTCATCACCGGGGTGGCGGGATTCATCGGTTCGCATCTGCTCGAAACGTTGCTCTCGCTGGACCAGCAGGTGGTGGGGCTCGATGATCTTTCCACCGGTTCACGGCGCAATCTCGACGAAGTCCGCGCGCGCGTGGGCGACCCGCGCTGGGCGCGCTTTCGTTTTCAAAACGACACGGTGGCCAATGCGGAAGCCTGCCGAGCCGCCTGTGTGCAGGCGGACTACGTCTTGCACCAGGCCGGCTTCGTTTCCGTGCCCCTCTCGCTGGAAAATCCACTCGCCTGCCATGAGACCAATGTCACCGGCACGCTGAATATCTTGATCGCCGCGCGCGAAACTGGCGTGCGGCGCGTAGTCTACGCGAGCAGCAGCGCAGTCTACGGCGACGACACACGACTGCCGAAGATCGAGTCGGAAATCGGCCAGCCGCTCTCGCCTTACGGAGCGTCGAAGCGGATGGGCGAAATCTACGCACAAATCTTCGCGAACCAGTTCGGTCTCGAGTCGGTCGGGCTGCGCTATTTCAATATCTTCGGTCCCCGGCAAAACCCGGCAGGCGGTTATGCGGCCGTGATCCCACAATGGATTGGCAAGATGCTGCGTGGCGAAGAATGCGTGATCCATGGCAGGGGCGAAATCACGCGCGACTTCTGTCCCGTGATGGATGTGGTGCAGGCAAACCTGCTCGGCGCCACCGCGGAGCCGCCCGCGCGAACCGCGCAGGTTTACAACGTCGCCCTCGGCGGCAGCACCACGCTCGATCAGCTTCATGCGATGCTGGCGGAAGCGACCACATCGCTCGGCGCGCAGCCACTGCCCCTGCGCTACGGTCCGCCGCGGGAGGGAGACATCGTTCATTCCGCAGCAGACGTCGGCGCCATCCGCGGCGGGATCGGTTTCGAGCCCAGCGCCCGGTTGGCGACAGCGTTGCAGGAGACGGCGAGCTGGTATGCCGCCCATCGGACCGCCTGAAGCGGATCTGCATTGCCGTTCGGGTGCTCGAGATGGGGCTCTCGATGTGGCCTGCCGGCGAATTTTTCGTTCATGCTCCGGCGTAGAAACGTATCATGAGGTATGGAACTCGATCTCGAAGGCAAACACGCCGACCGCGCCTATGCGGTGCTCGCATCCCTCGTCACTCCGCGCCCCATCGCCTGGGTCACGACCCTGAGCCCGGAGGGGGCGGTCAATGCCGCACCATTCAGCTTCTTCAACGTGCTCGGCGCGGAGCCGCCGATCGTCGGCTTCTGCCCGGGTGACCGCAACGATGGCACACCGAAGGACACCGCGCGCAATATCCGCCTCGGGCACGAGTTTGTGGTGAATCTCGTGGACGAAGATCTCGCGGAAGCGATGAACAAGACCGCGGCCACGGTGCCCTACGGCACGAACGAACTCGATCTCGCAGGCCTGACGACGGCGCCCTCCTCCTCAGTGAAGCCGCCGCGCATTGCCGAGGCTCCGGCGAGCCTGGAATGCCAGGAATGGGGTACGCTGCAGATCGGAGATAATCGCCTCATCATCGGCCTCGTGAAACGAGTGCATGTGCGGGATGCGCTGCTCGATCCCGAAACGCTGCGCATTCGCACCGAGGACTTTCATGTCATTGGCCGCATGGCCAGCCCGCACTGGTACTGCCACACGCGCGACCGCTTCGAGATGGTGCGCCCAAAGTAGGAATTTTGTCCGATGATCGGGCGCGCTTGGGGGTTGGTATAATATCCCCCACATGAGCGCCTCGCCTGCCGAAACGGACCCACCTACTCCCACCGCAGCCGCCCTGGCACCGGCGCTACCGCTTCCCGTACGCTTGGGCTCGATCGATGCCTACCGCGGGCTCGTGATGTTCCTGCTCCTCGCCGAGCAATTCCGCACGGCCACGGTGGCGAAGGCGCTGCCGAATTGCGGCTTTTGGCAATTCATCGCCTCGCAGCAGGAGCATGTGGAATGGACCGGCGCCGTCCTGCACGACATGATCCAGCCGTCGTTCTCCTTCCTGGTCGGCGTCGCGCTGCCGTTTTCCATTGGCAATCGTCGGGCTCGCGGGCAGTCGGCGGAAGCCGTGACTGGCCACGCCTTTGTCCGTGCGCTCATCCTCGTGCTGCTCGGCATTTTCCTGCGCTCGACCGGGAAATCGCAGACGAACTTCACCTTCGAGGACACGCTCACCCAGATCGGCTTGGGCTACGGTTTCCTCTACCTGATCGCCCTGCGCTCGGTGCGCGTGCAATGGATTGCGCTCGGCGTCATCCTGATCGGCTATTGGCTGGCCTTTGCCCTTTGGCCATTGCCGGGACCCGATTTTGACTGGGCGAAAGCAGGCGTCACTCCCGACTTCGTGGGCAATGCCTCTGGATTCGCCGCGCACTGGAACAAGAACGCGAATGTCGCGTGGGTTTTCGACCAGTGGTTCCTCAATCTTTTCCCACGCGAGAAGCCGTTCCTCTTCAACCAAGGCGGCTATGCGACGCTCAGTTTCATCCCCACACTCGGCACGATGATCCTCGGCTTGCTCGCCGGCGAAACCCTGCGCAATCCGCGCAACGGCTCGGCGAAAGTCGGCTGGCTGCTCATGGCGGGAGTCATCGGCATCGCCCTCGGCTGGGCACTGGGCGCGGCTGAGGTGTGCCCCGTGGTCAAGC
The DNA here is from genome assembly GCA_041287745.1 of Chthoniobacter sp. Taxonomy (GTDB): domain Bacteria; phylum Verrucomicrobiota; class Verrucomicrobiia; order Chthoniobacterales; family Chthoniobacteraceae; genus Chthoniobacter. Next base: position 21,762 of record JBGGMZ010000264.1, on the reverse strand, counting down.
GCATCTGGACGCCGTCCTGGGTGCTCTTCAGCGGCGGCTGGTGCTTCCTCGGCATGGCGCTTTTCTATCGCATCATCGATCTCAACGGACACCGTCGCTGGGCGTTCCCGCTAATCGTCATCGGCATGAATTCCATCGCCGCCTATGTGATGGACCACCTTTTCCCGAGCTTCATCCGCGGCGCATGGCGGACGCATCTCGGCGTGAATGCATTTCAGGTGCTCGGCCCGGCTTATGAGCAATTCCTCCTCGGCGCCTGTTCGATCCTCACGCTGTGGCTCATCCTCTACGCCATGTGGCGGAAGAAGATCTTCCTGCGGATTTAGACCAGCTGCGCGATCTCGCGGTTCGCTTTGCGCAGCTTGCGGCAGAGGTCGAGGCTGAGATTTTCGAGGATGTGGATCTTGATCTTCGGATGCGTGGCGCCGAGCGCGGTGAGCTTGCCGATAGTAAGCAGGTCGCAGGACACATCGGTGTCGGCCACGATGGTGGCACTGCGCGGGGCGTGATCGATCATCGCCATTTCGCCGAATGCCATACCGGGCGAGAAAGTCGCGAGACGCTTGCGGCGGCCATCGTCGAGCGGCAGAAAGACGCTGACGACGCCGCGCGTGAGGAGGAAGAGCTCTCGCGCCGGCTCGCCAGCCTGGATGATCACCTCGCCCGTGGCATAGTTGCGGCGCTCGAAGAACTTCCGGACGACGTCGATTTCCTCGCGGCTCAGTCCGTTCAGCAATTCGTAACGCGTGACCGCGATGCTCGTGTTCGGAATATCCGGCATGATGCGCGCGAGCATCCGGTCCTCGCACCACTGCAGTGCGGCGTCGAGCTCATCGAACGAACGGAACAATTCGTCGGAGCGGTCGCCGAGGCGAGTGCGAATGAGACGGCGCAACGGCGAGTTATTGCCCAGCCCGGTGAAAGAGACCACGCAGCCCGCGTCGTGCAGGCGGCAAAGAATGTCGTAAAACAAATGTCCGGCGCTCTCGTTGATCGAGACGACGTAGCGAAAATCCAGGATGAGGCACTCGAGACCAACGCTTTCGGTCAAGGCACGCACGACATACTCCGCGGTGGCGAAGACGAGATTGCCCTGCAATTGGAAGATCTGGATGCGGCGGCCGTGCTCACGCAGGATTTCATTCTCGCGCTGCGAACGCACGCGGCTGGAGTTGAATTCCGCAGCGGTCAGTCGCAGGCGCACCACGGATTTTCCGATACCCGGACGATTGAAGAGGTGAAGGTCCCAGCGGCGCGACAGTTCGCTGCACACTCGAATGCCCCGCACGCTGTTGCCCTTGGGATCGAGCGGCGGTGAAAAGACGCCGATGCCCAACTGGCCGGGCAGCACCGCGATGACACCGCCGGCCACACCGCTCTTGGCGGGCATGCCTACGTCGTAAAGCCATTCACCGGCGTAATCGTACATGCCGCATGTGCCCATCACTCCCAGCACGCTCTCCACATATTCACCGCGGATGGCCTGCTCGTTGGTCAGCGGATTGACGCCGCGATTGGCCAGCGTGGCGGCCATGGTCGCAAGATCGCGGCAGTGGGCAAGAATCGAGCACTGCTGGAAGTAGGTTTCCACCACGGGCATGGGATCCTGCTCGAGCACGTTGAAATTGCGCAGCATGTAACCGATGGCGCGATTGCGATGGCCAGTGGTGCTTTCAGAAGCGTGAACCTTGGCATCCACCTGGAGCTCGCGGCCAGAGTAGCGCTTGAACATCTCCAGGATGCGTGCGAGCCGCACCTGCGGCGTGCGTCCCTCGACCAGACCCGTACTTGCGATGGCCCCCGCATTGATCATCGGGTTGCGCGGGGCACCGGTGGTGGGATCGAGCGAGATGGAATTGAACGCATCACCCGTGGGCTCCACGCCGACTTTTTTCAAGACATCCGCGCGGCCATGATCCTCCAGGGCGAGGCCGTAGACGAACGGCTTGGAGATCGACTGGATTGTGAATTCCTGCCGCGAATCACCCACTTCATAAATGCCGCCATTCGTGGTAACGATGCAGATGCCAAACCAATTGGGATTCGCACTAGCCAGCTCAGGAATGTAGGTGGCGACCGCCCCCTCGCCGATGGCGGAAAACCTGCGATGCAATTCCTCGAGTTGATCGCTGATCGGAGAGGAAGTAAGCGAAGTTTTTTCGGCGTTCATGCTTCAGGAGGGCGGAATGTGGCCCAGAGGCCTGACGAAAGAAAGAGAATCGGTCACAGGCACACGCCCAAAACGCCAAATCCGCGCTTGTCGGAGGACCAAACGCCCAGCCACGCTCGACCGATATGACTGTGATGCTGCGTCGCGCGATCCTTTGTTCCCTCCTGTGTCTATTTTCGCCAGTCCGCGGCGCCACGCCCGCTCCCACCGAGCCTGCGATCGGCACATATCACTGGCCAAATGGCACCGCGGGCGTGGACGCTTTCGCCGGCTGGCTCGGGCGGCCGAGCGTGTGGGCGCTGGATTTCATCGGCGGCGAATCGTGGGACAACGTGGGTTGGCCGACATGGTGGCTGGAGACGTGGGGCAAGTGGGTAAACGCGCAGCCCGGCCGCCGCTTGATCCTCGCCGTGCCGATCCTCGCCGGCCTGCCCGATGGCAGCGGACCGAAGCAGGGGAGCAAGGGCCTGGGCGAACCGGTGTCGCTGGAAAAGGGCGCGCACGGCGATTACAACGCCTACTTCCACGATCTCGCGGAAAACCTCGTGCGCTATAAGCTGACCGACACGATCCTGCGTCCCGCTTGGGAGTTCAACGGCGGCTGGTACACCTGGCACGCCAAGGGCAAGGCCGAGGTCTTTGCCGAATACTGGCGGCAGATCGTGAAGACGATGCGCTCCGTGCCGGGTACGGAGAACCTGAAATTCTGCTGGAACCCCACGCTGGGCGACCAGGACTTCCCCGCCGACCAGGCATGGCCCGGCGACGAGTATGTGGACTACGTGGGCCTCGATGTTTACGACGAGACGTGGAGCGAGAACACCTACCCCTGGCCGGCCAATGCCAGCGCCGCTGAGATCGAAGCACGTCATCGCAAGGTGTGGGACGAGTGGATCGTGAATAGCACCCGCGGCCTCGCATTCTGGAAGAAATTCGCCAGCGATCACGGCAAGCCCTTCGCCATTCCCGAGTGGGGGCTGAATCACGCGGACCACGGCCATGGCGGCATGGACAACCCGTATTTCATCGAGCAGATGCACGCCTTCATCCAGGACCCGGCCAATCGCGTGGCGTTTCACTGCTATTTCGATATCAACGAAAGCGACCATCGCCATCAGCTCTCGCCGGGTGTTCCCGGCACCGGGAAAAAGGAAGGCACGGAGTTTCCGCTCTCTGCGGCGAGGTTCCGCGCGCTCTTCGGCGCCGCGACGAAGTAACAACAGATGAGTCGCATCCTCGTTCTCTACGATTCCAAGACGGGCAACGTTGCCGCCATGGCGAAGCTGGTGGCGGAAGGCGCGGCGGTCGTGCCGGACACGGAGGTGCGTGTGCGCTCGGTGGATGAGGCGCAGGCGCAGGATGTCGTTTGGTGCGATGGCATCGCCGTAGGCAGCCCGACCAATATGGGGCTGCTCTCGTGGAAGATGAAGCGCTTCTGGGACGAGACGATGGGCGAGCATTGGATGGAGATCGACGGCAAGATCGGGTGCGCCTTCAGCTCCGCCGGCGGCTGGGGCGGCGGGATGGAGCTGGCCTGCCAGGCCATCCTCACCGTGCTGATGAACTTCGGTTTCCTGGTCTTCGGCGTGACTGACTATGCCTCCAAGATGCGCACGCTCCACTACGGCGCGGTCGTGGCAAAGGAACCGCGCAGCGAGGACGATGCGGCGGCCTGCCGCCTGCTCGGCCAGCGGCTGGCGGAGTGGACCGCCGTGTGCGTGCACGGCCGCAAAGACCAGCATCCCTCCACGAAACTCGCCCAGCGCATGCCGCCCGGCTAGGCTCCGGCCTCACTTGTAAAAAGCCTGTCCAAAATCCGCCCCACGCGGGCTTAATGGGAAACCCCGCCCTTCCTCTCCATGCGCCTCGCCCGTTTCTTCTGCCTGCTCCTTCTCTCCGCCGCTGCCGCCTTTGCGAAGGACTATGACGTCATCGTCTACGGCGCCACACCCGGTGGCATCAGCGCCGCATTGGCCGCGTCGCGCGAAGGGGCTTCCGTCCTCGTCATTGAGCCCACGCGGTGGATCGGCGGAATGGTCACGGGCGGCCTCGCGAGCACCGACGTGGGGAATGAAAAAGTAATCGGCGGTATCGCCCGCGAATTCTTTACGCAAGCCGCCGAGAGCAAAGCCGGCACGCCCATGTGGTTTGCCGAGCCGCAGGTGAACATGGCCACTTTCAAAGCCATGCTGCAGAAGGCGAAGATCGAGGTGCTGACCGGGCGGAATCTCAAGTCGATCTCGCGCGATGGCGACCGCATCGAATCGCTCATGACGGACGACCGCAAACGCTACGAGGCGAAGGTCTTCATCGATGCCACTTACGAAGGCGATCTCATGGCCCGGGCCGGCGTGAGTTACATCATCGGCCGCGAAGCACGCGATGCCTATGGTGAACCGCTGGCCGGCTTTCAGCCCGCGCCATTGCGCCCGCGCACGGTCGAACAAATGGCACAGGATTCGCCCTCCATCGGCGGACCGAAGAACGCCATGAATTACGTGCACGGCACCCCGGCGAAAATCCAGGCGCTGGACGTGGCCAGCCTCCCTTTACCGGGCGTGAGCAACCAATGGGCCGATGTGGGTGCGGGCGACTCGCGCACGCAGGCCTACAACTTCCGCGTGATCGTCACGCGCACGCCGGAGAACCGCGTGCCCTTCCCCAAGCCGGCGCATTACGATGCTGCGCGTTACGAACTCCTCGCGCGCACGATCGAGGCTTTCCCCGGCATTCGCTTCAGCAAGCTCATCTACCTCGGCCCAATCGCGAATGGGAAGTTCGACGCGAACGCCATCGGCCTCGTCGTCGGCACCGACCATGTGGGAGCCAACTACGCCTATCCCGATGGCGACGAAAAGCTGCGGGCCAAGATCTGGCAGGATCATGTCGATTACGTGCAGGGCTTCTTCTGGTTTCTCGCCAATGACCCGCGTGTACCGGAAGACCTGCGCACGCAGGCCTCGCAGTGGGGGCTGGCCAAGGATGAATTCACCGACAACGACCACTGGCCCTACGCCCTCTACGTGCGCGAGGCCCGGCGCATGATCGGCGAATACGTGATGCGGCAGGACGATTGCACCCAGCATATCACCAAGCCGGATTCCATCGGCATGGGCTCTTTCATCATGGATTCGCATGCCGTGCAGCGCCTCGTGAATCACGACGGCAGCGTGATCGACGAAGGCAATTTCGACATGCCCGTGCGCCCTTATCAAATCCCCTATCGCAGCCTCGCCCCGCAAAAGAGCCAGTGCGAAAACCTGCTCGTGCCGGTCTGCATGTCGGCCTCGCACGTCGCCTATGGCTCGATCCGCATGGAGCCGCAATACATGATCCTGGGCCAGGCTTGCGGACTCGCCGCAGTGCAGGCACTGCGGACACAAAAGGCGGTGCAGGACATCGACGTCGCGGCACTGCAGGCGAAGTTGCGCGAGCAGAAGCAAGTCCTCGAGCTGCCGTTGCCGCCAGGAAGCGTGGAGCTAAAGGATCTCGCCGGCATCGTGGTCGACGACGCGGAAGCGCAATACACCGGCGAGTGGGTCGGCAGCAGCTCCTCCGGCGGGGTCGAGGGGATGTATCATCACGACGGTAACGAAGCCAAAGGCATGAAGTCCGCGCGCTTCGAAGTGCGCGTGCCGAAAGACGGGCAGTACGAGGTACGCTTCGCCTACGCCACGGCCCCGAATCGCGCCACAAACGTACCTGTGAAAGTCACCCACGCCGACGGCGAGCAAACGGTCACGGTCAACGAGAAGCAAACGCCCACGCTGGACAAAGCATTCGTCTCGCTGGGCAAGTTCCGCTTCGTCGCGGACATGGCAGCCGTAGTCACCGTCACCACGGAAGGCACCGATGGATACGTGGTCGTGGACGCAGTGCAGCTATTGCCGGCGGAGTGACATGGTGGGACTGCGTGAGAATGCGGAACGCACTAGAAGGAAAAAACTGACAAAGCACCGGGCCGTAGCCACGATGCCCATCACTCGAAATCCACCCATGAATACTCCCTCCACTCAAACCCTCCCCACTCGTCTCACCCTCACGAGCTCCGTTTGGTCGCGGTTCGGCGCAACGTTGGCAATGATGACGGCCCTGTTTCTCCTGGCGCTGTCGGCGCAGGCCGCGGACGTCCTGCAACTTGCCCCGAGCTATAAGGCGGTCGGAAAGAACGGAGACGGCTCCAGTTATACCGGCACAGTCACCATCAAGATCATTTCGGATACGACGTTCGGCATCGAATGGAAGATCGGCGGCTCGGTGACCAAGGGATTCGGCATGCGCATGAACGACACGCTCTCCGCCACCTACATGCTCGATGGCCAGCCGGGCCTGATCATCTACAAAGTCCAGGGCGACGGCACCCTCGCAGGCATCTGGGCCATCAAAGGTCAGCCCGGCAATGGCTCCGAGGTGCTGACGGCACGGTAAGCAGCCAACACGACAACTGAAAATCTTTAGCGCCGGATTCGCATCGCGAGTCCGGCGCTCATTTTTACCTCCCGTGCTTCTTCGCTCCGGCAGCAACTCGACTGCGGGAAGACACGAAAGCGGACTCCTAGCTCGGCGACGGGGCCATCCACTTCCTGCCGACGGGCTGCGCTTGCGCGAGGGGCAGCTCGAACTCCACCTGCAGGCCGTTCGGCTTCACATTGCGGACGGCAACGGAACCGCCGCAAGCTTCCACGCAGCTCTTCACAATCGCGAGCCCAAGGCCGGCGCCGCCGGTCTCACGGGTGCGCGCGGATTCCGGGCGAAAGAAGGGATCGAACAGCCGATGCAACGTGTCCTCCGGCACCCCGGGCCCGCAGTCGGTCACGGCCAATACCACCCGCTCGCCGCGTTCACGGGCGGAAACGGTGATTGGGCCGGAAGGCCGGCCATCACTCCGCAATGTCGGCCGATAAGAATACTCGTCGGATTCCGCGCTTAACGGCGAAGCGTAGCGCAGGGCATTGCGGATCACATTGCCGAGAGCGCGTCCGAGCAGATCGGGCTCGGCAAGCGCAACGAGCGAGCCTGGCACATCGAGAATCACGCCCCCGCGCTCCCTCGTTTCGCGAGACACGACACGACCGGCCAACTCGGCCAGCGGCACCGGCTTTAACTGCACATTCTTCCCGCCCACGCCGGCTTTGGAAAACGAGAGCAGCTCGTTTACCAGCTCGGACATGTGGCGCAGTTCCTCGCGTACGTCCGTGACGTAATCGCGCTGCTTTTCATCCGCCCGCTGCTCGAGAATGCTGAGCGCCATTTCCATGCGCGCCAGCGGCGAGCAGAGCTCGTGGGCGATGTCCCCGAGGAAGCGCTTCTGTCCGCTGAAGAACTCGCGCAAGCGCGCCGACATATAATTGAGCGCGCTGCCGAGGCGACCGATTTCGTCCGCGCGCGGCGTATCCACGAGTGAGTCGAAGCTGCCATGCGCGATGGACTCCGCGGCGACGGTCATCTGCCGCAATGATCGCGTGATCCCCCGCACCAGTGGCAGCCACAGCAGCGCGGAGAAAAGCAACACCGCTCCGACACCGAACAGCCACGGGCGGTAATCGAAAAGCAAACCACCGCCTCGCAGTGAATCGGTCGACAAGACGAGCGCCGTGGGCGCCGGCCGCGGCCGGCTGCCATCGACCACCGGCATGCGGATGATGAGCCAGTAGCGGCTCGGGTTGCTCGTGTGGAGCATGACTTTGGGGAAATTACCCGAAATCGCCAGCGGGGCGGGCCGGGGCGGAGGGCGGTTCCCTTCGGGAAAAGGCGGTTGCCCCCCCGCGAGCGGGCGCTCGCCGCCCCCGGGTGGCGGCGGTGGCGCCCCGTCGCCCGGCGGTGGCCCGTCCGGCTGCCGGCCCGGGCGAATCTCGCGCAAGCGTGCATCGACCTCCGGGGGCAGTTCCAGCTGGCCAGTAACCAGCCCCCCATCATTGCGAAACAGCGCCACCTGCATGTGATAAGCATCCGCGGTGTTGAGAAGGATCTGCTCCCAGCGAGCCCGCGGTCGCTCGTTGAGCTGCTGCGCCACTACCGCCGCCATGGATTGGACGCGATCGTTCACCGGACCGCCGAGCAACGAATCGAGCCCCATGCGCAACTGCTGGCGCACAGCGATCCAGCCCACCACGCCGATGAAGGCGAGGTTCAGGAAGAACCACAGGAGGATTTTCAGCGAAAGCGGAAAGCGCACTCCCCGCAGGCGCGAGTGCTCAGTAGGTGTCGGCATCGGGATCGATGAGCATGTAGCCCGCGGCGCGCACGGTGCGGATGAAGTGCGGGGTCTTCGGGTCGTCGCCGAGCTTTTTGCGCAGGGCGGAAATGTGGACGTCGATGGAGCGGTCGAAGACCTCGTACTCGCGCTCGCGGATTTCCTCGAGGAGATGGTCTCGCGTTTTCACCCGGCCCTTGGCCCGGGCCAGCGACAACAGCAGCTCGAACTCCACCGGTGTGAGCACCAGCGCCTGGTCGCCGAGCGCTGCGGTGCGGGCGCCGGGATGGATGCGCAGCTTGTCGATCACGATCTCTGCGTCGGATTCCTTTGCCGAAGCAGGTGCCCGCGTGGTGCGGCGCGTGACGGCGCGCAGGCGGGCCAACAGTTCGCGCGTGGAAAAGGTCTTCGGCAGATAATCATCCGCACCGATCTCCAGGCCCACGATGCGGTCTGCTTCATCGCCGCGCGCGGTGAGCATGAGCACAGGCACATCGCTAGTGCGGCGGATTTGCTTCAGCACCTCGAAGCCATCGAGCCCCGGCAGCATGAGATCGAGGATCACCGCCTGCCACGGCTCCGCGGTGGCGCGCTCCACTCCCTCGGGCCCTGTGTGCACTGTCGTGACGTCGTAGCCGAGCGGGTCCAGATAGTCGGCAATGAGCCGGCAGAGCTTGCGATCGTCGTCGATTACGAGCAGGCGCGGGCGGGTTGCTGGCTGGGAGGAGTTCATGGGTGATCGGGGGAGGAGGTTAGCGACCCGAACGGAGGGCGCCGTTAGATTTACACTTCCTTAACAAAATATCCGTTTCGGACACATACGGTCTTAACGAGAGTGTCATCTAGTCGGTGGAAGTTACCCACACCCTCGTCCTATGAAAATGCTCTCTTTGGTTTCACTGACGGTTCTCGCGTTCGCGGTCTTTTCCCCGTCGGCCCACGCGGATGAGCCGGACGCCGCGCAGATTGCAAAATTGGTTCCGCAGTTGCAGGCCATGCTCAACGAATTGATGAAAGCGAATGGCGGGGAAGCCATGGATCCGGCACCGGCCACGCCAGCCGCGCCAGCCGCTCCTACTCCCGCCGCTACCACGACCTTCACACCCACCACTTCAGCCACGACCGCCCTTCCTTCCACCGCTCACACCTCGCGGTCGTCCAGGACCGCCCTCGGCTCTACTGCCCTCCAGACCAGTTCCCTGCGCACGGGCCACTTGGGCCCCTCCCCTTCTCTGACTGGCGCACCGCGCTTGAATGATGACGAGTGGCGACAGCTCTTCCCCCAGAAGAAATAGGTTCTGCGCGCCAGGAGCAGCAGGGGTAGCCTGAATATCCGCTCGCCCCATTTCGACGTCCGGGCTCTCCCTGAGTAAAGCTGCACAAGATTCACCTTGCCCGGAGCCCGCTTCTCCTATACATGGAACGTTCGGGTGAGCGGCGGCAAGCCGCGAAGCCTCGTTGCCAAAACGCCTTCGCATGCGTGGCAATGTCGGAGCCTCGGTTGGTGGATTTTTCCGCTAAACCGTCAGAACTACTGCGAATCATAAGTCTAAAAATACCGCGCGTGCATCTGCTCCACGCCCGCGCGGCTAGAGTGTCTCCCTATTCAAATCCAAAATCGTGTTAATGGTCGAATCCGCGCCCGTGAGGTGCGTGTGATTCTCGCTGCCACTGGTGAACAGCTCGGCGTCATGAAGCTTTCAGACGCCATCCGCAAGGCGCAGGAAATGGGACTCGATCTGGTCGAGGTCGCTGCCAATGCCACTCCTCCGGTCTGCCGTATCGTCGACTTCGGCAAATTCAAGTACGAGGCAGCCAAGCACGACAAGGAAAAGAGAAACACCGGCAGCAAGCTCAAGGAGATCAAGTTCCGCGTGAACATCGACGAGCACGATTACGTGACGAAGATGCGGCACGCCGAGGAGTTCCTCGACAAGGGCAACAAGGTCCGTGTGCAGCTTCAATTTCGCGGTCGTGAAATGGCCCACCAGGATCTCGGCATGAAGCTCATGCACCGGGTAAAGGGTGATCTGATCAATATGGCCCAAGTGGAAATGGAGCCCAAGTTGCTCGGCAAGAGCATCACCATGACCCTGGCCCCGTTGCCGGCTAACAAACGCAAGCGCCACTTCCTCAGCGACGGCGAACTTCCTCCGCTCGACAACGAAGACGACGAGGTCGAAGACGAAGAAGAGGCCGAGGCATAAGGGCGGGTCCCTCACGGGACCGCAGTCCTTTACTCACCCAGCCAACGGGTGGCTTTGCAGTTCCGGAGCAACTGCGCACGTTCGCGCCTGTGTTTTCGCATCGAAATAGACGGTCCAACCCGCTCGCAAAAGCAGGTTGGGGTCAGGCTGGATCCGTGTTCGGCTTTGGCCGCACTGACAAATCGTACGCCCGCCCGTCAGCCGCGTAGGCACACCACGCGGCCAGCGTCTTTCTCTTTCCATCCTCGCGGATGACTTGGGGGCGCCTAGGAGAGCGTTGTGCCCGCCGGCGCGGGAACGGTTTCCGCCGCTTGCTCTGTCTCCGAGGCTACGGGAGCGCCGCCGACGCCGAATTCCTTGCGGGAGACGATCAAAAGCGCGACGAAGACTGCCCACGGCAGGAGCAGCCACGGCCCCCAGATATGAAAGAGCCGCTCAAGTCCAAAGCCTTTCTGCCACGGGTAACCGCTGGAAATCGTGTTGTAGAAAATGTAGAGCGCGAGTGAGGCCGCGGCTGTGAAGGCGGCAAACCAGCGGGTGGAATAGAAAAGCAGGAACGGGCTGACCCACGCGAGATACTGCACGCCGAAACCGGGCGCGAAGGTAAAGAAAAGCGTCCAGACCAGACCCATCGTGGCCAGCAAATCCACCGGCGAAAGCTTCCGCCGACGCCACCCCACCGCCAGCGTGCCGGCGATGACGAGAAACTTGAGCACCTGCGTGATCAGCGCCTGTGCAGGGCTCAGCGGCTTCAGCGAGACCATCCCTGCCACCCCCTCGATGCCGCTGACATTGAGCAGGTAAGTGATGCCCCACCAGCCCCAGATGCTGTTGTAGACCAGCACCTGGCGCATGAAGATTTCCGGCACCGCGAGCAGTGGCGCGCTCCAGCCGATGAGCAGAGTCACCACGGTCGCCGCGGTAAAAACCCACGCATTCTTCTGGCCCCGCTGCCACCAATAGAAAAAGAGCACGGGACTCATAACGAGCGGGATGATCTTCACCTGGCAGGCCACCCCGAGCAACACGCCCGCGAGCAAGGCCCGCCGTTGCAGGCAAGCCACTACCGTGAGGACCAACCCGAGCGGGATGAGTGGGTCGTAGTTGCCATGGTAACCGGAGATCATGAACGAGATGGGACTGGCCGCGAGCAGGGCGATCGCCCACAGCGGCGGCCGGCCTGTCCGGCGCCGAATCCACATCACCAGCAGCACCACGAGGAAATCCGAGATGATGCCCGGCAGCCGATGGTAAAAGGCGAACATCTGCCCACTCGCCGGCTTATCGTCCGTGCCGCCTGCCAACGCCCAGGCAAAGGCCAGGTAGTTCCCGAGGAGCGGCGGATGATTGAACACGCGGTCGTGCAGATAGGTATTCACCACGCCGTCGTGCGCGACCTCCCGGGCGAAATTGTAATAGAGGATCACGTCCACGGTCCCGTAGGTCGTCTTGGCGCAGTAGAGCTTCGCAGCCATCGCCAGCAGGGCGACGATGAGGACCAACAGTTCAGGTTTCAGTTTCTTCATGGGGCGGGCTTCCTTTAGCAGGCAGCGTGCGAGGCAGCGCAGCTGCCCTCCCTACTTCGGCTTGGACTTGGTCCGGTAGTCACCGCTGTCCGGATTGAAAAAGTAGTAACCGTCGCTGACAGCCTCTAGCTTTCCCAGCAGATGGTGTTGTTTCAGAATCCTCTGCACATCGGCTTGGTTCGTCGGGTCGGGAAATTCCACAGTCAATAGCGTGGCCGTCACATCTCCGTAGGTCTTCTTGATGTTCTCCTGCGCGAATTCCGCAGTCAATCGAGTGCCATTTTCGCCCACTCCGATGCGGTGGACGTGAATATCGTGATCGATGGCGAAGGTCTTGATGCGCCATTGAGAATCCGGCGTGAACCAAAACTGAACTGTGTCCGGTACTGCCCGCGCGGGGCGTTCAACCTCTTGCAGGTAACTGCTCTCGATGGTGAGGATCGCGATGATCAACGTGAATGCATTTGCCATAGGTATCTCTCAGAGCTCGACCTCTTCGTGCTCGGTGCTGACGATGCATTCACGATCGTCGGTGAGGTTGAGGTAATACACCTTGGCCCCCTCCGGCAGCGTGGCGTGGATCTTCCCGTCGGCACCGATTTCGGCGGGCATCGCTTCCCACAGGCGCTTCTGCCACGGACCGGTGTCCTTGGTGAATTCCAACTCCGCCTTGGCGATGGTCGCTCCGCTCGCCACGGTCGCCCAGACGTTGCGACCCTCGCGGCCCTTACCGGTGATCTTCGCCAGCGGCTTGCCGCCGTTCACAATGCTTTCCGCGAAGACCTGGATCTCCTTTGGGTTCTCCCCCGCCCCGCCGTGCCCGTGCGGCATGCGCGGGCGCAGGCAGAGCGTATGCGTGCTCTGCGGCAGGCGATACGACTTCTGCCACGCATTCATCGTGTAGGCGAAGTCGTTGGTGCCATTCACCCACAGCATCGGCACTTTCGCCGCGGGCAGATAGGCGGAGGGATCCCACCAACGCATCCAGCGATCACCGCGCTCGGGGCCGAGGTCGGTCACGCTGTGGGCAAAGCCGTGCTCATTGGTAAAGCCGCAGCCGTAGACCGGTACGGCGAATTTCAGCCGGGTATCGACGCCCGCGATGATGCTGGTGAGATAGCCGCCCCACGAGATACCGGTCACGCCGATGCGGTCCGGATCGACTTCCGGGAGGCTGCGCAGAAGGGAGTGGGCGAGCAAAGCATCGGCGACCGCGTGATAGGTCCACTGGTCTTCGCGCGGGTCATCGATCTGGCCCCAACCGCCCCAGCCCACCGGTCCGCCCGCATCGTGATGCTGCCACTTCTTCGGGTCCGCCGTGTGCACGGGAATGGCCCCGCAGTTATCGAAGACAATGGCGGCAAAACCACGCCCGGTCCAAAGCCGCACCCATGCTTCGTACGCCGTACCGCCACCGCCATGCACGAGCACGATGCCCGGCACCTTCTTCCCCGGCTCCGTCGCCGGCAGTCCGATCCAGGCAAAGACGCGCGTCGGCTTGCCCTGATACGGCAAGCCCTCGAAGAAAACGCCTTTCATCCCATCGGCGCGAAGCGGCTCAGCCGGATAAGTCTTCGGCGGCTGACTCAGCGCTGCCAAGTCCCACATCGGCCCCGTGGGTTCGCTCGGTGCCTTTTTTGCCGGAGGCGGCGCATCGGCGGCGCGGAGAGCGGGTGTCGTCGGCAGAAGAAACGCGAGACCGAGGGCGAGTATGCAGGAGAAGCGGGGGTTCATGGCGGAAAAGAAGTTCAGGCTACCGGGAAAATTCGCGGATTGGGAAAACCAAAGGCTCAAATTGGGGTGGGAGAGTTGGCAACACGATTCACTACGATTAGGCACGATTCACCACGATTACTCTGGACCGATCGGGGCGGGAGAAGACCTTTCCCCGCGGAATGAAGCTCGCGCCAAGGACGCGAAGGCCGCCAAGGAAAGCGCAAGACAGTCCTCCCCCCCTTGGCGTTCTTTGCGTCCTTGGCGCGACAATCTTGGCGAGATCTGCGGGGAAGCTTCGACCAAAAAACCGGGATACGATTGAGCACGATTCGGCACGATTGACTTGGATTTGCCCCTGCTCCGCATGCGTTTTCCGTCGCGCGCTCGTGCCCAAGCTCCAGCTTCTCGATTACGACTGGAGTACACTTCATCTCCACCGAACCGGAAGGAAGCAGAGCTTCGCAGACAATCGCGTGCCCAAGCTGGAGCTTGGGCACGAGCAAACAGGTAACCCGGCGGCATGGATTCATCGCCCCTTTCTACCACGCACAAAGAAAAAGCCGCCCAGCCACGACGGCCGGGAGGCTTTGGAAATGTTTGTCCAGCTAAGCAGTCGTCTTAGTTCGCGGCTTTGCCAGTGAGACCAGCCTTTTGCAAGGAAGCGGCCACGTCCTTCGGATTGAAGTCGCCCTTGATCTCAAAGGTCTTGGCGCCCTTCTCGGCGTTGTTGCTCGCCACGCCCTTCACGTCGCCCAGCGCGGCGTTCACGGCCTTCACGCACTTCGGGCAGCAGAGGTGCACGTCATTCATGGTCAGCGAAGAAGCCTTCGCATCTTTCGCGCCGGTCTCAGCACTCACCTTGATCGCCGGATTCTCGCTCTTGCCGAAGTAACCGGCGGCGACCAGCGCATCGACGGCCTTCTGCGCGGTGGCGTCATCGGAAGCCGTCACAGTCACGGTGCCAGCATCGGCGTCGGACGCGGAAGTAGCGCCGGAAACGGAGGTGACGGCCTTGTCAGCGCCCTTGACGCAGCTCTTGCAGCAAAGATGCACGCCGGTAAGTTTCACGGTGGTTTCGGCTTGGGCGAAGGCAGCGAGTGCGGCGGTGACGACGAGGGTGAGGATGGATTTGTTCATTGGGTAGTGTGGCGGGTGAAACGCTGAAGGATGCAGAAGGTTGCGCGCCGGGCAAGCTTTCAGAGGCCACCCAGTGTCGCCAGAGTTAAACACCCGACATCCCTACTTCATTAGAAAAACACCACTGAAGGTTGAAATCCCAAACCGACAAGCCCTGAAGGCTGGACCAGCGCATTCCTCGAGGGCATAATCCGGCAGTCATTTTCCCTTAATAAAAAGTAAAGTACCCCTCCTTGACACCCGGCCCTCTCCGGCGATAATTAGTTACTTTTCCCGCCTTACACCCCGCAACCTCCCCTTACTATGACTCGATCCATCAAACGCTTTTTCTGCTTCGCTGGGGCTGTCGCTGCCGGTGTCGTGTGCTTCGGTCTTTGGTCGGCCAACGTGCAGGCCTTTACCGGTGGCGGCGGGACGCCACCCTGCAGCACCACCTCGAGCGTTTCGATGTGCTACACGCCGACGCACACCACGGTGCTCAACGTCCCACCAGCGACGCAAAGCACCAACCTCTCCACCGGCAAGTACACCTGCGGCGCCTGCGCGACCAGCGGGAGCTAGTTCTTTCGGGTTCGTCTCCGGCTTTTCAAAGAGCCCTGTGCTGTAAAATGCACAGGGCTCTTTTTTTGAGTCTGCATCCATCATCGCATGAGCCTTCTGCTGTTGATCCTTTTGGTGCTGGCCGTCGCCACCACCCAAGCGCTCGCCGGCGGTCGGCAGATCGCGCTTTGCCTGCCGGGCTACGCCTTGCTCGCCATAGCCGCCGTGCTCAGCTGGTGGCCTAGACGCCGCACGCCGATTCCACGAGGAGCTACGGAGTGCCTGGTTGCCGCCGTGCTTTTCTTTTCCTACGTCTGCATCCGGTCGATCTTTTCTCCCGAGCCATATCTGGCTCGTACGGATCTCTACACCGCCCTCGCAGGGATGGCCGTGTATCTCCTGGTCGCACTGAATATCACCTCCACGCGGTGGCGCATGGCGCTCGCGGGCGCTGTATTAGCCCTGGCTTTTGTCAATTGCGGCATCGGTGCGATTCAGTTCTTCAAGAACGAGCAGTTCATGCTGTTTTCGTTCCTTCCCCGGCCCGGTTACGGCAATCGCGCCAGCGGATTCTACGGCTACCCAAATCACCTCTCCGGTTTCCTCGAAATGGCGCTCATGATGGGCCTGAGCATCACCTTTTGGAGCCGATGGCCCTCTTGGGCGAAGGTGCTTTCGGGGTACGCCAGCGCGGTGTTTGTGCTCGGCATTGTCGCCACTGGCAGCCGCGGCGGTTACATCAGCACGGTCGCTGGCCTTGTTGTCTTCGTGCTCCTGAGTCTGGTCCTCGTCGGGAAACTCGCCTCGGGTCGATTGATCGTCGTCTTCCTCGCGGGACTGATGCTCCTCGGGGGGGTGGGCTGGGGCGTTCGGCAGGCGATGTCGCAGAGCTTTTTCCTCGAGTCGCGTGCGGAAAAAATGTTCACCATGGACATCAGCCGCATGCTCCATTGGCAGGCAGCGTGGAAACAGTTTCACCTCAGTCCCGTCGTCGGCACGGGCAGCGGCACCTATCTCTACTATGGCCGCCTGCTTCGGAATCCAGAGGTTCACACCGATCCGGTTCATGCCCACAACGACTATCTGGAATTACTGGCGGAGTATGGGATCCTGGGAATCATCGCTGCGGCGATCTTCCTCCAGGCGCACCTGCGGCGTGGCTGGAATTGGATGACCCAGCGGCTTCGGGATGATGCCAATTACCACGGCATCGGGAGCAATTCTCTCGCGCTCACCGCCGGGGCGCTCAGTGCGGCGGCGGCCTGCCTCACGCATTGCGTGCTCGACTTCAATCTCCACATGCCGGCCAATCTGCTCACCGCCGCGTTGATTTTCGGCCTGCTAGCCACGCCAGGCGAAAGTCCGAAAGCCGCAACCACGGCGGAGTCAGCGGGCTGGCCGGCATTTCTGCGCCTCGCGTTGCCGGCCTTGGGCATCCTGATCGTCGTGCGTGTCATGCCCACGGCACCTGCGGAGTATTACGCAGAACGGAGTCGCACCATCCTGGCCGATGGGCAACGCCCGATTTCTCCCGACCTGAACCAAAAGATGGAGGGATTCGCCCGCCGCGGACTGGAGTGGGACCCGCGCAACCCCGAGTTGTATGCCGCTATCGCCGAAGCGCAATCCGCACAAGGCGACCTCGAGGCGGACCCATCGGCGAAAGCGAAATTTTACGAGCAGACGGTCGCGTATTATCGCAAAGCTCTCGAATTTGCGCCCGGGGAGGTAGGCTACCTGTTGGGTTTGGTTTCTGCACTGGACGCGGTGGAGAGATTCGGGGAAGCCGATCCGTTCCTCCAGCGTGCTCTCCAGCTTGATCCGAATAACGGCATCACGCACACCGTCACCGCAAACCATTTGCTGATGCAGGGCAAATTACCCGAGGCTGCCGCGGAATATCAACGGGGGTTTGAGCTCGGAGCGTGGGAAGGGGGCCAGGCAGGCCTCCACTACATCGAGCAGCAGCTGAAGGAAAAAAAAGGTGGGAGCACTGCCCCTGAATCCAGCCCTCCCCCTACTCCTGAGAAGGCTCGGTAAACGTCGACTCGTACCTTCCGGGGATTCGCATCCGTCGAAACACTCTGAGACCTACTGCGGTTTGGCCACGGCACTAGCGGACGACTTGGGCACGACTTCCTTTATCCGCTTCACCAAGTTCTCGTAGGTGAGTGCTCCCTGAAATCGCCGGCCATTAATGAAGACACAAGGGGTTCCGGGAAGACCGAGTTCCATGGCTTCCCGAAAGTTCGCTTCCACCACCTGCCTGGGAGGGGCGGATTGCAGGCATGCGGTGAAACGTTGCAGATCCAGCCCCAACGACACAGCCAGCTCGAGAAAGCGGGCATCAGTCAGGTCGCCTTCCCCGGCGAAGAGCTTGTCGTGATAGGGCCAGAAAGCCCCCTGCTCAGCAGCACACTCCGCGGCGATGGCGGCCGGAAGCGCACGCGGATGTCCTTCCAAGGGAAAATGGCGATAAACAATCGCCACGTCTGGAGCGAATTCAGCCTGCACTCGGTGGAGGACAGTCGTCAGTTGGCGACAGAAGCCACATTCAAAATCCGAAAACACGACGACCTGCACTGGAGCCTGCGCCGACCCGAGGCGATGAGCGGCGGCGAGGTCGATCAAGGCGATCCCACCGGGTGCTCGCGGTTCGGTGATACTGTCCGTCACGAAGATCAACACCGGGAAACTCGCGAAAAGGGCCAGCATCCAGGCGCTCCTGGGGGATGCTCCGGTGGAGGCCGCGACCATCGTACGACGGGCTTGGGAGACCGCGAGCGCCGACAGAAGCACAGTGACAGCGGACAGGGTACAAAGCGGACAAAACGCACGAAGCACGGCAAACTGCACGTACATGAGGCCGAGCGAGAAGGTCAGGCCGGCCAGGGCAAGCCACAGGAGACAATCGAGCAGCCGCAATCGCCATAACTGGGACGCGATCCCACTCACCGACAGCCATAAGGCCAGGAGAACCACGTAGTATCCGGCACCGAACCAAGCCAGGGGCACCCCCCACAGACTGGCATACGGGCTCCCCAAGACGGCGTCGCAGCTACCGCGAAGAGGGCAGAAGTAGGAGTGCAGCGCCGAGCCCTTCTGGAGGAGGAGAAAGCAGAGGCACATACCGAACCAAGCGAGAAGGCAGCCCAAGTGCACCCAAAGTGGTATCCGGGCAGGCGCAATCGGAGCAGGAGGCTCGGTGGAGAGCGGGGTGAGTGGCTCAGGGGATCCCATGGCAGATGGGTGAAAAGACGGACAGCTTATCCATGCATAAAAACGGTCCGCATGTCGCGCAAAACTTGCTCTAAAGGTTTATCTAGCGAGCATCAGCTTCGCGAATACCTGCCGCAAATATCTGAGGAGGCCCCGCTTACCGTCACCTAATTTTCACACAGCCCTCTCTAAAAAGCTTGCCTGCCTCCATTAGGCTTCACATACTCCGCCAGTCTGCACCATCTGTATATCTGTTTCGCAAGAAGAGTACAAGTAGAAATTTTGCGAAATCCATAACGAAGAGCGATGAAGAAATTTTCAATGCTCTGGAGCAGGCTTATCCCAATCACCGATCGTAGAAACCTCGCCTTACTACAGCAACTCTCCCTCCAAGTGATGAAAGCCACCAAACGCCCCCCCATTCTTAGCACTTCCGCCGCCGCTCTCTTCGCCCTTCTGCTGGCGGGGCCGATTCCCGCCAAGGCCGCAGTCCTGACGTGGACCGGGGAAGTCGATAATTACTGGGAGACGATGTCGCCGACCACCAACTGGACTTCGAAGCCCCTGACGCCCTTCACGGATACCGTTCCTTCCGACCTCCATTTCGCCGGGACCCGCCGGACCAACACGATCAACAATGGTAATTTCGACATTGTCAATTCGATCACCTTCGACGCGAATGCCGGGAATTTCATCCTAAACGGCCGGGCGGTAGAATTGCAGGGCGGCGGATCGCTGGTCAACAATGCGAAGGGTCTTCAAGTCATCAATTTCGCCAGCGAAATCGGGGTAGGCGGGCTTCGACTGACCAATCTCGTTTTCGTTCCTTTCGTCTTCCAGCCCCATATCACGTTCAATGCAGCGGCGGGAGACATCCTGATCAACAGCGACATCTCGATCGAGGGATTCTTCCCGACGTCGGGAGTCACCCTAGTGGTCGACGGCCCCCATAACATCACCATCGCCGGCAACGTTTTCGAAGTATCCGGAAGCCTTGGCACTCTGGAAAAGAACGGGACCGGTACTCTCCGTCTGCTGGGGAAAGACGCCTTCTCCGGCGGCACGGTGATCAGTGACGGCGTTGTCCAGGTGGATGGCACCTTGATCACCCCGCGCACTTCGATCAATCCGGGCGGCACGCTGAGCGGCAAGGGTTACATCGAGGGCAATGTTTTCAACTTCGGCGGCAACGTGGCTCCGGGCGATTCTCCCGGCACGCTGACGATCCGGGGCAACTACATCCAGACCGCAGAAGGCACGCTGACCATCGAGGTCAAGGGCGCCAAATCCGGCGAGCACGATCTTCTGGCTGTGACCCAGCACGCTACGATCGACGGCGATCTGCGTATCAAGAATGTCGGTGGCGGCGGGCTCCTGAAACCGGGTAAGCAGATTACAATCCTCAGCGCAGATCGCGGAGTCAACGGCACCTTCTCCGATGTCTCCTTCGGAGGCACTCTCCCGACGGCGCGTGTCGTCTACAGCGCGACTACGGTCTCTCTGGAAGGCCTTGCCAATCCCTTCAGCGACTTCGCCAAGCATAAGGGTTACACACCGAACCAAGTCGCCGTGGCCCAAGGCCTCGACGTAGTCGCCTTCCAGAACAAACAGCCGAAGCTCCTGAACTACCTCATCAGCGAGCAGACCTCCAAGCTTCCTGACGACCTGGACAGGATCGCGCCGGAAGAACTCACCTCGATCTTCACCATCGGCACCGCGCTGGCCAATGTCCAGACGGCCAACCTGCAGCGTCGCACAAGCGACCTCCGCGCCGGTTCGCACGGCTTCAGCGCCTCCGGCTTTGCCACTGCTGGCAGCGGCCCGCTCTACAGTGGCGGCGTCGCCGGCCCGAGCGGCAGCTACGATGGCAAGGAAAGCAAGGAAGTAAAGAATGTCGTCCCTGCGGAAGATCGCTGGGGCGTGTTCATCACCGGCGTCGGTGAGTGGGTGAATGTCGACGGCGACAACAATGCCCGTGGCTACGATATCAACACTGGCGGCTTCACTGTGGGCGTGGACTACAAGGTGACCCCGAATTTCGCAGTCGGTCTCATGGCGGGTTACGCCGGCACCGGCACCGACCTGAATAACGGCGGCCGCGTCTTCGTCAACGGCGGCAAGCTCGGTCTCTACGCGACTTATTTCACCGGCGGCTTCTACGTCGATACCGCGGTCAATGGTGGCTACAACAGCTACGACCTGCGCCGCGATGGCCTCAATGGCACCGCGCGCAGCGACACCGACGGCGGCGAAGTCAACGTCCTCTTCGCGACTGGTTACGACTTCAAGGTGGGCGGCCTCACGGTTGGCCCAACGGCGAGCTTCCAATACACCTACCTCGGCATCGACAGCTTCGAGGAACGTGGCTCGCTCGCTCCTCTGCGCTTCAAGTCGCAGGGTCAGGATTCAGTGCGCACCTCGCTCGGCATGAAGGCCAGCTACGACTGGAAGGTCGGTGGCGTGGTCATCCGCCCCGAACTGCGTGCTGCCTGGCAGCATGAATTCGGCGACGACAGCTACGCGCTCGACTCGAGCTTCAACAACGGCAACGGCGACCTCTTCACTGTGAACGGTCCGGTCATCGGTCGCGACAGCCTGCTCCTCGGCGCCGGCTTCGCCATCCTCTGGAACGAGCGCACCTCGACCTACGTCTACTATGACGGCGAGCTCGGCCGCTCGAACTACAACGCGCACAACGTCTCTGGTGGCGTGCGCGTCTCGTTCTAAGCCAACTCCAATCTACGATCTTCGGTCTGCGCCTACCGCGCTGAGCCGAGGGTAACAACACCGCCCGAGGGAAATTCCCTCGGGCGTGTTTTTTTTGATATCTGCGTTTGTAGCGTGGCCATTCTGGCCGCCTTCCTCCCAGCTCTCTCCCGCCGCCGCCCCACAATGCTCCGCGAACGCCCCCTTTGCGTGCTCCGCGCGTCCCGGAAAAATATCGCGTGGCTCCGAAGTTTGCCGGGTAGCCATATCCGATTCAGCCGCGCCCTTCACCCCAAAAACTGTCCGAGGCATTCACTTCCCGCTTTCAATCTTTCCTTCCTCCAAGTA
>JBGGMZ010000263.1:0-3117 GCA_041287745.1 Chthoniobacter sp. | reverse complement strand
CCGTATCGATCGCATGGTCCTGAAGCGCGAACCCTTCCGCCGCTACTCCACTGTTTCCGGTCGTCCAGAGATTGTAGTGATCATAACCACCGGTAATGCTCACCGTCTGGTTGATGTTCCATTGCCCTTCGATGCCTGCCTGGTTTTCCCAGCGGCGATAGACCGCGAGACCGCTCACGTCAGGAATATCGTAGGTGTCTTCCTGATAACTGCCGCGATCGCGAATCGTCCACTTGACCACGCCGGTGTAGAAAGTCAGCGCCAGTTCCGAAGTGGGCGAGATGAGTACGCCTTTCGTATCGAATTCGCTGTGGCTGAAATACTTGGCGTAGCTGATGCCGATGTTGAAGCGCAACGTATTCAGGTCGCTGATGCGCCATTCGGAATCGATATTCAGAATGGGACGGAAAACGAAATCCGAGATGCGATCGTTCTGCGACAGCTTGATGTTGTCGTTCCACTCGATGCCCCCGCCGAGGGCGAGACCGAAGCGGAAGTTGCCGAGCGCGAAATTGAACTTTTGCTCCTCTTCCTGCGCTTCAGTGACTGACAGATCCTGCCCGGGACGCAACGGCTTAAGACCGCTGGGCGAGGCATCTTCATACGTGTAATCCGAAGGCACGACGGGACCGATGCCTCCTGAAGAGCGTGAAGTGCCCAAGTCGCGGAAAAAGTCCTGCGCGCGACTGGCTGATGGTTTTGCAACCATCAGCACGGCAATAACTAGAGCCAAAGAGCCCGCTGTTTTATTCATAAGAATACCTGAAATACGTCGTTGCAGCCCCACCCTTGGCAGGCTGGCAAAAAAAATGCAACCTCAAAACTGAGAGAAACCTTTACCGAAATTTGTTCTTCATCCCCGCTGGGGTCTCGGAAGTACGGATGATGCGGAATCCGTAATTGTCCGTGCTGCTGTCAGGAGCGGCATGCACCCGGCAGGAGGAAAGCAGACTCAGCTTGAGGGCACCGTTGTACCACGAAGCACCGCGCAGCACCTTGGCTTTGGATTCACCATTCCAAGTATCCATACACCACTGCCAAACATTTCCACCCATATCATAGAGCCCATACTTGTTGGGCTTGAAACTACCTACGGGCGATGTCCACGCGAAACCGTCCTCGTAGCCTTTGATGGCCACATCGGACCCCGTTTCCTCGCCCGTGTAGTTGCCCGCGCCCGCTGGCGGCGGCCACTGCGTGCCCCACGGATACACGTCGGGAATGCCCATGTCGCGGGCTTCAGGTGTGCGGCCATTCTCGTCGGGCAGGCCCACGGCTTTGCTCCACTCCAAGTCGGTCGGCAGACGGTAGAATTCATTGGCGGGGAGCACCTTGCTCTCGTGCTCTTTGTTCGTGAGCCACTGGCAAAACGCGATCGCCTCCTGCCAGGACACATTCACCACTGGATGATCGGACGCCTGACGGAAACCGGGCGAACGCCACGAGGTAGACTTCAGATTCACCTCTTTCGCGAACACCTCAAAGTCTTTTAGCCGGGTCAGCCAAATGCAGAATTCCACGTCGCCGACGGCGGCGAATTTCATGCCGAGGCTGTTCGCGTCCCCAGTAGCAGTCACGCCCGGAGAGGGCGCGGGTGTGGCGGGCGCGGGAGTCGCTGGCGCCGGAATGATGGGCGACGGCGTAGCCGGCATCGGTGTCGCGGGCACCGGCGTTGAAGGAACAGGCGTTGCTGGTTTCGGCGTAGTGGGTGTCGGTGTGGCTGGTGCTGGCGTGGCCGGTTTCGGCGTCGTGGGCACCGGAGTGGCGGGTGCTGGCGTGGCCGGGGTGGGCGTCGTAGGCACTGGGGTCGCCGGCGCGGGTGTCGCGGGCACCGGCGTGGTCGCCAGCGGCTTCGGTGTCGTCGGGGCCGGGGTGATATTCTTCGTGAGATTTACAGGCTCCGGCGTGGCGGGCTTGATGGGCGCAACCGGCGTGGCGCTGGGGGCGGGTGTTGCGCCCGGCCGCGGTGTGGCATTGGCGGCAAACTTTTTCAAGCGATCGACTTTTTCCTTGAGCCCTTTTTGCAAATCGAGCGCGGCTTTCGCGTCGTCCACTGCTTTCTGCCCCTTGATAATGGCAGCTTGCTGCTGCTGCCGCGCATTTTCCGCATCCGACGCCGCTTTCGCGGCCTCCGTTGCAGCCTTTTGCTTGTCGGCCAGCGCTTTTTGCACCGTCTGCAGCTCGACATTTGCCTTCTCCTGCGCGGTCTGTTTTTCCGCGCTCTGCTTTTCCATATCCTCGAGCTTCTTCTTGTTCTCCTCGACGAGCCGCGCTTTTTCCGCGGCGACTTTCTGCGCCTCATCCGCGGCAGCCTGGGCGGTCTTTTGATCGTCCTCGAGTTTCTTGCGCTGCGCAGCGGCTTCGTCGGCCGCTTTCTTGAGCGGCGCGTAGGTCTTCGTCTTCTCGTCGAAGGCCTTCTGCGATTCGGCCACTACCGAATCCGCGTCCTGCTGTTGCTTCAAAAGATCGACGTGCGCCTTCTCCGCGGCCTGCGCTGCTTCCTTTGCTTTCTCCAATGCGGTTTGCCGATCCACGAGCGCTTTTTCCTCCTCGGGCACCGGTGTCGCCTTGGGTAGCGGGGAAGGCGTCTGGGGGGCGGGCGTTGTTTCGGTGACGATCTTCGGCGGCACGGGCGTGCTGATGACCGGCTTCAATTCCTGCTTCTCCGGTTCGGGCTCAGGCGTGGGCGGCGCGGGCGTCACCATCGCCGACTCATCACCGTTTGTTTTCCTGCTGGAAGTGGAGAATTTCCAAATCACCGCGAAGAGCACCACCACGGCGACGATACCGACGGCGACGATCGGAAAACGCGATTCCTCAGGGTAAAGGCGCGGCTTGAAATCGCCGACGGAAGGACGATCGAGTGGCCGTTTCGGCTCGTTGCGAGGAGGATACGGCACGATCGGCTCGGCCTTCGAGACCGGCTCGGCTTTCGACTCCGGCTCCGCCACGAGCTTTGTTTTCTCCGGCACGGGCTCCACCGGAGTGGAGGGTGTTTCCACGCTGGGTGTTGCCTCGGCTTTCTCTACAGGCGCCTCCACCGCTGGGGGTTGCGCAGGCTCAACCACAGGCGTCGGCGCCACTACGGGTGCAACGGCTGCCGCTGGGGCAGGCGCG
>JBGGMZ010000262.1:0-7166 GCA_041287745.1 Chthoniobacter sp. | reverse complement strand
CGTGCTGCCGCAAATGCAATACCGCGCGGAATTGAGCCTCCAAGTCCGCCAGCAGGAGCCTAATTATTCGCTGTAGCGGAGTGCTCCAAGCGCCTGTTCCACAGGCCGGCGGTCAGGATCGTGGCGACGAGATGCCTCCTGTACTCGCCCCTCCGCCTGGCGAACGGGCGGATGTGCCGGCATCTCTCAGTAGAACGTGGTGTGCTGGCGGCTCGCCGTGCGGGATACTCATGGGGTGAAAGCCCAAGAACCGATAGGTAAATATCCCGTGCCATTCGAGGGATTGGCCCCATTTACATCGCACGCGGCTAAGGTAAACCGAGTCCATGAGCCTAAATTTCCTGAATGTCGTCATCGACATCTCCCATCACGAAGGCCACGTCGATTTTGACCAGGTAAAGCAAGAGGGAATCCTCAGCATCATCAGCAAGGTCACCCACGGAGTGACCGGCATCGATAAGACGCATAAGTCACGGCGCGATCAGGCGAAAGAGCGCGGCTTGTTGTGGGGCTCTTATCACTTCGGCACGGGTGTACAGGATGGCGCCGCCCAAGCTCAGCACTTCTGGGAAAATGTGGACTGGAAGCCGGGCGATCTGATTGCCCTTGATTTCGAACCAAACGTCGACGGCGATGGTAATCAACTCGGACCGGATATGACGCTTGCGCAGGCTCGTGACTTCGTCCGTTTCATCGCCAGCAAGACCGGGCGCTATCCACTGCTCTATGGAGGACATTTCCTCAAAGAACAACTTGGTGATCACATTGATCCCGTGCTCGTCCAATGCCCATTATGGCTCGCTCAATACACCAAGAACGAGCAACTCCCGCGGTGGCCAGAAGGGTGGGCATCGTGGACACTCTGGCAATACACCGACGGCAAGGTCGGGCCTCAACCGCACACGGTCCTGGGCATCGGTAAGTGCGATCGCAATTTCTACATTGGGAACCCGGAGATGCTTCGGGCGACGTGGGGGAACAATCTGCAGAGCCAAGAAGTGGCGAACATGGTGCCGCATACCTTCGTGCAACCGACCGCTACTGTGGTGGCGTCGCACGCGATGGAAACAAAGGTGCGGGCGGAATTCCACCTGAAGCTGGCGAAAAGCGATACGTTGATCCGAGGCCGCTTTATTCTCCTCGACGCTCAGGGAGCGGAACTACTTAACGTCTCGGCCACAAGCGGATTGGCAACGCATCAAAAGCCGGCGGACATCTGGTTCAAAGACCACGGGCCGCTACCGCCCAACCCGGACGTGGAAAAGGGAAACACGATCCGGACAAGACGCGAGAGCAGCGAGATTATCCCCGGCGCCGTATATCACATCACCCCGGAGGCCGTCACCCGACCCGTGCCGCATGGGGTGACGCGCGATGCCTTCCGGGTGCACTTTGATGGCGGCACGCCTGGCAGCGCAGGCTGTATCGCTGTGAGAGAAGAAGGGGACTTCGAAACGGTGATCAAATGGATGCACGATCTTCACGGTGAAGGGATCAGGGAAGTTCCGCTAACGTTGCACTACACTTGAACTCTCCAACGTCGCGAGCGCGCTAGGCGGCGAATCCCGGCCGCAGCGGCGTGTGCCACCTTTCTTCTCCCCACGCTCAACACATGAAAATCAACCGAATCCTCGAACTTTCCACCGCCTTTGTCCTACTCGGGACAACGGCTTTTCCCTTGCTGACTGGGTGCGCCTCTCATCATCGCGGGGCGAGCGCAACGTCCATACCTGCGGCGAAGAAGGAAGCGTCGACCTACAGCAACCCCGCGCGCACCATAGCGGCGCGCTGGGCGCGGAATGAAGCTGGCGATGCGGTCAAAGACTTCAAGCATGCCACTGGGACTTACCTTCGAGGCGAGGTGTATGGTTACTGGCCGGAGGGGGCGACGTATGAAGCAAGCCGGATAAATGCCGGAGCGCGCACGCTGCATCTGCAGGTGGACACGAAGGAGCCAAGCGAAGGGAATGAGTATCACCATTTCTCGGCGGAGGTCAGCTTCGATGCAGCGGAGCGACGCATGACCATGGTGCGGCATAATTCCAACCATATCCCCGACGAAAAATTAACATATTATAAGGCACCTTAAGGGAAGAGAGTGGCGCGAGATCGAAGTCGCAACCGAACCAAAGCATACGAACACGTTTCCGAGACCGAGCAACCGCTAGCGCGATCTGTCGTTGTACCGCCGGCGAGCGCTGTTATCCAAGCCACCTACTGGGCTTCAACAACCAGAAGCGTACCAATGAAATTCATAGGGCCAAGAAGTGCCGGTTTAGGTTCTATTCACGAACTCATTCAGAGAAGGGCTCGGGGCTCGTAATTGCCTGAGCTTAGCTGGATGGCGCGCTCCAAGCGCCACGGGTATGACCAACGCCCGCAAGCGCTCATTTCAAAGCCGAACGAAGTTTTGGCGGCGAAGCACCATATTGATCTGCGATCTCTCCGCAGTGTTCAGCTGTTCGGGGCGGCTCTTGAGTTCTTTATTCTGATTGGATTCGCGATTTGTTTTCATGGTCTTTTTTGTGCTCTGCTGTTCGGTTCATCGTGGAACCCACATAAGCTCGACCATTTAGTTACCGAAGAACGTCATGTATATCGATCACATTGAAATCGAAAACTTCCGGACCTTTCGGAAAAGCAAAATTTCCTTCTGTCATGCAGACCGGGACTTTGAGAAAGCAGGGGAGCCGGATTCCAAGGAAGAAAAGATGCCCCGGCCCCGGCTGCCGAATCTCAATCTCCTGCTGGCCAACAACGGGCACGGCAAAACCTCGCTGCTCCGGGCCATCGCCCTCGCCGCCCTCGGGCCGACTGTGCGGCACTCGGGCATTTATCCCTACCGACTGATCCGCCGGGAGGCAGGGCAAAAGGTCCCAAAGCCGGCCGTGTTGAAAGCCTACTTCCACACCCATCCTCAGGATCATACGCCCTCCGCAAAGATCGAATCCTGCATCGAAATCATGCCCCGGGGCGATCTGGAGCTGCTGGAATGGGCGGGACCCGATGCCATCGCTGCGGCCTGGCAATCCGCATTCAGTGATAGTTCGGACGCTTTTTTTATGGTCGGCTATGCCGCCACCCGCCGCGTGTCTAAGTCCAACCGCCCCGAACAAATCGGCAAATCCTCCGTCCGCGCTGCCCGCGTGATGGGGCTTTTCGAGGAAGACTACACGCTGCGCCCGCTCAATACCTGGCTGCCACGCTATATGGCGAGCAAGCAACTGAAGGGGCGCTATGTGCAGGTGGTGAATTTGCTGGGCCGCCTTCTGGGGAGACATGCCTGGGACTTCACCGGCCGCCAAGACGAAGCGGGCGAATACCTCTATGGCAAAAAGGGCGCGGAGGTTCCTTTTCCGGCTTTGTCCGATGGCTATCGCGCGTTCCTCGGCTGGCTCGGCGATCTGCTCTACCACGTTTGCGAGACCTGCCCCTCGGGCAAAAAGCTCGTCGAGAACCGCGGCATCGTCATGGTCGACGAGATCGACCTGCACCTGCATCCGAAATGGCAGATGACGGTCCTCCAGACGCTCGCCAAAGAGTTACCGAACATTCAATTCATCGTCACCTCGCACAGCCCACTCATCGTCGGCGCGCTGGAGTGGATGAACATCATCCTCATGAAGCCCGGGACGAAACAATCGAGCATCGCCCGGCGCATCGAGTGGGCCGTGCATGGGCTAGATGCCGACCAGATCCTGCTCACCGACTTCTTTGGCTTGGCCTCTACGCGTGCTCCCGGAAAAAAGCGGGCCTTGAAAGAGCTGAGCTTGAAAGCCCGCGATGGCGACACCGAAGCGGCCAAGCAAATCCTCCAAGCGATGAGCAGTGGAATGGAGGGCCTCAAATGATCCGCTACCCGGTGAAGAAGGTGGACCTTGAGGCGCTGATCACCGCGGAGAAGCCTACTTGGCTGGGGCGCGCGGCGGCCAAAACAGCGGAATTCAAACGGAAAGGGTTTTACACGGAGGACAGTTCGATCTGGAGCGAAGTGAAGGTGGTCTATATGCGGCTCCAAGGCATGGGGAAGTGCGCCTACTGCGAGCGCGAGATGGAGGCGGAGCAACTGGGCAAAGGGGAGCAGGATGTGGAGCACTTCCGGCCCAAGGGCAGCGTGAAAGCCTGGAAGGCGTCGCAGAAACTAAGCGACGCCGGTGTGATCTTCGCCGCGGCACCCGCGGCGGGCAAGGGGTACTACCTGCTGCCATATCATCCCTTCAACTACTGCGCGGCCTGCAAACCCTGCAACTCCGTGCTCAAGAGCGACTATTTCCCGATCAGTGGCGCCTATGATCTGGATGCCGACGATCCCGAGAATGTGGCCATGCTCGCCGCCGAGGGCGCCTATCTGCTCTACCCGATCGGAAGTCTCGACGACGACCCCGAGACGATCATCGAATTCTACGGCCTTTCGCCACGTCCTGTCGCCGCGACCGGGATGAAGCGCCATCGCGCCCTCGTCACCATCGAGTTCTTCCGGCTCGACGACCCCGAGGAGCGCAAGAACCTCTACCGCGACCGCGCCATCCTCATCCTCGCGCTCTTTCCCCTGCTGGAAAAAACCCGGCAAGGCACGCCCGCCGCGAAAACGGCCGCCAAGGCCACGGTCAAGGGATTCCTGAAACCAGAGCTGCGTCACCTCAATTGCGCCCGGAATTTTCAGGGACTGTTCGAGCGGGACGCCATCGCCGCCAAGGAAATTTATGACGGCGCGTTGAAGCTGGTGACCTCGATTTCCTGATCGTCTATTCCCGATCCCTCACCTCCTTTCATCCCCATCTCTATGAGCACACCCGATCCCGAGGAACGCCGGACCTGCGACATCGTGATGAAAGGAGGGATCACCAGCGGCGTGGTCTATCCCAAAGCCATCACCCGCCTGGCCCGACGCTACACCTTCAAAAACATCGGGGGCACTTCGGCCGGGGCCATCGCCGCGTCGATCGCCGCCGCGGCGGAATATCGCCGGCACGAAGGCGGCGGCGATGCAGGTTTTGCCTGCCTCGACGCCCTCCCGGGCCTGCTCGGTGAAAAGCCGGGCCGCGGAGAGCGCACGCGGTTGTTCTATTTCTTCCAGCCCAATGCCCGGACTCGCCGCATTTTCGAGGTTGTCACCGGCACCCTTGGTGGCGGCCCCGAGGCGCTGAAAGCTACGCTCCGGCGGGTGCTTGAAGAGTATGCCGGCTGGACGAGCACGGGAATGATCCCCGGGCTGGTCCTAGGCGTGGCCAGCCTCGTCTTCGCCCAAGGCCCGATGGTCCCCGTGTGGGTGCTGTTCAGCACCCTCCTCGCCGCTGGCGGCGCCGTACTCTCCGCCATCGCGGGCTTCGTGCTCGAATTCATCCGCGAGATCCCCCGCAACGGCTACGGCCTGTGCAGCGGTGTGGTGGAACCGCCCCAGCCCGGGGAGCGTCGTCCGCCGCGCGCCGCCGAGCCCCTCTCCGTCTGGCTCACGAATTACCTCAACACCACCGCCGGCTTGGACGAGAAAGGCGCGCCGCTCACGTTCGGTCATCTTTGGAGCAATGGTGGCGAGAGCGATCCCGAGAAAGCAGCCCTCCCTCGTCGAACGAATCTGGAGATGATGACCACAAGCATCACCCACAGCCGCCCCTATCGGCTGCCCTTTCGCGATGACCGCGATCTTCGGGAAAACCATCGCTTTTACTTCCGCCCCGAGGAATTCCGGCGCTACTTTCCGGAGTCGGTCGTGCAATGGATGGTCGACCACCCGCGGCCCATCGTGGACTCCCCGAGCCGGGCGCTCGATCGCATCGAGCACCGGACTAGACTCGCCGACCTCGGCTACCGCCCGCTGCCCGCGCCCGCCGATCTGCCCGTGGTCGTAGCCACCCGCATGAGCCTCAGTTTTCCTATCCTGCTCTGCGCCGTGCCGCTGCACGGCTTCGTCCACGAACGGGAAGAGGACCGGAACGAAATGCCCGCCCCGTGCTGGTTTTCCGATGGCGGGATGACTAGCAACTTTCCTCTACACTTCTTCGATACCGCACTCCCGCGCCGGCCCACCTTCAGCATCGATCTCATCGACAAAGCCGGCCACCCCACGCCCGAGGAACTGCTCCCGGAGATGGACGAGGATAACGGCCTCCTCGCCGAGCGCTGGAATCAATTCGATCGCGAACCCGCCCCGTCGCCGACGGTGGCGGGCCGGGAAAAGCCCGATCTAGCACGCCTGCTCGGCTTCTTCGGCGCGATGATCGGAACCATGCAAAACTGGTCCGACACCACCCAGGCCCGCCTGCCCGGCTATCGCGACCGCATCGTGCGCGTCCCCCTTTCCTCGGAGGAAGGCGGCCTCAACCTCGACATGCCCGCGCCGCGCATCGCGGCTCTCTCCGCCCGCGGCGTGCAGGCCGCTGAGCAACTACTGAAGCACTTCGACGTGCCACCGGAACACTCGGCGATGACTTGGGACAACCATCGCTGGATCCGCCTGCGCTCCCTCCTCGGTGCTCTGGAAAAGATGCTCGGCGACACCCTCCACGCGTGGGATTGTGCGGAGATTGGCGATGACTCCTATGCCGCTTGGCTGCAGCAGATGATCGATGGCACAGCGGAAGTTCCCAAATACAAAAGGATGACCAAAGTCCAACTGCGCGCCACCATCGCCACGCTTCAAAAGCTGAGTGAAATCCCCGACCTCTGGCCTCCCGGCAAGCCCCCTTCGGAAGATTCTCCCCGCCCCCGCCCCGTCCTGCGCCCCCGCGCGCAGATTTGATCTACCACCAGCCTGACTTTCTAACTTTATCCATGAGCCTCCCTCGATCGGAATTGCCCTCCAGATCTCGGACCGGCTGAACGTGCTGTCAGCGCGCACGCGCAATAACCTGGCAGATGCGAGCCATACGTTGAAGCATATTGTCGCGCGCTTATTCAATGTCCTGTTCGGCTGGAATTTAAAAAACCTGAACACGGAAATGGCCAACTATCCCGGGGTGGATCTCGCGGATCGTGAGCGCCGCCTCGCCGTCCAAGTCACGAACAATGCCAGTCCCCGCAAGATAGAGGATACCGGCAACGCGGGCACGCGCCTACAGAGAGTCGCTCCTCCCATTGAGGGAACTGCTCGATCGGCTGCAAACGCGCAGGGCGGCGGCCGCGATGGTGAAAACTTTCCTTTTCCGCGTCGGGAGATTCCGGAGGCT
>JBGGMZ010000261.1:0-5363 GCA_041287745.1 Chthoniobacter sp. | reverse complement strand
CCTGGGCCTGATGCGCGCTGGCTCAGTCGGTGAGCGGCGCAAGCTCATCGACACTGCGGTTGCCGACGGTTGCCGGGCGATGATCGAGCGTCTGGTCACCGACGCCATGCCCGACACCCGGACAGTGGAAGAGCGGCGGTTTTTCCTGGAGCCCGACGAGGAGATGCCCGACGAGTGGCCGCATCGCGACGAGGGCAACACGGCCATGCTGCGCGAGGCGGTCGATAGCCTGCGACGCTCCAAGAGCACCCTCACCCGAGCCGATGGCCGGGAATACGTTTCCTGTCGCAAGCTGATGGCCTCCTGGGGGGACATGAAACCATTCCCCGGGGGCGATCCTGCGGACGCCACCAACCCCGATCCGGGGCCGGGAATTTCCGAGGTGTGCCGTTGCTGCATTTCCTGTCGGGGGCGGACGGATGAAAACGGGGCTCAAGTGGAGAAGGAGTTGCGGCAACACATCAGATTGCCGCGACTCACGCCGACTCCGTTTGTTCCCGATACCAAGCCGGTGGATGTCAAGAAAGGCCCGGCGGTAGTGTTTCTCTTCAGTGGCGGTGTCTTCCGCGGCGTTTTCCAAGTGGGCTTCACCAATGCCGTAAGCGAGCTCGGTATCCAGCCGGACGTGGTGGCCGGCTCCTCCGTGGGAACCATTGTTGGGGCGTTGACGAGCCGTGTTTTCCAGCGGCCGGCCGCACTGGACCTGGTCGAGCGACAACGCCAGACGCGCCGTCTCGCGGCCACTTTTCTCACCATCGACCGGTTCGTGCTCACCGATCGCTTCGCGGATTTTGTCCGTCGTTTTTCCATTCACGCCGCAGCGGCCGATTTCTCGCCGCGGGATCTTGATCTCATTTTCCGGCGCTACGAGATGGACTCCGGCTACACTTTCAGCCAGCGAGCCCGCCGGGTTTTCTCCGGCATGGAGAGGTTATTCCATCTCAGCCCTTTCGAATTGGTCCGACTGGCGCAGACTTTCCGCGCGGGGCACTGGCAGGATGCGGCCGAGCAGATCAAGAAACTGATCCAGCAGATGATGGATCGCCATGGGGTGGGGCTCGAGTTGCTCGGTCCCGAGCCGCTCCAGCAACTCATCGACGGCTTTGTCTTCGACGGAAAAGTCACGCCCAACACCCGACTCGACTACTTTGGCTTTCCGCTCATTGGCACCACCACGAATTTCACCGCGGGCCGGCTCGAGATTCTGCGCCACACGAATCCCTGGGACCCGCGTTTTACCCAGAGCTTGCTGGCTGGGAGCGCCTTTCCCGTCGTCTTCCGCCCGCGTTGGTCGTGGGAGGTATATCGTCGCCCTGAGCAGGTGGCACAATATGCGGACGGCGGCGTCATGGACAATCTGCCTCTCGGCGCTGTGGTCGAGTATCTCTGGGGCAAGGACTCCGCTTCTCGTGTGGAGCGCCGCCCGGAGGTTCCTCATCTCATTCTCACTGCGACGCTCGAACCAGAGAAGGCGGACTGGACGGAGAAAGAGGATGTCGACCGGCTGGGCTGGACGGATATCAATACCCGCGCCACGCAACTGCGTTACAACGGGAAGATTGACAAGTTCCAGCGCGGCCAGCGCGACATCCGGCGGATCATCAAACAGCGCGCTGCGGAAGGGGACCCCGACGTCCGTTCGCCCGATCTGCCGATGAATCTGGACGTGCTCGCAGTGAAGCCTCAATGGCTGTGCGGCACGTTCGCCTTTCACCCGATGCTCGGGTTCAGCCGCCAGAAGCAGACGGAAAGTATCGCTCACGGCTGCGCCTCCACCATCTGCGCAGTGGCCGATCATTTCCATCCGAAGAACACCGCCCACGCCATCAACGTCGATCTGCTGAGAAACTGGGCATCGGGTCGGGGTATTGCCCTGGAGCAACTGCCGGAGCGGATCCACCCGGAAGGCAAGGGAGCACTCCGGTATGGTCCTGCTCAGCTCTCCGCGGAAGAGCAACAGCAGGGCGCCTGCTGGTTTCGAGGTGTGGATCCCAAGACAGGCCGGCGCCCCATCTGCCCGTTTCATCCCCAGAGTCCTGCCTGCGGTGACGACAAAGAAGTCGACGACGAGTTGCACAAGATCTACCTCGCCTGCGGACAGAGAAAAAACCACGAGGCACGAGGCGCCTGATCCCTCTGGCAAACGTCGCGTATTGCTGAATATAGTGCCGCCCCGGTAAAACAGACGGGCCTTCAGTTTGCCACAGTTTCCATCCATTCCTTTCATGAAAACGAGCACCAGTCTTCGCCTTGCCGCAGCCTGTCTCGCACTTGCCCTGGCGGGTTGCGAAACCTACTCCACCTTCAGCGAGCGGCAGCCGAGCTACCACTCCGATACGCCCGCCGGCGTCATGATCGTGCACGCGATGCGACACCCCTTGAAGTCGCCGGAAGCGCAGATGGGCTGCTACATCGACGCAGCGTCCACGGCTGCCGCCATCCTCGATAAAAATCCTGCGGATAAGGACGCGCTGAAGGATTACAATTTTGCCGTCGCCCGACTTTTCGAGACTCTGCACGAGTCGGGCCTGGAACCGTGGAAGGCTCCGGTGAAGTGTCCGGCCGCCAGCGGAGAATGGACCTTCTCCGTCGTAGGCGACGGAAAGCCGGAGCACGATCCCTCGCACTATCGCATCGTCCCTGCCGATCGCTTTCAGTTCAAAGGCAAGCTGATCACCGATCGCACGGTCAAAGAAGGGCTCGGGGCGACGGTGATCATCTCCAGCAAGGATTTCGATCCGACCAAGTTCGATCCCTTCATCCAAGGGAAGAACGTTTACTATGGCGTGACGGAAACGCTGCACTTCAAGGGAAGAAATTGCATCGCCTATTACCTCGATCCGCTGGCCACGGAAGACGTCAAGTTTGGCAATCACATGTATCCGGTCGCGGCGGATTTCACCGCGCCCATCGCGCTCGCCCTCGCCGAGCTGAAGCCGCGCAAAAAAGAGATCGAGCGCTTTTTTAGCCCCGCAGATTTCGCGAATAGTTCACGTCTCGCGCGGATGCAGCCGTACGATCCGAAGAAGATTCCGCTTCTTGTCATCCATGGCCTCGGCGATTCGCAGGCCACTTGGGCGCCGATGATCGAAGCGCTGCGGGGTGATCCCGTGATCCGGCAAAATTACCAGACCTGGTTCTACAGCTACCCGACCGGTTACCCATATCCGCTGATGGCGGCCATCCTTCGCGAGAAGATGGACGCTATCGATGCCGCTTACCCCGGCCACAAGCCGATCGTGGTCGTCGGCCACAGCATGGGCGGGATGATCGCGCGCGAGTTGATGACGGACAGCGGCCTGACGATCTGGAACTCCTTCTTTCCCACCCCGCCGGAAAAGACGCCGCTTTCCCCCGAAGCGAAGGCGCTCGTGACCAAGACGCTCATCTTCAAGCACCGCACGGATATTTCCCGCGTCATCTATATGTCTGCCTCTCTGCGCGGCGCTTATTTGGCGACGGGCTTCCTCGGCAATCTCGGAGAGAATATCATTGGCAGCCCACCGGACCTGTCGAAGGTCGGCAAAGAAATGGCGATGCTGATGAAGCCGCGGCCCGCGGATGGCAAGAAGCTGAAGCGCGCCCCGAACAGCATCGATGCTCTCGATCCGAACAACCGCTTCGTAACGACCATCGACACCATCCCGCTGGTCAAGGGCATCCCTTACCACTCCGTCATCGCCGACCGGGGCAAGGGCGGCAACAAGGACAAAACGCCGCCCCAGAGTTCCGACGGCATCGTGCCCTACTGGAGCAGCCATCTCGATGGCGCGCAGAGCGAAGTCATCGTGCCTAGCGACCACTGGTCCAACCGCAGCCCGCAGGGAATCGCGGAGGTCCGGCGGATCCTGTATCAACACATCGGAAAGACGGGAAGCTCGACCGCCCCGAAAGCCGCCCTCATCCCCAAGACCGCATCCGCTCAATGACATTCTTTACCATTGTAACCCGCGGGCTTCTCCGTCGTCCCGTGCGCACCATGCTCACCTTGGGAGGCATCGCCATCGGCATCGCCGCCGTGGTCGCGCTCGTCGGTATGGCCTCGGGCTATCAAAAGGGGATCGGCAAGCAACTGGACGTGATCGGCATCGATGTGGTGGTGAGCAATATGAACGGCGGCATGCTGCCGAAAACTTACGATGCCGACATCGAGCACCAGGTAGCCAAGCTCCCACACGTGGCCAGTACCAGCTCGGTGCTCATGCAGATGCTGAGCATCGAAGACGCGCCGATGATGATGGTTTCTGGCCGCAAATGGGGCGGGTTCACCTGGGACAAGCTGAAGATTCTGGAAGGGCGCATGCCGAAGGATGCCAACGAAAAGGTCGTGATCCTCGGCCGGTTGGCCGCCGAGGTGCTAAAGAAAAAAGTCGGCGATACCGTGCAGATCGAGGCAGAGGAATTGCCCGTGGTGGGAATCTTCGATGGGCAGGCCTTGGTGGAAAATGGTGCGATTATTCTTTCCCTCTCGGTCCTGCAGGCGATCACCGGCGAGCAGGGTAAGATCAACTTTACCGACGTGCGTCTTACCCCGAATACCACCAAAGAGGAACAGGCCCAGCTCTTCAAGCAGGTGAAAGAAGTCTTCCCGGCCGGCCGAGCGATGGTGGCGAATGAAGTAGTCGGCACCAACCAGGCTTTTCGCATTGCGAAGGCCATGAGCTGGAGCACCTCCATCCTCGCCATCGTGGTCGGTGTGCTCGGCGTGATGAATACGATGATGATGACCGTCTTCGAGCGCACCCAGGAGATCAGCGTGCTCCTCGCCATCGGCTGGCGGCGCAGCCGCATCATGCGCATGATCTTGTGGGAATCCGCGTTGCTCGGCTTCCTCGGCGGCATACTGGGTGTCGTGGTCGGTTTCCTCGGTGTGCAAGTGCTCATGACCACGCCGGCTATGCGCGGGTTGCTGGAACCCGACTTGAATGCCCGCTTGCTGCTCGTGTCGATCGTGATTGCGGTCGTCGTCGGCGTCGTCAGCGGTATCTATCCCGCTTGGCGCAGTTCGCGAATGATGCCCAGCCAGGCCATCCACGGTTAACGAATCCCCAATATGAATCTCTCCCGCTTGCTGCCCGTTGTCTTCCTCGGCCTGACAGCTCTCTCCTTCGCCGCTGACCCCGCGGCTGGCGAGCTGGCTTCCAAGCTCAGCGCCTTGCGACAGGATGGGAACTCGTACGTTCGCCTGCGCATGGATATCAAGGGCGCGAAGTCCGAGACGCTGCAGTTGCAGATCAAGCAACGGATGGGGAAGAATACGTCGGAGGTGGTGTATCAGGTGCTTTTCCCGAAGGAACGGAAAGGGGAGTCGGTGCTCCTGAAACGCACGGGTAAGAGCTCGAACGGCTCGATCTTTCTGCCGC
>JBGGMZ010000260.1:0-4120 GCA_041287745.1 Chthoniobacter sp. | reverse complement strand
GCGCAACGGCATTCTCGGGCATCGCCTCTTCGATGTCTTTCCGGAGAATCCGCAGGATCCGCATGCGACGTGGGAGACCAACCTGCGCGAATCCATCACCCGGGTCATGAAGACGACCAGGGCGGATACCATGGCGATCCAAAAGTATGACGTGCGCCGGCCGGATGGTTCCTTTGAGGAGCGCTATTGGAGTCCCGTGAATTCGCCGGTGCTCAGCGTGGATGGCAGGCTCGAGTACGTCATCCATCGAGTGGAGGATGTGACGGATTTTGTGAAACAGCGCCCGCCTGCGGGCAGTGACGACAGCGAGGTGCAAAATCGCCTGGAGCAGATGCAGGCCGAAATATTCCACAGCTCGCAGCAAGTGCAGGCAGCGAATCATCAACTCCGTGCGGCGAACGCCGAACTCGAAGCGTTCACCTATTCGGTGTCGCACGATCTGCGGGCGCCGCTACGGCATATCGATGGCTTTGCGGATTTGCTCAAGTCTCACGCCAGCGACGGACTGGGTGACAAAGGGAAGAGATATCTCAAGACGATCTCCGACTCGGCAAAACGCATGGGCGCTTTGATCGACGATCTCCTCGTCTTTTCCCGCATCGGTCGGGCCGAGATGCGGCATTCGAAAGTGGACCTCAATCCCTTGGTAGAAGAAGTGATTCAGGAGCTGCGAGTGGAAACACTGAAGCGGAATGTCGCCTGGAAGCGACAGGAGCTACCCACGGTGGACGGCGACCCTTCTCTGTTGCGACAGGTTTTCGTCAATCTTTTGTCGAATGCGGTGAAATACACACGGCCAAGGGACCCCGCGGAAATCGAAGTAGGTAGCGTGGTATCAGACGATCACCATATGATCTTCGTGCGGGACAACGGTGTTGGCTTCGACATGACCTACGTGGGCAAGCTCTTCGGTGTCTTTCAGCGTCTACACCGCGCTGAAGAGTTCGAGGGGACGGGCATCGGACTGGCAAACGTGCAACGCATCATTTTAAGGCACGGTGGCAAAACGTGGGCGGAAGGAAAGAGCGGCGAAGGGGCCACTTTTTATTTTACGCTGCCGATGGGCGCTGGGCCTAATTTATGCAGCAATCCTTCGGTTAAATTACCCAATGACCGCCAAAGTTAAACGCATTCTCCTTGTTGAAGATAGTGAGCATGATATCGAGCTGACTCTCGCCGCGCTCGAAGCTCACAATGTCGCCAACGAAGTCGACACCGCCCGGGATGGTGCGGAGGCGCTGGATTACCTCTACCGGCGCGGCGTTTTCGCCGACCGGTCGAATGAGTTGCCGGTGGTGGTGTTGCTCGACCTGAAAATGCCACGCGTGGATGGCTTGGAAGTGTTGCGGCAGATCAAGGCCGATCCGGAATTGAAACGGATTCCAGTCGTGATGCTCACTTCCTCCCGCGAGGAGCAAGATCTCGTGCGCAGTTATGAGCTGGGCGTGAATGCCTATGTGGTCAAGCCGGTGAACTTCGCGCAGTTCATGGACTCCGTGAAACAGCTTGGATGTTTTTGGGCGGTCATCAATGAGACGCCGCCCATGGTACCGCGGCCTGCATGAAGGAAACCAAGCCATCCGAACAAAAGCATTCCCAAGTCCGGATCATCCATCTCGAGGACGACCTCCTGGACCGGGAATTGGTCGCAGCGATGCTGGAGAACAACGGCATCGAGTGCGAACTGATCTATGCACAGGATCGCGAGAGTTTTCGCCATCTCCTGGAGAAGGAAGATGCCGACCTGATCATTTCGGATTTCTCGTTGCCGGGGTATGACGGCGGCAGAGCCCTGGAGCTCGCCCGCCAGATGCGCGAGGAGGTGCCATTCATTTTCTTTTCCGGGACGCTCGGCGAGGAAGCGGCAGTGGAAAGTCTCAAGAATGGCGCGACCGATTACATCCTGAAGCAGCGACCGGAGCGGCTGGTGGCGGCCGTGCGCCGCGCGCTGAGAGATGCCGCGGCGCGTCGGGCGCGCGAGCGGATGGCTGCGGAATTGCGGGAGCGCGACGCCTTGTTGCGCAACATCATGGAGAACGTGGAGGATCTCGTTTCGGTGGTGGATCTCGAAGGCCGGTTGATCCTGAGCAGTCCTTCCCATCGGAAGCTGTTCGGCATGGCGGCGCCTGCGGCCGGATCGAATTTTCTCGCGCACATTCACCCGAGCGACCAATACCTGATCAAGACTACCTTTCAGCATGTGGTGGAGGAGGGGGCGAGCCGTCCGGTCGTATACAGACTCCTGCTTCCGGACCAGAGCGTCCGTCACCTCGAGGCACATGGGAAAGTCATGTTTGACCCGAGCGGAGGGAAGCAAGGTGTCCTGTGGGTGGCCCGCGACATCACCGAGCGACGGCTGGCCGAGCAGCAGATCACGGAGCAGGCCGCGCTGCTCGATGAAGCGCGCGATGCCATCTGCGTGAACGACCTGGATCAGCGCATCCTGTTTTGGAACAAGAGTGCGGAGCGGCTCTACGGCTGGACGGCCAATGAAGCGCTTGGCCAAAATTCCAATGAATTGCTCTGTCAGGACCAAGTGGCATTGGTCGCGCTGAAGACGCTCATTCAACGCGGTGAGTGGAATGGCGAACTGCATCAGGAATCGCGCGCCGGTGTGGAACTCATCGTCGCCAGCCGTTGGACTTTGATTCGCGATGAGAGTGGCGCGCCGAAATCGATTCTCGTCATCAATACCGACATCACCGAGGCGAAGAAAGCAGAGCAGAAAATCGAGGAGCAGGCAGCGCTGCTCGACAAGGCGCGCGATGCCATTTTGGTCTGCGACCTGAACCAAAGCATCGTTTATTGGAACGAAGGCGCCAGCCGCCTGTACGGATGGCCCATGGAGCACGCGATCGGACGGCGTGTGGAAACGCTACTTTTTGGCAAGCCGCCCGCAGGCTGGGAGAGTATCCGCCGCGCGGTCAACGAGCGAGGAGAGTGGATCGGCGAGTTGCACCAAAAGGCGCGCGACGGGAGGGATCTCGTGGTGCAGTGCCGCCAGACGCTGGTGCGCGACGCCGTGGGCGTGCCGACCGCGGTGCTTTACATCAACAGCGACATCACCGAACAGAAGAAGATCGAGACGCAGTTCCTGCGCACCCAACGCATGGAAAGCATCGGGGCGCTGGCCGGCGGCATTGCGCATGATCTGAATAATGTGCTCGGCCCGATCATGATGGCGGTGGAAGTCATCCAGACCGATCTCGGCAATCCGGCCAATGCAGGTCTGCTCGAGTTGGTCGGCTCCAGTGCCAAGCGCGGCTCCGAGTTGGTGAAGCAGATCCTGTCTTTTGCCCGCGGTATCGATGGACAGAAAACCGTGCTAAAGATTCCGCAACTCGTGAGCGAAGTGGTGAAGCTGGCCAGCGATACCTTTTCACGGCAGATCCAGGTGCAGGCCAAAGTCGCCGAGAATCTTCCGCCGGTGCAGGGCGATGCCACGCAGATTCACCAGATCCTGCTCAATCTTTTTGTCAACGCACGGGACGCGATGCCGAATGGCGGCCGGATCACCACCGAGGTGCAGGCGGTGACGCTGAACCAGCGGCGAACGAAATTCCAATCCGAGCCGGTGTCGGGCCGCTTTGTCGAGATCGTCGTCACCGATACCGGCAGCGGAATTCCCGCGGATGCCCTGCCGAAAATCTTCGAGCCGTTTTTTACCACGAAAGAGCCGGGGAAGGGGACAGGCTTGGGCTTGTCCACCGCGCTTGGCATCATCAAGGCCCACGGTGGTTTCGTGGAAGTCTCCAGTGCTGCGGGCCAGGGGACGAGCTTCTTCATTTACCTGCCCGCGACCGATAGCAATTCTCCCGCGTCGCCCGCGGAGACGGCCCCGGAAAACATTCATGGCCGGAATGAGGAGATCCTGATCGTGGATGATGAGGCGGCGATCCTCGAGATCACGCGCGAAACACTCGCGGCTTACAATTACCGCGTGCTCGCCACCACGAGTAGCGAGGAGGCTGTGTCCATCTTTGCGCGGCACAAGACCGAGATCGACCTGGTGATCACCGACCTCCTCATGCCGGGCCTGGATGGACCCAACTTGATCCGCGCTTTGCGTAGCATGAAACCGGATGTCCGCCTCATCGCCGTCAGCGGCGTACCGGGGAAT
>JBGGMZ010000259.1:0-5856 GCA_041287745.1 Chthoniobacter sp. | reverse complement strand
GGTGAACAGCGGCCGGCTCGGCGTCTACGGCACTTACTACACCGGCGGCTATTATGCAGATGCCGCAGTCACCGGCGCAGCGACCAATTACTCCACCCGCCGCAGTTCACTGGAAGGCGTTGCCTCCGGCAGCACCCAAGGCGGCAGTGTGGATGTGCTCGTGAATACGGGCTACGACTGGCGGATAGATGCGCTCACGATCGGCCCGACCGCTTCGTTCCAGTACACTTACGTGGGCATCGATGGCTTTACTGAACACGGCTCGCTTACTCCTCTGCGCTACGCCGGCCAGCACCAATCTTCCATCCGCTCGAACTTTGGCTTGCGCATGGCTTACGACTGGAAGATCCGCAATGTGCTCGTGCGTCCGGAAATGACGCTCGCCTGGCAGCACGAATACGGCGATCGCAGCGTCACCATCGACTCCGCTCTCGCCTCGGGTGCAGGTGACGCCTTTTCCGTTTCGGATACGGAGATTGGCCGCGATAGCCTGCTCTTCGGCGCCGGTGTCGCGGTGCTGTGGAATCCACGCACGTCGACCTATCTCTACTACGATGCGGATCTCCTGAAGAAGGAATACAATTCGCAGAGCGTGAGTGGCGGCCTGCGGCTAAACTTCTAGGACGGGGCACTCACCCGGATCCTATTCCTCCCCGCACTCTGATGGGACGGATAGGACAGATAGGAGCTATGGCGAAAATCTGACTTTCGCATTCTGCGCGAATCATTTGCTTGCGCCCGTGCGCTCCTGCTCGTTCGATCACGGAGCATGAAATTCCCCTCCCCCTTAGGCTTCGTCGCCGCATTGTTATTGAGCGCCACCTTCGTGCGTGCGGATGTCGTCGAAGCGGACATCGTGATTTTTGGCGGCACCTCCGGTGGCGTCGCAGCAGCGGTGCAAGCGCATCGCATGGGCAAGTCGGCGGTCATTGCCGAATGGACCCAGCACCTCGGTGGTCTCACCACGGGCGGCCTCGGCGCGACAGATATCGGCAACAAGGGCGCCATCGGCGGCATCGCCCGCGAGTTCTACGAGCAGATCGCTACGCACTACGAAAAGCCCGAGGCCTGGACCTGGCAGAAACGCGACGCGCAGGACGTGAAGCACGAGAAATCCAGCGATCCTCTCGTAGCCAAAACCGGCAGGGCGACCAAGTGGACCTTCGAACCGCACGTGGCCATGGATCTCTACAAGAAGTGGCTCGCTGATGCCGGCGTGAAGGTCTACCTCAGCGAGAAGCTGAAGAGCGTGAAGATGGATGGCACGCGCATCGTCGAGTTCACCACTGAGGGCGGTCGCACGTATCGCGGGAAGATGTTCATCGATGCCAGCTACGAAGGCGATCTCATGGCCAAGGCCGGCGTGAGCTATCACGTAGGGCGCGAGGCGAACGCGGAATTCGGCGAGACGCTTAATGGCTTCCGCGAGAAGACGCCCCAGCATCAATTCACGGTCGACGTCGATCCTTACATCAAGCCCGGCGACCCGAAGAGTGGCCTGCTGCCTTTCATCCAGGAAGGCACCGGTGAAAAGCCCGGCGACGGCGACAAGTGTGTGCAGGCTTACAACTTCCGCCTCTGCATGACGCGCACGAAGGAAAACCTCGTGCCATGGACGGCCCTCAAGCCGGCCAACTACGACGAGAAGAACTTCGAACTACTCGGTCGCTTCATCGACGCCCTGGAGAAATCCGGCAAGCCGGCGACCGGCATTTTCATGGGCCCGACACCGATGCCCAATGACAAGACCGACACAAACAATTCCGGCGCCTTCAGCACGGATTTCATCGGCGAGAACTTCGCCTATCCGGATGCCGATTATCCCACACGCGAGCGCATCATCCAGGAGCACGCGGATTACATCAAAGGGATGCTCTATTTCCTCGGCACCAGCCAGCGCGTGCCGCAGCACGTGCGCGACACGGTGAACAAATGGGGCATGGCGAAGGACGAGTTTGCCGGTAACGGAAACTTCCCGCCGCAGATGTATGTGCGCGAGGCGCGCCGCATGATGTCCGACTACGTGATGACCGAGGCGGACTGCCGCTGGCAGCGCAAGGTCGAAGATCCCGTGGGCATGGGCGCTTACAACATGGATTCTCACAATTGCCAGCGCCTGGTGCAGAATGGCTTCGCGCGCAACGAGGGCGACGTGCAGGTGGGCGTGGTCGGACCCTACCCGGTCTCGTATCGTTCCATCGTCCCGAAGGCTGGGCAGGCGGAGAATCTCTTTGTCCCCGTGTGCCTCTCCGCCACCCACATTGCCTACGGCAGCATCCGCATGGAGCCGGTCTTCATGATCCTCGGCCAAAGCTCGGCGACTGCGGCCAGCCTCGCGATCGATGCCAGGGTCACCGTGCAAAAGCTCGACTACGCGCAATTGAAAGCGCGCATGCTGCAGGACAGTCAGGTGCTCGAGTGGACCGGCCCCGCACGGCATGCAGCCACCCCGCCCCCGAAGCTCGACGGCATCGTCCTCGACGACACCGATGCCGAAAAGACCGGCGAGTGGACACCGGGCAACCTCGGCGGCTCACAATGCGTCGGCGAAGGCTATCTCCACGATCAAAACGAAAACAAAGGCAAGCTCAGCGCCAAGTGGTCGCCAGACATCACCGTGGCCGGCAAGTATGAGATCATCTTCCACTTCCCGCCGAATGGGAACCGCGCGAAGAACATCCCGGTGACCGTCGCCGTGACCGGTGGCGAATCGAAGACCATCAAGGTCAACGAGCAGGAGAAGAGCGCCCAGCAATCGCTTGGCCAGTTCACGCTGCCGGTTGGACATAGCGTCACGATCTCGGTGACGAACGCGGAGACGGATGGCTTCGTCGTTCTCGATGGCTTGCAGCTTCTGAAGCTGGAGAAGTAACTCGACGCGACGCGATGCCACACGATGAGTTTCGACCGGGCTTTCGCTTTTCCTTCCGGGATGCAATCGTGCTCGGCTTGGGCGCATTTGGGACGTGGCATCTCTGGCCGGAAAGCTGGCTGCTAGCCTTCGTCATCGCCTTCGTCGTCGGTCATTTCTTTTTGTTCTGCAATGTCTTCCGGATCTCGCGTGGCTTGGAACTCTGCTGGGCGGCTGTCTTCGTGACAGCCACGGCGCTCACGCTGAAATCCACTCACCCTGTGTGGGCGGCCATCGCTCTGCCCACCCTCGTCACCACAGCCGTCGTCATCGGCATCGAGCT
The DNA here is from genome assembly GCA_041287745.1 of Chthoniobacter sp. Taxonomy (GTDB): domain Bacteria; phylum Verrucomicrobiota; class Verrucomicrobiia; order Chthoniobacterales; family Chthoniobacteraceae; genus Chthoniobacter. Next base: position 2,662 of record JBGGMZ010000259.1, on the reverse strand, counting down.
GCGCAGGCCCTCTTACCACGGCATAGGCTGGCAACGTATCAATCCTGATCTCCGAGAGTGGTGGAACCTTCACCAGCGTTCCTGACGCTGCGTTCAGTCGCTACCCGAAGGGAGCCTGCGCCCACCGTCACCCTTTGCTTTTCACTAATCCTCGGCCTTCTCGCCGTTCTCCCCTACTCGCTTGAAATGCACCTGACCCACGCGGCGGCCATCGGCCTGCGTGATGGTGACTTCGTATTCTTCGATCTTCACTTTCTCGCCCTGCTTGGGCAAGTGACCGAGCAGGTGCGTGACGTAGCCACCGATCGTGCTCACGTCCGGGCTGTCCAGCTCGAGCCCGGCGAGATCGTGCAATTCGTAAAGACCGATTGAACCCTCCACGGTGAATTCATTCGCGTTCACCCGGCGGAACTCCGGATTCTCTGCGTCGAACTCATCCTGAATATCGCCGACCAATTCCTCGAGCACATTGTCGAGCGTGACGATGCCCGTGGTGCCACCAAATTCATCCACCACCAGCGCGAGGTGCGCGTGCTTGTTGAGGAAGAAACTGAGCAGTTTCTCGAGCGACATCATCTCGGGCACATGCAGCAGGTCGCGCTTGATGGCGTGAAGATCCGGCTGCGGCGTCCGCAGGAGCTTGAGCAGGTCCTTGATGTGCACGAGGCCGATCGTGTGGTCGAGATGACCTTCGCACAGGGGGAAACGGGTATGTCGCGAATCCTGCGCGCGCTGAAGATTCTCGTCGAAGCTATCCTCGGTGTTGAGGAAGATCACCTTGCCGCGAGGCGTGGTGATATCGCGCACCACCCGATCGCGCATGTCGAGGGCGTTGATCAGGATCTCCTTCCCGAGCGGGGTCACATTTTCCTGTTCGGCGCTCTGGCCGAGAATCACGCGCAACTCCTCCTCGCTATGTGCGAGTTCGTGCTCAGTCGCCGGAGTGATGCGCAGCCAGCGTCGCAGGATGATGTTCGATGACTGGTTCAGCAGCCAGATCGCGGGGCGAAAGAGATTGAAGAAAAAGTCCAGCGGACGCACCAGCTTCAGCGCGAGGCCGAGCGGATCGCGGATGGCGATGTACTTCGGCGCCAGCTCGCCGAAGAGAATGTGGACGAATGTAATGATGACGAACCCGATGCCCACGGCGAGGCCATCGATAACCCGATGCGACTCGACGCCGAGCTTGAAGAAAACCGGCTGCAGCAGCTTTGAAAAGTAGTCCTCACCCAGCCAGCCGAGCGCCAGGCTGGCCAGCGTTACGCCGAACTGTGTGGCCGAAAGGTAGGAGTCGAGATGATCGAGCACATACCGCGCGCGCTTGGCCACAGCATTCCCCTCTTCGACCAACGGGTCGAGCTGGCTGCTGCGCACTTTCACGAGGGCAAACTCGGTGGCGACGAAAAATCCGTTCAGGACGACGATCGCCAGAATACCGGCCAACTTGCCAATGATGACCTCCGGTCCATCCCATTCGGTGGCAATGGCTCCGGCGTCGGCGAGGAACAAAGCAGGAGTCATGGAAAAAAGAAACGAGCCGCCAGCGGGCTGCCGGCGGCTCGAAAAAGAGTCAGTGAATGCGGCTTACCAGCTCGACTTCGTCACGCCGGGAATCATGCCGTTCGAGGCGAGTTCACGGAAAGAGATACGCGAGAGCTTGAAGCGGCCAATGTAGCCACGCTTGCGGCCAGTGGCCTGGCAGCGGCGGCTGAGGCGGGCGGGGCTTGCATTGCGAGGGAGTTGCGACAGACCGACGTAGTCGCCTTTCGCCTTCAATTCAGCGCGCAGGGCGGCATATTTCGCGACAGTCGCGGATTTGCGTTTTTCACGTTCGAGCCAGCAGGTTTTAGCCATAAATAAAATTTGGGAGCGCGGAAAATAACCGTCTCTCCCCAAATTGCAACTACTTTTTACTCTAGGAATGCCCGGTATCTGCCGATTATACTCTGTGCCGCGTTTCGGATTGTCGATCCCAATCCCCCTTTCCTCTCTTCGGAGAGTCTCCGATCCGGGCTTCCTGCAGCACTCAGCCCCTCTTCTCCCCCCTGATCTGGCATGCCTGCCATCACCGTGCAACAAGCGTTCCATGTCGCGACCGAGTATTTCCGGTCGGGGCAGCTCGCGGCGGCCGAAGCAATGTTTCGAAAAATCGTCGACGCCCAGCCCGCACATACGGAAGCCTGGCTTCTGCTGGGCGAGATTTGCTTTTGCCTCGGGCGCCAGGACGAGGGCGCGGCCTTCAGCCGGCAGGCCATCCAGCTCCAGGCGGGGTCGCTGGGGAACTGCGTCGAGCTGGGCAACGTCTTGATGGACCGCGGTCGCCTCTCGGAAGCGATCACGGCCTTCGAGCAGGCTCTGAGAGCCGATCCGGAACGCCCCGAGGTATACTTCAATCTCGGGAATGTTTACTTGAGAACCCCCGACTACGATAAGGCGATCGACTTCTTTCGTCGGGCGCTCGCCTTGCGCCCCGCTTACGACAAAGCTCGCAACAATCTCGGCTTTGCCTATCTGGAACAAGGCCGCCTTGATGAAGCGCTGGCCCAATTTCAACTCCTGTGCGAAAGCCCCGAAAGATCCCACGCTGTGGGAGTCGCTCTTTCGCGAGCAGGCCGCAGCGAAGAAGCGATCGAGTCCTATCGGCAGGCTATAGCGAGCAGGG
>JBGGMZ010000258.1:0-2889 GCA_041287745.1 Chthoniobacter sp. | reverse complement strand
CCTCTACGGAAGCAGTGGCGGAGGAAGAGCCAACGCAGGAAAGCGCGGAGACTGATCTCGATGCGATGTTAGGGGATCTGTCTTCCAGTGAAGCAGCGGCCGAGGAAAAACCAGCCGAAGCGGCACCGGAAATAGATCTCGATTCAATGTTAGGAGATCTGCCTTCCGGTGAAGCAGTTGCCGAGGAAAAACCGGCCGAAGAGAGCACGGAGTTGGATCTCGACGCGATGCTGGGCGATCTCTCTTCCGGTGAAGCAGCGGCGGAAGAAAAACCGGCCGAAGAGAGCACGGAGTTGGACCTCGACTCGATGCTGGGCGATCTGCCCTCCGTCGATTCGGACGAGGGTCATTCCGAGAAGAAGGACCAATCCTCGTAGGCCTCGTTGGCGAGAAAGCTTCTGGCGGCCATCCACCGGTCAAAGCTCAATTGCACGGCGTATACAGCAATTGCGGTTCGACAACGCGAAGGCGGCTCCCTAGCGTGAGTTCGCCGTCAGTATCTCTGTAGCTATGGACATCGAACCTCTGCTCCAACCTGTTTCGCCTGAATCTCCCTGCGGAGAAGACATTTCTTACGACCCTGTTTTCATTGAGTTGGAGACCCTCGCCAAAGGCAAGGAAGCTCAGCAGTTTTCCGGATCGGACAATCCCGAGTGGCAGGTCAGTGCGCAAGAGCCAGACTGGCAGGAGGTCCGCGGCAAATGCACGGAACTCCTCGCGCGTTCCAAGGATCTCCGAGTCACAATTTATCTGATCCTTGCGGGCCTGAAAATGGAGGGAGTTCCCGGACTGCGCGACGGCCTGACTTTCCTGCAACGTCTGATCCACGACCAGTGGGCGGGAGTGTATCCCCGCCTTGATCCAGAGGACAACAACGACCCCACGGAACGAATCAATATCATCGCGGGCCTCTCGAAACCTTTGGCCACTTTCGGTGACCCGATCCGCTTCATCGAGAGAGTTCGGCTGGTGCCGCTTTCCAATTCCTCGCAGATGGGCCGTTTCAGTCTCGCGGCGATCACTCAGGTCGGACTGCCGCCCAATCCGGAGGCTACTCCTCCTTCCGCAGCCCAAATCGAGGCCGCCTTCCGCGACACCAAAGCGGCCGACCTGGAGGCCCTCAATACGGCAGCCAGCGGCTGTCGAACCGCCTTGGGGGAGATCGACAGCGACCTGATGGAAAAGGTCGGTTCCGCTGCCGCGCCGAACTTCGATGAACTCACCAAAGTTCTCGGCGAGATCCAGGCGACACTCGCTCCTTTTGTTTCGCAGCCGGCTGCCGGCGCAACGACGGGAGCCGATTCGCGGCCGGACAACCTCTCGGCTCCGGAGCCTAGCGGTGCATCCGCGGGGGCTTCGGCTACTCGTTTCAGCGGCGAGATCAGGAGCCGAAACGATGTCGTCCGTGCCATCGACCAGATTTGCGAATACTACCGGAAAGCAGAGCCCGGCAACCCAGTCCCCTTGCTTCTCCGGCGCGCCCAACGCCTCGTCGATAAGGATTTCATGACCTTGATTGAGGATCTCATTCCCGACTCTGTCTCTCAGTTAGCTAACATCACCGGCAAAAAGCGAGAAGCTAGCGCTGCTCCTGAAGCGGAGAGCGACCCATCCTCGTCGGAATAAGATCGCGCGGCATCCTGCCCAAGCCGGGCGGCGTCTGCGTTTCATGGCCATCTGCGGTTTTAAGATTGCGTTTAGCGGACCTATCCGGCACCTCTTCGCGCCAGCCCTATGAGTGAAATCCACGAACATCTCGAGCACGCAGAACATTCGGCCCACGGCGGACACGCCTCCGATCCCTTCATGGCCAAGGTGGGTATGACGATGGCCCTGATTGCAGCACTGCTGGCGGCAGTGGCCATGTTCGGCCACCGTGCGCATAACATGGTGCTCCAGTTGCAAGGGGATGCCAACCGGTTGCTGGCGGAAGCGGCCGGTTACAAGGTGGAATCGAGCAACACGTTTGCCCGTTTCCAATCCAAAAAAGGCCGGATGGAAGAACAGGAGCGCGCCATTACTTTCACCAAGCTCTTCCCCATCGCGCCCGGCACGGAGGCGCTGCGTGACTCCGAGGTCAAGAAATGGGAATCTTACATCACCAAGAATAAGACGGCGGAGAAGGATGTGAAGGTGGACGAAAAGACCAAGTTTCCTGCGAAGAATGCGGACGGTTCGGAAAACGACACGGTGGGCGGATTGATCGTGACGGGCAAACGGCAGCAACAGCTCGCGGACGAACGCATCGCCGAAGCCAACCGGAAAGCAGAGGAGAGCGAACATACCCATCACCAAGCGGATCGGTTGGACTGGGCGCATCTGGCGGTGGAACTCGGGCTGGTGCTTTGCACCGTATGCGTGCTTACGAAGGCGAGAATGTTCTGGTATGGCGGCATCGTATCAGCAGTAGTCGGTCTCGGCCTTCTGGTCATGGCTTTGAAGCAGCCGGCGCACGAGCACGCCGAAGGCGGGCATGAGGGTGCCGCCGAGGTCCATGAGCACGCCGCGGAAGCACATGGCGAGGCGCATCCAGCCGGAGAAGCGCCTGCCGGTGCGGCTCACGCTCACTAAGCCGGGCACGCTGCAATCGCCGCCCGCGTTCGCGTAGTCAGCTCAGTAACCTTGTGATCCCACTCAGCGGCTGGAGGGATAGTAGGTTCTCAGTATTATAGTGTTCAGTGTAAGTATGGGGTTTTCCGACCTAGTAACTGAGCACTGTCGACCAAGCACTTCTTCAACGGAAAGGCCCGGGATGTTACAAGGCGATCGCCAGCTTTTCAGCTTGACCCAAAATGCTGAGGCGATTCATATCGCGCCATCTTCCACACTCCTGCAATTGCCTTAGAGGATAGTTCCCTCTGATGTGCTTGTTCTCCCCGTTTCGCTGGA
>JBGGMZ010000257.1:0-5786 GCA_041287745.1 Chthoniobacter sp. | reverse complement strand
AGGATGAGTTCGCCTTTCCACCAGCCTTCGCGCAGGTAGAGATAGCCGAGGCGCGCCATAGCCTGCACATTCGCACTGAAGCCGGAGCCGAACTCGCGGCGCTTGATGCCGTCGATGAACTCAGGGCGGTAGGCGTGCTTGCGCCATTTGAGGTCGGCGGGGGTGACGCCGATCGGCGTGAAGACGCGCTCGAACATCACGTCGTTCAAGTCGCGGTGATAGGCGAGCGTGAGGCACTCCGCGAGCCAGTTTGGGCCGCCATCGCTGTAGAGCCATGCAGTGCCGGGCGCGAAGTCGAGTTTCTCGTAGCCGCCGGGCTTTTCGAAGCCCGCCGTTTGGGTGGCGAGATGGCGCAGGGTGATTTGATCAAGCCAGCCGCTCTGGGCGTTGCTCTCGGGCGGCGTGCCGAAGGTAGGGTGGAACTTTTTCGCCGGGTCGTCGAGATGTACGAGGCCATCCTTCAGCGCGAGCCCGAGCGCGGTGACACCGATGGCTTTGCTGGAGGACTTGAGATCGTAGAGCGCTGCCTGGTCGCCCCATTGCAGGACCAGCTTGCCATGATAGATGATGCAGCCGGAGCCTTCGCCGGTGAGCGCGTAGTCGCGGGCCTGCGCGAGCTTGGCTTCATCGAGGCCGAGCTCGGCAGGGGCTGCAGTGGGCCACGTTTTGCCGGGATATTCGGCGGCGCGAAGATAGGGCGTAAGGAGCAGCGCGATGACGACGAGAACGAGAGGGTGGCCGATTTTCATGTCTGGGAGGCGAGCAGCGCGCGGACGCGTTCCTGGCAGAAGTAAAAGGCGGCACCGAGCCCGGCGCCGAAACCGATGCCGTAGCACGCGCCCCAGAGGAGTTGGGCGGTGTGACGGTGGCCGACCCCGAGGAGGCCCTCGAGCTTGCCACCGGCGTAGTAACCGGCGGTGTTGAGGAGAAAGAGCGCGAGGATGGTCTTCGGCATCGCGCGCGGATGATCGAAAGCAAGGGAGAGGATCGCTCCCATGAGGGCGGTGCCGGCGAGGAGTCCGCCGAGGCCGCCAAGGTCATCGGGGCGCAATTCCCAGCAGGTGATCCAGCCGATGGCGTAGGCGACGAAGGCGAGGGTGAAGAGCTTGTAACAGCGGGAGAGCGAGCCAGGGCCGATGATGAGGCGGTGCAGGCAAGGCCCACTCAAGCCGATGAAGACGGCGGTACATGCGACGTAGAGTTGGTTGACCGTGGGGTGGGCGATGAAGCGATCGATGAGTGGCCACGGGGCGAAACCGGCGACGCTGACGATGGTGAAGCCGATGATCCCGCGCACAAAGGAGGCGGCGAGCGTGGGCAATTGCACGGTCTGGCCGGAGGCGCGTACGCGCGCGACGATGCTGGCGGGATCGAGTTGGAACAGGGCCATCGTGGGGAGGAGTGAAATGATGGAGACAAGCGAGCGGTGAATGAAGTCCGGAGTGCTGGCGGGCAAGGATCGGGCATCAAGTGCCAAGCCGATTGCGGCGCCGACCTATCCATAGGACGGCGAGGGTGAGCGAGATTAAGATACCGAGGATGCGCACTGGGCCGTGGCCGAAGACGATCGTGCCATTGAAGACCATGAAGAAAAAGAAGCCGTGCCAGCTTGCGCTAAGCCATGTGGGACGCCGCGCGAAGCTCTGCGGAGCGAGCCACCACCAGAGCACGTCGCACAGCCACGCCGCGGCGAAGACGTAATTGAAGTAGATGCCGCCACCCAATTGCCAGCCGGTGAGGGCGGCGGTCTGGCGCGCGGTTTCACGATAAGCCTCCGCGTGGCTCCAGTGGTGAAAAACCGCAAACGCACAGAAGACGTGCGCGAGGAAAAAGACGCAGCCCAGGGTCCAGACGGCGCGAGCCTGCATCCGCCGGCGCACGTCTCCAGCTGACCGAAGAAGCAGGCCCGTCGCGATCGGATAGGTGATGAGGGCGAGCCAGATGAACAATCGGGTGAGAAAATCGCCTGAGGTCATCGCGCGTGGGAGAAAGCGCTTATCCTTCCAAAAAGAAGACGCCGGCGCCACGGAATAACCGCGGCACCGGCGTCGTTGAATTAACGCAGGCCGTCCTTAGAAGGAGATGCGCACACCACCGGTCACTGCGGTGGCATGGTAGTTCGTGCGGCCGAGCTCGCCGTCATAATAGACGAAGGCCCCGCAACGATCGCTGAACTGCACCGAGACACCGGCGCCGAGCAAAGCGCTATCGCGCCCGATTTGCGGCCCGGCTACGGTGAAGGAACCGCCCGAACCATTGGCGAAGCTCGAGGTGAGGTCGTAGGCGGCGTCGCCATACTCATGCTGCCAGGCAGCACGAATCTCAGGCTTCACCAGCACGCTGCCAACCTTCCAGTCGTAGCTGGCCTTGAAGCCGAACGCCGTGCGCAGCGATTCACCCTTGCCACCGTGGATGTCCAGCGGCGAGAGCGAACCGTGCTCGGTGAATTCGCTGGTGCCCAGATAGGTGTAGTTGAAGGACGCCGTCGGGCCGAAGGTGAAGTTGCCCCTCTTGAAGTCGTAACCGGCGCCGAAGAGGACGTTGAGTTCGCCACCATCGGTATCGCCGCGAGCGGTGCCTTCGAAGGCCTTGCGATGGAAGTCGTAGCTGTTGTAGCCGCCGAAGACAGCGACGTCTGCGTAGAAGCCTTTGGCCACACTGGCCACTGGCGCCTGCACTTCCTTGGAGTCCTTGGAGGAATCCTTGGACATCGTCGGAGCTGCGGCCACCTGCTGGTTTTGGAAGAAGGTGGCGTAGAGACCGATCTTGCCGCCGTTGACATGAACGCGACCGCCTTCGGTGAGATCGGCGGTGGTGCCGGTGTAGCCGGCCGCGAGACCGACAGCGAGGTTCGGCGTGAGCTTATAATCGACGCCGAGGGTGAAGCCGCCGCTGGTGAGATCGTAGCCGCGAGCGTTGTCGGTATTGCCGACGCTCACCCATTCGCCAGTACCAGAAAGGAAGGCGCCCCAGCGATTTTCCGCCGGAGTGACTACCTCCTTGATCTCCTTGCTGCTCTTGCCGTCGTCACCACTCGGACCGGCTACGCCGGTGGTGATGCCGAAGCCGCCGCTGTAGCTCGGGGAACTGCCATTGATCGCCAGGCCGGCAGCGCTGAAGCCGTTGGAACCGCTGCGAATATCATCGGTGCGGCGCTGGATATTGCCGCTCTGCACTTGGGCGAGCGAGACGCCAATGGTGAAGAGGGAGGTCAACTCCTCGGGAGCGATACGATCGAGCGCGCCGGGGACATCATGCAGCTGCAGGCGATCAAGATGATCGATCAGGTTGGAGGAGTGGGTCTCCTTGACGACGCGGTCCAATGCGCGCCCGACGGAAAGTTGGTTCGGCGTGAGATCCGGCAGCGCGGCGAACGAGCCTTGCAAGATCTCCAGATAAACGTCGCGGGTGCTATAAACGACCCCGAGCGTCAGCAGCGTGCCGGTGGCCTGCGGATCGGTGAGAGTGCTGAAGTGTCCATTGACCCCGTTGTTCGCGTGGATGATGTCGAATTTATCCCCGCGCTTGACCTGAAAGCCGTCTGCGTAGCTAACAGCCAACGTGCCCGCGAGATTAGCAGAGCCGTCGATGGTGAGCTTGCCATAGGATGTCGTCGAGGCGATCGGGATCGAGAGAGTGGAGTTCTTATTTTGCGTATAGTTCCCAGACACCCGGATCGATCCGATCGATTCGTTGATCAGGAACTTGCCCAGGAAGAGCGAGGCGATATCGATGGACAGGGTGGTACCAACGCCCAGCGTTCCCTGCTGGACATTGAGGTTCCCGTATACCGGACCGTTGAGCAGCAGAGTCCCGCGCCCGAGCTTGGTGATGGTTCCATTGACGCTCTGAAGGCCGGCGTCAATCTCCGCGATGGAACCCTTGGTGACGGTGACGTTCCCGTTGCTCAACAAGATCGGAGCGGAAGAAAAAGGCAGAAGGGACAGGAGTGGCGCCGGGATGAGCGTAAAGACGTCGATCAGGCGATAGTTGTTCTCGAAGCGCAGGCTGTTAGCGCTCAATTGAGCGGAGCCGAAACCGGGAGGGACGATGCTCTGAGGAAGCGAAAGCACGAAGATGGTTTTTCCATTGGCGAGCTGATTCAGCGGTGGCGGAGCGAGGTTGAGGAATGGAAAGGTCGGAATCGTAACGGGAAAGATCGCATCTTCTTCGGGCGTAGGAGGGGCGCCAGTGCTCCAGTTGTTGAGAGGCAAAAAGGAAAGGGCAGGGGGAAGCCATATGGGGGCACTCGGCACGGTCGGGGGCGAGCCAAGCCAGACGTCCTGAGCAGCGGATGCAGATGCAGCGGCCGCCAGAAGAGCGGCAGCGCCGAAGCCAAGGATTCTTGTAACGAACGAACGGGTGGGTGTGTTGTTAGGCATAGGAAAATTGAGAAACCGGGGTTGTGCGGATTGCCGCCCTCGACCAAACAGCAGGTCGCGTGCTGTTTGGTTACTTTGTGTAACATCAAACCGTCAAGCCAGACTGCCTGAAAAATGTGCAGCATAGATCCGTAGTGCAAAACGCTACCAAGGGAGAAGTCGGCGGTGTAGTCGCTGCGGGTAACATCCCCATCGGCCCTTTCCCCTAGTACCGCACATTCCGCAAAGGAGGAAGGGCCGCCGCTTTTTCCGCAGTTGGGATCGATGGAAAAGCGCCAGGATCAAGCCGGGTGCAGCGTCGACAGCGCTCGGCGGCTGCTTTGCCCTGCGACTTCCCGGATCACCTTGTTTTGCTCATCCGTCTTGACGATGCTCCAGGCTTGAGTCGTTTCGTTGGGAAAAGAGGCTTTAGTCACCACCGTCTCAGAAGTCCCAGTAATCCGGTGAGCCCAGACGAAAGTGTTCGTGGCGGCGTCCCACGAACCTTCATTCTCGATGACTGAACCCGTGGCGAGAAAAGCCCAGCTGCGGTAGGCCTTGCGTTCCACATCATAAGTCATGAGCGTGAGGCCGTGGGCGGCAGGTGTTCCATCCTTTGACTCAGTTGACCATGTCTGGCGGAGAAAGCGTCCTTGAAGGATCCATTCGCTGAACTCAGTGCGGCGCACCCCTGGGCGCCCCGCGATCTCTTCCTCCCATTGACCAGCGTAATGGTTCAGCTCTTTCAGTTCCGGCACGTCTGTAGCGGGCCCCTCGGCGATATCCTCGCCGGGAGCATTCAGCTGACAGCTCAAGATTGTGGCCGGAATGGAGACGGTGAGAACGACGGACTTCATGGCATCTGCTGAATCGGAGCGCGCGGTTTCGGTGGTCCCACCTGCGATCGGGTCCGAGTTAAGTGAGCCGGCCGAATAGCAACCATTGAGAGAGGCAGAGACAAAAAAGGATTCCGCTCGTGGGTGAATGTGGGCAACTTCATCGCTCTCCCTTCCCACATGGCCGCACTCGCTTCACTTTTTCTTCGCTAATGGCTCCACTCCGGCGCTTTGAGTGGCTGCTATTCTTCGCTTCTTTCGTGGCCTTTGCCTGGTTTCACCAAGGCGGCGGCTGGAACCAAAATTCGCGCTTTGCCGAGGTGCGGGCCATCGTGGAGGAAGGGCGCTTCGCCATCGATGACTTCCTCGTCTACAAGATCGATCCAGCCGATCCGACCGGGAAACGCTTCGTGCGACTGCCGCTAAAGCATTCGGAATACACCTGGGAGGGAGAGGTGCGGCGGTTGGCGTGGGTTAGCATGGACTACTCACTGCTCCCGATCGACCCGCATTCGCCTACGGTGGGTGCAAAGGACATGCCGATGATCGAGGAGTGCAACTCGGGCGACGTCGGCTACGTCCCAGGCCC
>JBGGMZ010000256.1:0-9714 GCA_041287745.1 Chthoniobacter sp. | reverse complement strand
CACGGCCTCCTTCTGGATCGTGCGGGCGCAGGGGCTCATCTACGGCTACTTCAATGTCTTCAACATCGCCCGTATTCCCGAGAGCGTGTTCCCTTACAGCCTGTTCAAGATCATCTTCACCTACTTCCTGCCGGTGATCATCGTGGCCAATGTGCCGGCCATCACACTGGCCCGGGCGTTTCAGTCACCGTGGGCTGGCCTAGCGCAACTGGCCATCGGCACAGTCTTTATCGTATCTGCAACCCGCGCGTTCTGGCGCTTTGCCCTGAGACGGTATTCCTCGGCCAGTTCGTAGGTCAGGAAGGGGGAACCTGTAGGTCCCGTGGCTCGATTGACACTTCTTTTGGAGTCCGCACCCTGAGCATCCGTAACGAATCGCCCCTGCGAATACCCAGTGAAGCCGAAATATGTCGCCCATTGTCCAAAAAATGACTGGAAGTGGCGCTGTAACCCCGTAAAGAAGCGGGCCTTCGCGCGGCCCAAAGACTGCTGAAAATAGGTGGCGTTTCCCCTTGCGCCCTATGGGGAAAGCAATTATGTAACGCGCCTCTTTTCCCTGCCACAGACTGAAGATTGATTCCTCCCTAGCTAATTTATGGCCAAATCCAAGCCCGCAAAACCCGCTGCGAAAGCAAAGAAGCCTACCCACGCCAAACCCGTGAGTAGTGCGAAGAAGCCTGCAGCGAAGGCGGCTAAAACCAAGACTGAACCGAAAGCGGACAAACCCGCGGCCAAGGCCCCAGCCAAGTCGAACGGCACAGAGAAGCCCGTCGCGGCCAAGGTGGCAGCGCACGAGCCCGCCAAGGTCCCGAACGGCAAGCCCGCTCCCGCGCCGAAGGTCGTCATGACGCCCTTCCTCGTGAAGCAGAAGGAGCGTCTGCTCCAGCTTCGCGACTCCATGCTCGACTCCATGATGGGCGTGGCCAAAGACAATCTCCGCCAGCGCGCCGAAGGCAGCGAGGCCAGCGCATTCGGCATGCACCAAGCCGATGCCGGCAGCGACGCCTACGACCGCGATTTCGCCCTGAGCCTCCTCTCGCAGGAGCAGGACGCCCTTTACGAGATCGAAGAAGCGCTCAAGCGCGTCGACCTCGGCACCTACGGCGTCTGCGAAATGAGCGGCAAGCCGATCGCGCATCCGCGCCTTGAAGCGCTGCCCTTCGCACGCTACACGGTGGAGTGCCAATCCCAAATTGAGAAGCAGGGCAAGGTCACCCGCGCCCGCGTCCCCGTCACCTCACTCTTCGGCCTGACCGACGAAGAGCCGGCGGAAAACGAAGAAGAAGAAACGGTCAGCGAACCCAAGGAATAACCATGGCCCGCGAATTCATCATCCTGGAATGCACCGAAGCGAAAGCGGAAGGCAAACCCATCTCGCGCTACATCTCGACGCGCAACAAGAAGAGCCCGAACACACCGAACCGGCTCGAAAAGAAGAAGTATAATCCCAACCTGAAGCGCCACACGCTCCACCGGGAAACCAAGTAATCGTATGCAGCCCAAAACCCCGCAACGCCGCTCCAACTTCCGCAAGGCGAACCGCACGATGCCGCGGCGCCGGATCGATATCGCCCTCGAGGCGCTCGACTACAAGAACCCGGACATCCTGAAGAAGTTCGTGACCGAGAGCGGCAAGATCCTGCCCCGTCGCCTCACCGGCATGCCTGCGCACTTCCACCGCAAGATCACGCGCGAAATCAAGCGCGCCCGTGCGGTGCTGCTGATGCGCTGACTTTAGCGGCGACTGAAAAGTCGATCCACTTTCCAAAGCGCGCTCTCGTGAAGGGAGCGCGCTTTTCGTCTGTACTTTTACCGGCGTTGAAAAGAGGTGTGTATGCAGTCTGGAGTGCGCCGGAATACGACACGTGCCCGTCTCGAGGCGGCACGTCCGATTTTTTAAACGCAGAGACGCAGAGGGCGCAGAGAGGAAGATCGCGGTTTGTTTGGGCAGGGCGCTGTAGCCGGCCTCACCGAGGCCGGTCCGGGGGCAGTGGCTCCGCTAAAATGTCAGCCCCATCGGCAGGCCGGGCTATACAATCACCGGTCGAATCCACAGAAACGCCTCCCCGTCTTTTCCTCTGCGACCTCTGCGTCTCTGCGCCTCTGCGTTTAAATCCAACCCGTCCAGACGCACCCCCAATCTCCGCCCCGCCAGCCGGCCTCTGTTCGTCCGTTTTGCCACCTTTGCCACGCAATTCTTGCGAAATTGTGACACCCCGCGCATTTCACCTTGCCCATCTGTGGAACATGGCTTACGTGTTTCCCGGGTGTGGGCGAGCCAAAGGCTTGGCGCGCTTGTATTTCCCTCAGCCAGCAACCGATTTCCCATGAACAATATCTTGTTCCTCCTCCTCGGTTGTTTCGCTCCAGTGTGGCGGCGCATTTGTTTGCAGCGCCCCTGGCGGCTCGGAAGGACGCTCCATGTAGCGGCTCGGCCTCACATCCCCCGGCGAAGTTTTCCCACTGTGGCTGAACGTCGCGCACCTTTTCCGACGTGCGCGCGACACCCACGCAGGAGCCGTGCACCTCGCGTGCGCTTCCCGGGCATTGCAACACCTCGAAACGCTAATAATAACTCCGATGAGACCAAACGATTCCCGTGGCCAAGGCCGACGCCCAGGCCGCGGACCGCGTCGCTCCTCCCGCCCGCGCAACGACGCCTCCCGCACCACCCAAACCCCACCCGCAAAGAAAACATTCTGGCAGAAGCTGGTTTCGTTTTTCCGCCCCGCAGCCTCCAGCCCCGCCACGAATGGGGCGCAGCATAGCAGCAGCCCGGCACCGGCACCGCGCAAGGAGCAGCGCGAACCACGGGAGCAGCGCCCCTCCCGCAAGCCCGAAGCAGTGGAGGTGACCTCACCCAAGCTGTATGTCGGCAACCTCAGCTACGACGCCACGGAGAGTGATCTCTTCGAGCTCTTCAAGGGCGTAGGCTTGGTGAAAAGCGCCGAGATCGTGAGCCACAAATACAACGAGAAGTCCAAGGGCTTCGGCTTCGTGACCATGACGACGACCGATGAAGCCAAGCGCGCCGTGGTCGAACTCCACGACAAGGAATTCATGGGCCGCAAGCTCGTGGTGAGCGGCGCCAAGACTGGCGAACGCGAGCCCAACTACCGCGGCTAAATCGGCGTTCCGAATTATCGACGCCCGAAGTAACGACTTCGACTAACTCCTTCAAGAAGCCCACTGGAAACGGTGGGCTTCTTTTTTTGATGAGGAGAGGTGAGCTTCTTTTAGGTGAGAGACCTCGCAGCGACACACATCTGCAATTTGCCATCTTCCATCGGCCCTCTCCCCTCTCCCTCCACTCCCGGACTGACAAACCCGCCTCACCACGAAACACTCTCTGACGCGTGCCCTCCGCTCCCACTGATTCTTTCTTCATCATCGCCGGTCCCACTGCTGTTGGAAAATCCGACATTGCCGTAGCCGTCGCCGAGCAATGCGACGGCGAGATCATCGGTGCGGATGCCTTTCAGATCTACCGCGGCCTCGACATTCTCACTGCCAAGCCTTCGCTCGATCTGCGCACGCGCGTTCCTCATCATCTCATCGGCGAAATCCCGCCCACGGAATCTTTCGACGTAGCGCAGTATCTGGCGCTGGCCACGGAACGCATCGCCGAAATCCGCAGCCGTGGTCACATCCCGATCGTTGTCGGCGGCACAGGTATGTATCTGCGCACCCTCCTGCGCGGCCTGGCCGATCTTCCCCCGGCCGATGCCGAACTGCGCGCCCAACTCGAGGCGCGCCCGCTCGCCGACCTCCAGCGCCAGCTTGCCGAACTCGATCCCGAGGGGGTCAATGGCGTTGATCTCAAAAACCCGCGCCGGGTCATCCGTGCGCTCGAGGTCTGCCTCCTCACGGGGCGTCCCTTCTCCAGCTTCCGCGAGCAATGGACCGGCGAAGCATCGCCGTCGCGCGGTGTCGTGCTCGCAGTCGATCGCGAAACGCTCCACGCCCGCATCGAACATCGCACGGAGGCGATGTTCGACGCAGGCGTGATCGATGAAGTCGCGCAATGCGGCGACCTCAGCCCAACGGCGAGCCAAGTGCTAGGCCTGCGCGAAATTCGCGCGCATCTCGGCGGCGAAATTAATCGCGCCGAATGCATCGCCGCCATCGCGCAAGCAACACGGCAATACGCCAAGAGACAGATGACCTGGTTCCGCCGCGAGGAGTCGCTCGAAATGATTGATCTTGCGAGCATGCCACCCGGCGTGCTCGTCAGCCGATTGGCAGCTCGGGCCGCGGCGACGCTCAAGGCGTGACCGGTGATGTCTTCGCCAACTGCTGGCGGGCAAGACTTCCGAGATACGGAATTTCCCATTCCTTGTTCTGGAAGGCTTTAATAACCATGACGACCCACGCGACGAAGAGAACGATGCGAAACGCCATGCTCGCGAGCCAAATCAAAGTACCGATGAGCGGAATCCCATGCAGCATGATGTAGATAATCGCCATGCCGATGGAGAGCGCGACCCACAAGCCGCCGAGGAAGATCGATTGCATCGCATAGAAGCGGACAAATTGATTCTTCTTCTCGATGAGGATGAAAACAATGCCTCCGATCAGGAGGAAAAAACTGGCCAAGGCAGCGGCGACATTCGGCGTCAGGCCGGAGCCTGCGGAAGGCGCCGAGGGGTCCGCTGCAGCAGAAGAGACAGCGATAGGAGGAGGCACAGAACCCGGGGCCGGCTCAGGTGAGGACGAGGACGGGACGGTAGGATCGGACATAGATGTGGGTGATGATGTAAAACTAACGTTGGAAGTCAATCCATCCCGTAGCGTTGAAAACTACAGACGACGGAACAACTTCATTATTTACGTAAGCAAAAAGGCTGATTATACAGATTTCGTTCTTTCTTCCTGCTTTTGCAGGGGGTTCACCCCGGGAATCTCCAGATAAAAAATCGAGATTATGGTTAAGAAAAACGACACAAACAGCAAACCCGTGGTGCCCACTGCGGCTGCTCCATCGACTCCAGCCGCCGCCAAGCCCACGCCGGCAAAGCGTGCGGTGAAACCCGCCGCCAAGGCCAAACGGACGGTCGCCAAAACGGCCAAGGCTCCGGCCTCGGTCAAAGCCAAGCGCACTACCAAGCCGAAGACACCCGCGGCGCCCGCCGCCCCGGCTTATACCCAGGAGGACGTGGCCCTGCGCGCTTACTTCATCGCGGAAAAGCGCCGCTCGCACGGCATCCACGGTGATGAACATCAGGACTGGATCGAAGCCGAGCGCCAGCTCCTGGCCGAAAGCGCCAAGCCCGCGAAGAAGGCCAAGAAGGCCTGACCGCTCCGTCGCGCGCATTGTAAAGTCGCGCAAGAGACCCGCTCGCCGCAGGGCGCTGCTCCGTCAGCGCTCCTGTTTGCACGCCCAGATCGTGGCCGGCGGCAAGAACGTCGCCCTTCAGCAGCCCACCCCGTCCTCCTGGGGTCGCCGGCACCCTACCCGGCCCGATCTGGACACCGCTCCATCTCGCACTAACATTCCTCTCATGTCCGATCAGTCCACCATTCAGCAATCCCTCGCCACCGCGTTGCGCGAGCGCCTCGCCGTCATCGCCGATCGCGAATGGTATGCCCGCGACCCCGCCGGTCATCTCGAACGCCTCCGCACGGTCTCCGAGCAAATCACCACCCTGCAGCACCAGCTCCCGCCACCCGTCGACCCGCAGCTTACGCACTTTCTCGAGCGCTGCAGCTACGACAAGGCTCTCGCCTTTCTCGAAGAAGCTCGCTGACCCGCATTCCGGGCCGTCGCGAGATTTTCCCTGACCGCGCCCGCGGCCTGTGTATGCTCCCCCTCCCATTCCATCCATGGACCCACTCATCGCCCTTCTCCGCCAAAACGCCCGCACCCCGATTGCGGACCTCGCTCGCGAACTGAATCTCTCCGAGAGCGCGGTCACCGATCGCATCGCGCGGCTCGAGTCGGACGGCGTGCTCCTCGGCTACCAGGCGGTGGTCGACTCGCAGAAAGTCTCCGGCTCCATCGTTACCGCGGTCGTCGAAGTGAAGATCACGCCCGAGCGTGGCGGCGGCTTCGATCGCCTCGCGGATCGCATCGCGAAATTTTCCGAAGTCCAGAGCTGCTACCTCATGAGCGGCGGCTACGACCTGCTCGTCATCCTGGAAGGCAACAGCCTCCAGGATATCGCCACCTTCATCGCGGAGAAGCTTAGCACCATCAAAGGCGTCATCTCCACCGCCACCCGTTTCCGTCTCAAGACCTACAAGGAAAACGGCGTCTCCCTCTCCCGCGAGATCAAGGCGGAGCGCCTCGCCGTCACGCCATGAGGTCATTTAGCATTTATCATTTGGCATTTAGGATTCTGGGATCCCGAGCTCGATAGCCGCGCTCACTCGCGGCTCGGTTCATACCCCCTTCTCGCGAGGAAAAGCGCGGCGCTTCCGCTTCCTCACAAATCCTAAATCTTAAATCATAAATCCTAAATTCTTTCATGACCTTCAACAAACACATCGCGAATCATATTCGCGACATTCCCAAGTCCGGCATCCGCGAGTTCTTCGACATCGTGGCGCAGGAAAAGGAAGTCATCTCCCTCGGCGTCGGCGAACCTGATTTCGACACGCCCTGGCACATCCGCGAGGCGGCGATCTACTCACTCGAGCACGGCCGCACGCACTACACGTCGAATCTCGGCCTGCCCGAGCTCCGCACGTCCATCTGCAAATACGTGCACAAGCACTTCGGCGTGGCCTACGATCCGCGCACCGAAGTCATCATCACCATCGGCGTCAGTGAGGCGCTCGATCTCGCCCTGCGCGCGATGATCAATCCCGGCGATGAAGTGCTCTACCACGAGCCCTGCTACGTGAGTTACTCGCCCAGCGTAGTGATGGCCCACGGCATCCCCGTGGCCGTGGCCACTCGCTCGGAGGATCAATTCCGCCTCACCGCCGAGGCGCTCGCCGCGAAGATCACTCCGCGCTCCAAGGTGCTCATGCTCAACTTCCCGTGCAATCCCACGGGCGCCACGCAGACCCGTGCCGAGCTGGAGAAGATCGCGCGTCTCTGCATCGATCACGATCTCATCGTGCTGACCGACGAAATCTACAGCGAGCTCACCTACGACAATGCCGAGCACGTGAGCATCGCCTCGCTCCCCGGCATGCGCGAGCGCTGTGTCTTCCTCCATGGCTTCTCCAAGGCTTATGCCATGACCGGCTGGCGCATTGGCTACGCCTGCGCACCCGCGCCGCTCACCGACGCGATGATGAAGATCCACCAGTACGGCATCCTCTGCGCGAATACCACTTCGCAGGACGCCGCGCTCGAAGCGCTCGAACACGGCTCGCGCGGTGTCGACGCCATGCGGCGAGAGTACGAGCATCGCCGCAACTACATCGTGCGCGCCTTCAACGATCTCGGCCTCGCCTGTCACAAGCCCGTCGGCGCCTTCTACATCTTCCCGAATATCAGCAGCACCGGCCTCACCAGTCGCGAATTCTCCCTCGGCCTGCTCGAGAAAAAGAAAGTCGCCTGCGTGCCCGGCCCGGCCTTCGGTGTCAGCGGTGAAGGCTTCGTCCGCTGCTGCTACGCCACGAGTCTCGATCAGATCAAGACGGCCATGGAGCGCATCGGCGAGTTCATCGATGAGGTGAAGAAGAAGTAGGCGTTACGCTAATATTGGAGGGCGTCGCTCTGTCGGCGCCCTCTCTTTCAGCAATCGCGAAAGCAGGAATGCGCTCGCGGTAGTCTCACCACGAAGGCACGAAAACACGAAGTTCCGGAGATGAAATCCTCTCCCTCTTCGTGTCCTTCGTGCCTTTGTGGTTAAATTACTCCTCTACGTCTTGCTCCCGTAGGAAAGCACCTTCAACACGCGAATCGTCTTCGCCTTTCCGTCCACCTTCACGTCGCGTTTCTCGACCGAAAATTCGATCGTCGCCGCGGTGGTCAATGAGCCGCCGCCATTGCTTTGGTAGACGACTTTGTAGTGATTCCCCCGGTGCTCGGTGAAGCGATAGCGCATGAACCCGCCATCGCCATTCGGTGAACGGACCCACTCGTCCTCTTTCTTCACCTCGTCGGACTGAAACTGGTTCCCGCTCACGTCCACCGCATCGAGATTGATCTCCGTGACCACCGGGCTCTCCCCATCGGAAAGCCAACCTTCGATGAAGCTGAACACCTTGGGATGAATCTTGGGATCCGGCTGCTGAGGCGCCACCTTCTTATCGGACGCCTGCAGCCCCGGCGCGGCGACGGCCAGCAGTAGAATCAATGGGAGGAATTTCAGTTTCATATGAAATGAGGGTCAGCCATTGAATGCGTTCCCTGCTGATCATGACAACGGCCAAAATGGCCCCTCCCTTACAGGAAAAATGGCGTCGGAGATTCCTCGGCGTCATGGGATCCGGGAGTGACTTCGCCGACGGCGCTCGCGCGCCACACGCGCATTGCTCGGTCAATCGGCGATTCAGGCTTGTTATGAAACACCTCGAAAGGTTCGTAAATGAATCCGGCAAAATCGGTTACGCTCTCCTCTGGTTGCTTGGCGTGCCGCTCCCCATCCTGCTCATCATTTATCTCGTCCGCGGGCATTAGCCAGTCGCGGTTGAAGGACTGCTGCCTGGGATTTCGGTTTCGCACCGGCCCATCTGCAGCGGCGGGTTTCCGATCAGGAATCGTAATTTTTCCTCCCGCGGGATCGTGAATAACGCATACGCTCATGCGTCTCACTTCTCACGATACTGATCCTACCGATTCAAACCCTTATGAAACAAACCCTCCTCACCCTCAGCATCATTGCTGGCGTCCTCTCCGCAGCGCCGCTAGTCCAGGCTCGTGATCACGACCACGACCACGATCACTACAATGACGATCTCCGCTCCGACGTGCACAGCCTGTGGGAATGGTACGGCCACCTGAACGATGAAGCCAACTCCCACGGCGGCCGCCATGTGCGCGATGAACTCGATGGCATCCGCTACCACCTCAAGCGCGTGAGCGACGACGTAAAAGACGGCCACTATCGCTACGACCGCGTGCGCGGCCAGATCGACGAAATCCGCGACGATCTCCGCCATGTGAACAGCGAGCTCAAGTGGCACGGCGACGTGCCCCATCGCTCGGGCTTCACCATCCAGATCCGCTAATTTCCGAGCGACGCGCTCCGGCGCGACGACTCACCAAACACTTGCGATCCCGCCCGGTGCTTCAGCGCCGGCGGGATCGCTTTTTTACGGGTCGCCGGACTGGCTCAGTTTAAATAAAACTGTGGTTGCAACCAAGGCACTGTAGCCACGGCGCGCTGCCGCCGTGTGGAGGACGGTGGACAGCAAAATACCCTGACAATCAAGGCGTGACTCGTGCCCACTCCCCGACAGAGCGGGGCGACTACAGCGATTTGCGCGCGACCATAGTTCAACTTGAACCGCTCTGAAACACCCGCCGAAATTATCTTCCGGATAATCGACGCAAATTAGGAAAGCAGGGAGGATTCGTCTCCGTTTCCTGCGTTCTTGCGTTCCTGATTCAACACTCCACGCGGTCGTATTCGGAAATCATTTTTTGCCAGACGCTCTAAAAGAAAGCGCTGTGCCACGCCCCCTCGACGTGACACAGCGTGATCTCCACCCTTAAATTAAATCACCTCGCCGGGAGCAGCTGGCGGCAGGCTCGCACCGGCATCAGCCGGGGCGGGCGCAGCGGGTTGAAACTCCGGCGCGGGCTCGCCTTGC
>JBGGMZ010000255.1:0-9271 GCA_041287745.1 Chthoniobacter sp. | reverse complement strand
AAGTTTCCTCCCTAATTCGGGGCGCTTATTTCGGGAAGTATTAGTAATTAACCACGAAGACGCGAAGGCACGAAGGTGGGCGCAATCTCAGCAGCTGCCCTCGCTCTTTGCCCCTTCGTGCCTTCGCGTCTTCGTGGTGATGTTCCTTCTCCATGCCCTATTTATGCAAAGCACTTGGCTGACAGGATACTAGAATGGTTTCGGTCGAGTTAGTCGCACGCCCCGCGCGATAGCGTGCACCAAAAAAGGCCTGTCATCCTGAGCGTAGCGGGGAATCATGGGCGGAGCCGAAGGACCTCAAATATCTGCGGGTTTTCGCGTGGAGCCATGCGTGCGTCTGAAAACAGCATGTCTTCCGACGTCAGACGTGCATTCCGAAGAAGGCGTTTCCATCGCATTGCCATTCCACGCCGGTAGCCGTGGACCTTCAGTCCACTGATTTCCTTTTGAATACGGACTGACCTCCGCGGCTCGGCTTGCTCCAGTCGTTTACTGCGCCGGAGCGGGCGCAGGCGCGGCGGCCTTCGCGGGAGCCGCGGGCTTGTAGTCGAGATTGGTAGTGAGGGCCGTGGGATTGAAGGTCACGGGCGCCCCGGCTTGCGGCACTTCCATTTTCGCCGTCCAGAGGATCCCATTCGTCACCAAGCGCCGCTGGCTCTCCACCTGCCAGTTGCGATGCAGATCACATCCCGTGTAGGCAAAGCTCCGTCCGCCATTCGCACGTTCATACGCCCACGCGATCACTTCCGGCCGCCCATTGTGTTCCTTGGCATCGGCCGACGACCGCGACTTATCCGGCACCGCTCCGCTGAGCAGCGGCGTCGCTCCCTGGGCGAAGTGCAAATTGTAGAGCCATCCATCCAGCGGCGCAGCAAACGCGGCCACGCCACGCGTGATCGGGTGCGGCGGGAAATCGCTGAACTCCATGTCCCAATGCCCGCGGCAGCCGATGTCCGAGGTAAAGGCCGCACCGAGCCACGACTTCATTTCCTCCGCGTGATCCGGCGGTGTATCGACCGCCTGGTGGAGCATCACAAAACCCGTGCCCGCATCCATCAGCTTCTTCATGTGTGCCCAGCGCGTGGGCTCGAGGAAAGGCAGCTTCACCCCGCCATCGGCGTAAACGACGATCGTCTTCGCGCCATCGAGGATCGCTTCATTCTTCGGCCAGCCTTCGGCCACCAGCACCGGCCACACGCCGGGAGTTTGCTTCAGCCAATCCATCATCATCGCGCAGCCGGCGAAGTATTCGTGTTGGCCGGTTTTGTTGCTTACGCTGCCGGCGATAAGGACGATCTTGGCCAGCTTCGGGTCCGGCGACTCGGCCTCCAGCGGGATGCGGCGTTGCTCCTCCGTGAGGTCGGCGCGGGCGCAGAGGGTGAGGGCGAGAAGAGAGAGGAGGAGGGTGGGGGTTTTCATGCAAAGAGATCGTGGACGACATTGCCGTAGACATCCGTGAGGCGGAAGTCGCGCCCGGCGTAGCGATAGGTGAGTTTTTCGTGATCGAGCCCGAGCGCGGCGAGCACCGTGGCGTGAAGATCGTGCATGTGCACTTTGTTGGCGATGGCGTGATGGCCGAACTCATCGGTCTCGCCGTAGGTCACGCCTTTCTTGAATCCGCCACCCGCGAGCAGCACGGTGAACCCGGCCGGATTGTGATCGCGCCCCGTGCCGTTCTTCTCCGCGTAAGGTGTGCGGCCAAATTCCGAGCCCCACCACACGATCGTATCTTCGAGCAGGCCACGTTGCTTCAAGTCGGCCAGCAAACCCGCGACCGGCTTGTCCATGGCCTTCGCATGCTCGCCGTGTTTCTTGAGATTCGAGTGTTGATCCCACGCGGGGTTGTTCGTGTTGTCGCCGTAGTTCACCTGGATGAAGCGCACACCGGCCTCGCTCATGCGGCGCGCCAGCAGGCACTGGCGACCGAAGTTATCCGTCTTGTCCTCGCCGATGCCATAGAGCGCGAGCGTCTCCGGGCTTTCGCCCTTGAAATCGAGCACCTCCGGCGCGCTGCCTTGCATGCGCCAGGCGAGCTCGTAGCTATTGATCACGGCCTCGAGTTCGCTTTCGCCCGGCTTCTGCGCGATCTGCTCGGCGTTGAGATCGCGCAGCAGATCGAACTGCCGCTTCGCTTCATCCATCGAGCGCGCGGGTTGCAAATTGCGGATCGTCGCTTCCTTCGCTGGGACACCGGCGCGGCCGATCGGCGTGCCTTGATAAATCGCGGGCAGAAAGGCGTTGCCGTAATTGCGCGGGCCGCCGTTGCCGAGGCTGGGGCTGATGCTGATGAAGCCGGGCAGATTGGCGTTTTCCGTGCCGAGCCCGTAGGTCACCCACGAGCCCATGGATGGGCGCACGAAAGTGGTGGTGCCGGAATGGAGAAATAGCGTCGCCGGGCCGTGGGCGATACCGTCGGTGTGCATCGAGCGCACCACGCAGAAGTCATCCGCGTGCTTCGACATTTCCGGAAAAAGGTCCGACGCCCAGAGGCCGCTCTGGCCGTGTTGGGAGAAATTCCACAGCGACTTCATCGCGCGCATCTGCGGGCTCTTGCCCGTCTTGGCCAGGCTGCGGAGATCTTCGAAATCGAGCATCTTGCCGTCGTCTTCCAAGAGGCGCGGTTTGTAATCCCACGAGTCCACCTGGCTCACCCCGCCCTGCATGAAGAGGAAGATGATGCGCTTGGCGCGCGGCTTGAAATGCGGCGCCTTGGGCGCAAGGGGGTTCGTCGAGAGCGCGGCGCGCGCCTGCTCCTGCGCGGAGAGCCCGGCGAGGGCGAGGTAGCCGAAACCGCAGCCGAGAGTTTGCAGCGCGGAGCGGCGGGAAAAGAGCGGGCTGTTCATGGCGGGGTGTGCTTTCAGGTTCTTAATCTTACTCTTAATCTCCCGCCTCGGTGTCATCCTGAGCGGAGCGTGGAATCATGGGCGGAGTCGAAGGATCCCGTGCGATAACCGGAAACGCCGCTCGGATTGCCACGGGATCCTTCGACTGCGTTACACTCCGCTCAGGATGACAGAGCGGGGAGAGGGGATTGAGATCAAGACTAAGGAAATTCATTAGTCGATATATCGGAAGTCAAGGCAGGCGAAGAGGGTTTGTTGCAGCTCGGCCCATTGCTCGAGCGAAGCTTGCGCGCCGAGAAAGCGCCGGCACTTCTCCAACTCCGCCGCGGAAGGCGCGCGACCGAGCGTGCGACGGAAGGCAGCCGTGATGCGCCCGTCGTTGCTGCCCGCTTGCGCGAGCGTGCGCTCGGCGGCGGCTTTGGCCTGCTCCACGACGAAAGGATGATTGAGGAGAAACAACGCCTGCGGAGCGACCGTGCTCACGATGCGCTGGCCGGTGCTGCTGTTGATGTCGCCAAAGTCAAACGCCTCGAAAAGCTCCAGCCGCTTGTTGCGGAAGGCGGGCGTGTAAACGCTGCGCCGCGTATCGGCGAAGATATAGCCGTACTCGATATTCTGCGCGGAGAAATTGTTCGCATCGATGTCGCCTGCGCCGGCGATGTTCGGCCCGAGATAGTCGAGCTTCAGCTGGCTGCTCACTGCCAGGATGGTGTCGCGCAATTGATCCGCATCGAGCCGCCGGCGATTCGCGTGGGCGAAGAGACGATTCTCCAGATCGCCCTCCGCGGACTTCGTCACCGCCTGCTGCCAGGTGCGGGAGAGCACGATCTCGCGGATGAGCCGCTTCGTATCCCAGCCTTCCTTGACAAAGCGCGAGGCAAGGTAGTCGAGCAACTCCGGGTGCGACGGCTTCTCTCCCGTCGTGCCGAAGATATCCACCGTCCGCACGATCCCGCTGCCGAAGAGCCAGGACCACACGCGATTCACAAACACCCGCGCGGTCAGCGGATTCTGCGCGCTGGCGATCCAGTCGGCCATCTCCTTGCGTCCGCTCTCGCCTGCGGGGATCTCCGGTTGCGTAGTGAGCGCCACATGCAGGAAACCGCGCGGCACAGTGTCGCCCTTCTGCTTCTGCACGCCGCGCACGCGGATCTGCGTGTCCGCGATTTCCGAGTCGTCGTGCACCGCCATGGCGGTCTCGCGGACCGGGCCATCCTTCTTCGCTTTCTTCAATTCGCCCTCGAGCTTCTTCACCAGCTTGGCCGCAGCGTTCCGCGCCGGATTGTTCTTATCGTCCTTTTCCTCCGCGGCGGTGGCCTCGGACTCGGGCACCAGTTGCAGCGCGTCGACGGTGACAAACTTCGTCGTGCCTTCGTTGGTGATCAGCACGTAACCCGCACCGTCTTTCTCAAATCGATATTTCCCGAGCGAGACGAAACGTCCATCGATCGGCGGCACCATCGTCTCGTCGACGTAGATCGTGTCTTCACCGTCCCCGTGAAAAACCGTCACCTTCACGTTGTCGGCGCGATCTCCGAAATACGAGTAGGCCAGCCGCACATCGTAACGGCCGGTCTGGGGGATCGGAGGGGTAAAGGTGATCGTCTTCTCGCCTTTCTCCGTGTTGAAATCGGTCAGGTAGCCTTCGCCGATGAAGCTCCCGACGGACGTCGAGTGCTTCCACACGCCTACGACTTTGGCCTGCGTATCGTCGATGACGATGCCAGGCAGCGTACTCGGGTCGATGGATTTGCCGCGCTTGGTCGTCGCCAGGCTCACGCCTTTGGAAAGCTCAGTCAGCGAGTCCTTGGCGTCAGCCAGTTGCTTTTCCAGCGTGGCGATCTTCTGCTCGTGCTCTTGCATCGCGGCAGCTTCCACCGCGCTTTCGGACGGCAGGGGCGCGGAGATCCAGCGCGCGACGTTCTCGGTGTAGCTGAGCAGCGTGCGCGTGGAGGAAAGAATGCCCGCCATGGCGTAGTAATCGCGCTGCGGGATGGGATCGAACTTGTGATCGTGGCAGCGCGCGCAGCCGATGGTCTGGCCCATGAAGGCCTTGCCGATGGTGTCGATCTGCTCATCGATCACATCGAAGCGGAGCTGTTGCTTGTCCTGCTCTTCGTAATTCGTGGGACCGAGCGCGAGGAAAGCCGTGGCGGTCATCTGCCGCCGCTGTTCCTCGGGCGTGTTCGCGGGCTGGAGATCGCCGGCGAGCTGCTCGCGGATGAAGCGGTCGAAAGGCACGTTGCGATTGAAAGCATCGATCACGTAATCGCGATACCGCCACGCATCCTTGAAGAGCAGCGTACGCCCGCCACCGCTCGATTCGGCAAAGCGCGCCACATCCAGCCAATGCCGGCCCCAGGCCTCGCCGAAGCGCGGGGAAGCGAGCAGTTCGTCCACCAGCTTCGCCACCGCCTTCTCCCGGTCACCCGCCGCATCTTTCGTAAAGGTATCGATCTGCTCCGGAGTCGGCGGCAGCCCGACCAGATCGTAATAGAGACGCCGCGCGAGCGTCTCCGGAGTGGCATCCGGCGCGGGCTGTAAATTGGCCGCCTCGATCTTCGCGAGGATGAACCGGTCGATCTCCCCGCGTGCCCATGCCGAGTCCTTCACCGCGGGCACGGCCGGCTTTTGCACCGGCACGTAAGACCAAAATTTCTTCCCCGCCTCGATGCTCAGGCCCGTCTGCTTCTTCGTCGTGGCCACTTCGCCACCGCCTCCAGCGCCGGTGCGCGGATCCGGCGCGCCCATCTTCACCCACTGCTCGAGGATGGCGATCTCGTCATCCGGCAGCTTGCGCTTCTCGGGCATCTGCAAGTCGCGATCCTTGTAGCGGATGGCCGTCACGAGCAGGCTCTTCTCCGGCTCCCCCGGCACGATCGCCGGGCTGGTGTCGCCACCCTTCACCCAGCCGTCACGCGTGTCGAGCCGCAGGCCGCCTTTTACCTTCTTGTCCGGGCTGTGGCACTCGTAGCAGCGCTCCGCCAGCAGCGGGCGCACCTTCTTCTCGAAAAACTCCATGCCGTCATCGGCGGCAAAGGCGTGCGCGCTCCATGAGAGCACGGCCAGAGTGAGGACTGTCGTTCGGGGAAACATGAGAGTCTTTGTGACGTATAAGTCCGATGGACGAATCTTTGGACAGAAAATCTTTTGGGATTCTTCTATTTGGGGGAGGGGAAGGCTGCGCACAGGGAGGAGGATAACGTTGCGCGCGACCCGGAAGCCCTGCCCGAAGGGTTCCAAAAAACGCCGTCATCCTGAGCGAAGCGGGGAATCATGGGCGGAGCCGAAGGACCTCACGCTTCTGTGGGTTCCTGCGCGGAGCCAAAAGGCGCGCGGAGCTGGGCGCCTATGGGACTGTAAGCGAGCTCCCAGTATCCGCAGGCAAAGGGGGGCAGGTGAGCGCATGGTCACCCCCTATTTGGTCGAAGCTCCGCACCGCCGCTGCCCACGGAAGCGTGAGGTCCCTCGCCCGCTCCGCTTTGCGCTCGGGATGACGTTTTTTTTGGAACCCTTCGGGCGGGCCCTGTTGCCGCGCGTCAATACCTGCGCCCCCCCAAAAAATACTTTGTCCACATTCCCATCTCCACGGACTTATCTGGAAAAGGCCCTCAAACATCCCATCCCATGTCCCCACCCGATCGCGCCGAGGAATTCGTCTTTCTGCTCGCCCGCCACGAGCGGCTGCTCGGCGCCTATGTCATGACCATGGTGCCGCATCCGCAGGATGCCGATGACATCCTGCAGGAGGCCAAGGTGGTGATGTGGCGCAACTTCGGGAAATTCGAGCTGGGCACCAATTTCGGCGCTTGGGCGCGCAAGGTCGCCTTCCACCAAGTGCTCGCCTATCGCAAGCGCAAGCACCGCGACCGCCTCGACTTCAGCGAAGATTTCCTGCGCACCGTCTCCGAGGAGGTCGAGCAGAGCGCCGACCGGCTGGAGCAGCGCGAGCGCGTGTTGCACGATTGCGTGGCCAAGCTCCCCGCCGACCATCGCGACGCCCTCCAACTGCGCTACCAGGAAGGCCTCTCGCTCGAAGACATGGCCACGCGCCTCGAGCGCACCGTCGGCGCCCTTTACCGTCTCCTCAGCCGCGTCCGGCACGTCCTGCACGAGTGCGTGACCAAAAACCTGCACAGCTCTTCCGAAAATGAACCCGCTTGATCCCAACGAGGACGCCGGCGGCGCGTCGTCCCTGCCACCCGCGCAAGCCGAACTGCGCGAACTCTGCAACCGCCTGCTCGATGGCACCTTCACCGGGGAAGACCGTGCCCGCCTCGAGGCGCTCGTCCTCGGCGATGCAGACCTGCGCCGCCTCTATGTCGAGATCCTGCACCAGCACGCCTCGCTGCGGCAGAGCGCCACGCGCCTCGGCGATGTCCCGCTGGCCGACCTCCTCCAAACCCTGCCCGACGATCCCGGCTCGAAGATCATCCGCTTTCCCCGCTGGCCGCTGCAAATCGCCGCCGCCATCGCGCTGGGCGTGGCCATCTGGCTCTTCGTCCCGCACCCCACGGAAAAGCCGCTCGCCACGCTCGTCGAGACGAATGGCGCGCGCTGGGATAATTCCTCGCTGCCCACCACCCCCGGCTCGCCGCTCAAGGCCGGCCGCCTGCGGCTGGAGAGCGGTGTCGCCCGGCTCGTCTTCCAGAGCGGAGCGGAAGTCTCGCTGGAAGGTCCGGCGGAGCTGGAGCTGAAAGGTCCCAATGCCTGCTTCCTCTACTCCGGCGCGCTCACCGCCCACGTGCCGGAGCAAGCTCACGGCTTCACCGTCGCCACGGCCAATGCGCAACTCATCGACCACGGCACCGACTTCGGCATCAGCGCCGATCCCGGTGGCCGCGGCCAGGTGCAGGTGCTGAAGGGCGAGGTGGAATTGCGCCACGACCGCAGCGGCGAGACCCGCCGCCTCGCCACCCACGAGTCCGCCGCGATCACCCCCGATCGCTTCACCCAGGTACGCGGCGGCAACGAGGGCGAGCCCGACCGTTACGCCTACCTGCGTCCCAATAGCGCCGCCGCCCGTCCCTCCACGCTCACGCTCACCACCGCCGGTGGCAGCGGCGATGCCGCCTACGTCGTCTCGCCGAACAGCCCCATCCACTTCTCCGATACCCTCCTGCTGGTCAAAAACGCCCCAACCAAGGGCTACCTGCGCAAGGCCTACCTCCGCTTCGACCTCGCTTCCCTGCGCGAGCGCAAAATCGCCGACGCCTCGCTCACCCTGAACTTCGAGGCCACCGGCTTCGGCTACGCTTCGCTCACCGGCGAATGCACCTTCGCCGTCTATGGCCTCCTCGACGATGCGCTGGACGATTGGTCCGCCGAAACACTCACCTGGGATACCGCCCCCGCCTTCTCTCCAAATGCCGGAGCCGTCGATCCGAACAAAGCGGTAAAGCTCGGCACCTTCACCACCCCGCGCGGCGTGGTCAGCGGCACCTTCTCCATCGAAGGCCAGGCCCTCGCCACCTTCCTCAATGCCGACGCCAACCGCCGCGCCACCCTCATCGTCGTCCGTGAAACCTCCGAGCCGAGCAACAACGGAGCCGTCCACGGCTTCGCCGGCAACCACCACCCGACCCTCGCCCCCCCGACGCTGAAGCTCACCCTGGCGGATCGGTAGGAGCCCCAACGCGAGAGATCGCATAGCCCCGTCGCGCTTGCGTTGTAGCCGGGGGCATCGACCCCGGTCCGGCCTCATTGAGGCCGGCTACAGCGCATCCTTTATATCCTCGGATTCAACCCGCGCATCCGGGACTTCTTCCTTGCCAATGTTTTGGCCCGTGGCATCTGCTGATTGACATGGCCTGCACATTTCGAGCCAATCCACCGGCTTCCCCGTCTTCCTCCGGTCGGTCTAATAGCATGTTAGGCGTTCGCTAGCCGCTCGTGAAAACTATCGCCACATTCAGCAAGCCTGAGGAGGCACATTTGTTCCGCACTCGCTTGGAGGCAGTCGATATTCCAGCATACGTTCAGGACGAGCACCTCATCCAGATGTTCTGGCTCTACTCCAATGCGGTTGGTGGCGTGCGCGTCCAGATCGCAGACGACGATCTCGATGCAGCCCGAGAGTTCCTTGCCGCCGATTCACCGCAACCGTCTCCTGACGCAGTCGATGTCGTTTGCCCCAAGTGTGGCTCGCACGACACCGCGCCCGACGAGTTCCCCCGGCGCATTTCGTTTCTGAGCTTGCTTGTATTCCACTTCCCGATGTTGTTCGCGCGTCACCGTTGGCGGTGCGCGTCCTGCCATCATGTCTTTCGTTCCCATCCAACCGCGAACGCCTGAGCTCAACTTTGAAGTGCAACATGGGTTAGTGAGCATGGAAGCATTGATGGGGTGTTTTGTAAGCATGTCTTTTTCTCGGTCGATGGTTGAGGTGGGTGGCAATAGTGTCGCATTGGTTTTGGGTCACTTTGGCC
>JBGGMZ010000254.1:0-6395 GCA_041287745.1 Chthoniobacter sp. | reverse complement strand
GCCGGTCGCTGTAGTCGCCCCGCTCTGTCGGGGCGTGAGCGCCAGCGAATCTTGATCATTCAGGTTTTCGCTGTTCACCGTCCTCCACACGGCGGCAGAGCGCCGTGACTACAGTGCCTTCGCTGCAACTACAGTTTTGCTCTAAACTGCTATAGCGGGCGGCCAGCTCCGCATCCTCACGCGGGTCGAGGAAACTGCTGGCGTGGAGCTTCGCGTAGGCGCCGTCGAGGGCGAGGAGTTCTTCGTGGGTGCCGCGCTCGACGATCCGGCCGTGATCCAGGACGAGAATCTGGTCGGCGTGACGCACGGTGGAGAGGCGATGGGCGATGACGAAGCTGGTGCGGCCTTCCATCAACCGATCGAGTGCTTGCTGGATGAGCCGCTCGGTGCGGTTGTCCACGCTGGCGGTGGCTTCATCGAGCACGAGAATGGGCGGATCCTTGAGCAACGCGCGAGCGATGGAGACGCGCTGCTTTTCACCGACGCTCAGTTTCACCCCGCGTTCGCCGACGACCGTGCCGAGGCCATCCGGGAGACGATCGACAAACTCACGCGCGTTGGCCGCGTCGAGCACTTCGAGCAGCTCGGCATCGGTCGCAGTGGGTTTGCCGAGGCGCAGGTTGTCGCGGATGGAGCCGTTGAAGAGGAAGCTCTCCTGCGTGACCATGCCCACGGCAGAGCGCAGTGCGCTCTTGGAAAAATCGCGGAGCGGTTTGCCGTCGATGAGGATCTCGCCGCTGTCGAATTCGTAGAAACGTGTGAGCAGATGCACGAGTGTCGATTTCCCCGCGCCGGTGTGGCCGACGAGCGCGATGGTCTGGCCAGGGGTCGCGTGCAGGTTGATGTGATGCAGGACGGGCAACTCCTCGGAGTAGGCAAAGCCGATGTCCTGAAAACGCACATCGCCGGCGACGTCCACCTGCTCTTCATGCTCCACGCGGCCGGGCTCGGCCGGCGTGTCGAGGATTTCGAAGACCCGCTCACCGGCGGCGCGACCGGATTGGATGAGTTGATTGAGCGAATGCAATTTGCCGATCGGATCGTAGAGCGCGCCGACCAGCCAGAGGAAGGCCACAAGATCGCCCACGCTCATCTCGCCGTGCAGCACGGCGCGTCCGCCAAAGCCCACCACGAGCACCGCACCCATTGCGCCGAAGAAACTCATCGTGGGATTGTACATCGCCCACACACGCATGATCGTCATGGTCGAGGTGCGGAGGTCATCGCTGGCCGCGTTGAAGCGCGCGTGCTCCTCGCGCTCACGCACGTAAGTTTTGATCTGGCGAATGCCGGCGAGATTGTCGTGCAGCAGCGAATTCATGGCCGACGAGGCCTTGCGCTGCAGCCGGTAGCGCTGCCCCGCGGTGAGCGTGTAGGAAAGCGCGCCGAGGGCCAGCAGTGGCACGGGAATGAGCGCCAGCCACGTGAGCCATGGCAGATAGAAAAAGAGCATCCCCGTCACCACCGCGATCTGCAGCACGGCGATTACCCCCTGCTCGATGCCATCGATGAGCACCCGCTCCACGGCCTGCACATCCTCGAGCAGCCGCGTCATGATATCGCCTGTCGACCGGTTATCGAACCACGTGAGCGGCAACTGCTGGATGTGCGAGTAGAGATCGCTGCGCAGATCGAAGATCACGCGCTGCTCGAAGGCATTGTTGATGATGATGCGCAGCGCGTTCAGCAGATCGCGCGCGAAGAACGAAGCCGCCGCCGCCAGGACCAGCGGCCAGAGCCGGTCCCCACGCCCATGGCGCACATCGTCGATGATCACCTGCGTGACCTTGGGAAAGACCACCACCATCAATGTCCCGACCACCGCGCAAGCCATCATCCCCGTGGCCATCCAGGGATAGCGGCGGACATAGGCGAATACGCGGAAAACAGTCTTCATCGAAAGACGCTCACCATCGCGGACGCGGCGCAGGAGTCAAATCTCCGCAATCGTTGTGCAGCAGGAATCAGGAAGATGGGGGCGAGACTTCGCAGTGACTTCAGAAGACCGCGAGTCCTGCGTCCGGGCTCAGCCTATTCCACTCGACATCCAGCCACCATATGGCCCGCCAGCGATTCTGTCATTACAACCGGCTTTGGGCCGGCCACAGAAGAATTACACAATCAACCGAAAGAACCTCTTTATCATGAACAAACTACTCATCCCCGGTATCGCCGCGATCGCGGTGCTCTGCTCACCGATCGTGCACGCCCAGACCGTCGTGCGCGAAGCTACTGTCACCACCGCTGCTCCCTTGGAAGCCGCCGGCACCGTCACTGAATATGCCCCGGACCGGGTCATCATTCGCCAGAGAGAAGGAGTCGCCCCCGTGCCTTACGGCTTTGCCCGGCAGGTGGAATACGTGGACGAAGCGGGTGCCCCGGTGACTCGCGAAGTCATCACACGGGACACTCCCGTCACCGTCCGTTACGTCCAGGAAGGCGACCGCATGCTCGTCAACCGCGTCGTCGTGCATCGCCGCGTCGTTGCTGCGCCTGCCACGACTGCGACTGTCACCACGACTGAGCCCGTCGCGCCTGTCACTACCAGCCGCACGACAACGACCACCAGCACGACGATCTCGGGGCACGATGCCAAGGAGATCGAGAAGCGTCGCGAGAAGATCGCGAAGCTGGAGCGCGAAATCGCCGAGCATCCCGGTCGCGATGGCGCCCGCGAAGACTTGGCCGAAGAACGCGCCAAGTTGGAACGCCTCGAGCGTGATATCCGCGAACAGAAGTAAAAAACTGAAAGCCTCGTAAAGCAAGGGATGCAGGAGTCAGCCTCCTGCATCCCTTTTTTGTCTTAAGGATGCGCAGATGACCTCATCCTACCTCGGATGCAGGTCCTAATTTCCTGTTTCCATTTCCGAAACGAAATCCGAATACTTGCCTCCCGGGCGGCGTGGAATGTGATCCACGAAGACCAGCCGGATCTCAAAGTTGGGTCCGACCTGCTGAGTGAATCCCTCGAGGATTTGGTCGGTCTCGGCCTTCTCCAGCGGTCGTTCCGCCACGATCCGCACCTCCAGCGACGTCGGGCTTTTTTGCACGACCTGATACTGCATCACCGCCCGGAGTGAGGCGAAGATCCACGACGCAAAAATAGGATAGCGGCGTTCTCCCGAGGGCAGGATCAGCGTTTCTTTTTTGCGACCATAAATCTGGCGCAATACCGGCTGACCGCGACCGCACGGGCACGGTTCGCCCACCTCCGCGTAGTCACCCAGTTCATAGCGCAGGAGCGGCATGGCAAAGGCGTGCAATGGCGTAATCACCACGCGGCCGATTTCCCCGGGCTGGCAGGGCGCGCCATCGTCACGTAAAACCTCCACCAGGTTCATTTCGCTCTGCACATGATAGTGAGGGTGCTCGGGGCACTGGACGGCGAGAAACCCGCCTTCCACGCAGCCATAGCAATCCACGAGCGGCACACCGAGAGTCTCCTGGCACTCGGTGCGCAAGTCTGGATCCAAGCGCTCGGACATCATGCGTACCAGGCGCAGCGTGGGCAACCTCCTTCCTCCCTGCCGAAAGGCGCGCAGGAGCAGCCGTAGATTGGAAGGGAAAGTCAGTAAATACTCCGGCGCCTCGCTCTCCAAAAACTGCACCTGCGCGCTGATGTCGGTGAATATATCCATCGTCACCTGCTCGCCGGACCGGAACAGGTTCCCGAACGGCCACTCCCAAACCGGCATGCGATGCACCACGTTTCCGCTCTTCCAAAATGGCCGGCGGATTTCGCATATTTTGCCCATCGGGTCGTAGCCATACTCGCGCAGCATCCGCAGCTTGATCGCGCGGAAGAGCAGGTCGGCAGCGGGTGTCTTGACCACCTCCAGAGGCACGCCCGAGGAACCGGTCGTCCACTCCGAATAGACCGACGCGCTGGAAAGCATGGCGTGGCTCTTCAGCCGTGCAGATTCCGTGCGGACCTCCTCCTTGGTCAGGATCGGGAGCGAACGCCACGCATCTTCATCCATCTTGCTCTCCGCTCCGACTCCGGGAAATAGCCGCCCCAGCGTTTCGGCATAAAAAGGCACATGCTCGCGGGCCTGCGCGACCAACTGCGCCACTTGGGTAAATTGCCACTGGTGCAGCTGGGCTGCCGGCCACCATTGGCTGCTCTCGAGTTGCCGGTAGAGACCGACGATCTGCGCCTCCACGGGCGGGAGCCGGGGCGAGAAAGCAAAGTCCGGCGACGTCGGGCGCCCGCTACTATCGTCAGGCGGGGGAGGCGTCATATCGGCAATGGAAGGAGGAGGGGGAGCGCAGGGAATGCAGGATCAATGCGTGACGAAAAGCGAAATGGCCCTGCTTGTCCATTATCGAACCATCCGAAAATTCCGAATGACCTCGCTGCAGAGGAAGGCTGTTAGCTTCCCCAACAATGCGCACCACTGCGAGCTTTTGCGAGGTGGTCCAATTTTCGCATCCGCGACGGCAGTGTGACGAGCGGCGACGAATTACGTGATGCGAAACCACCATTCATAGGTCCGGGCGCGATTAAGTGTCACAACACACAAGGACACTATGAATATCACCAAACTCTTTCTGCTCTCTTCAGTCGGCCTGGCCGCCTTCGCGTTCACGCCCACGGCGAAGGCTGATGATCATCATCACCGTCATCATGGCGACCATCACGACCACGATGGTGACCACCACCATGGCGACTATCACCATTACGATCGGCCCTACTATTACACCACGCGGCCTGACGTCATTTACACGAATCCCAGCTACGGCTACTACCGTGGCAACAGCGACGTCGTCATCTCCGTCGGTGGACATCGCACCTATCGCTATCACCGTTAAGTGACGGCGAGGCGGAATGCCTGTTAATCACGCCGGTGACATGAGTGGAGATCCTCCGTTCATGTCATCGGTGTGTTTAGATATCTCGGTCAGCCGCCGATGCCGTTGTCGAGGTGCAGCCAGTCCAAAAAATAGTGTTTCAACAGCACAGCGGGCAGCACGATCAGCACGACGTAAGCCGTAATTCCCCAACCCAGCCGGAGCCCGGTCCTCCCGGTCCTGGCGATCGCCAGATACGCGAAATAGAGGCAAAAGAGCAGGCTTGCGAAGCAGAGGTATTCGTAAGGAGTTTTCGTCGCGCGATCATACTCGGTCAGATAGCCGTCGGGAAATCCCGCCATGCTCTGCTCCTGCAAGCAAACGACGGTCACGACGAGCAAGCCGCAGCAAAAAAGGCCGGATAAGATGCGCCACTTCCCTGAGCCGGGCTGATTCATGACTCGAAGATTCGTCCTGCATGGCGTCGGCTTTCGCCGCTAAGGTCCGGAGCCAGGGTGGAAGGTTCGTCGGCTTGGCATTCCATAGTCGCTTACCATCACAAGGCACATCTCGGCGGAAAGCAAGCAGGGCAGAAGCCAGCCGTGGCGCTCGCATTGGGAGTTGTCATGCGAGGGGCATCGGCCACGATGGCCGGCGCAATGTCATTTTCCGGGATGCAGCGAACCTTTCTAGCGAGCCTGCTGCTCGGGTGGCTTTCGATCCCGGTTCTGGCGATCAATTACACCCTGGAGTCACCCTCGCCCGATGGCCGCTTTGCCCTGCGCCTCGACCCTCTCGGCGTGGACGACAGCAGCGAGATGGAGGCGGCAATCGTCGAACGAGCCACCAACGTCACCCTCGCCAAGCTCCCGGCGACCCTTCTAGGCAACTATTCACGGTGCCAGTTGCTATGGACAGCCGACTCCCGGCGGGTCGCCTACACCGGGGGTGAAAAGCCGGTGAGCCGCACGCAGGTCTTCTTCCGGAGCGGCAAGTCTTTCAAGGAGATCAAGCTGCCCACTCTGCCGCGGCCGGCCTTCCAATCGCACCACCGGAAAAAGAGCGGGCCGGCCTTGACCCTCTATAGTGACATCGTCACGCCGGTGCGCTGGCTGAAGTCCGGCTCCCTGCTCCTCTCTCGTAATATGGAGATGAAGCAGGAATCCAATATGCACGAGGGCAAAGTCATGATCACCATCGCATTCCCTGCGCATCGCCGGGCGGTGATCCGGAAAGTTCAGCGATCGGAGATCACGGTCGATCTCTACTGACCGCGGCTTGGGGCAGGGGGCGGCGTTCGAGCGACCCGGGTTAGAGCAGTTTAAATAAAACTGTAGTTGCAACCAAGGTGCTGTAGCCACGGCGCTCTGCCGCCGTGTGGAGGACGGCGGACAGCGAATACTCTGACAATCAGGGCGTGACTCGTGCCCACGCCCCGACAGAGCGGGGCGGCTACAGCGACCGGCGAACGACCACAGTTCAATTTAAACCGCTCTAGTGTCCTGTCAGTCAAGTCTTGTACATAAATGCAGGTAGAGATATAAGCTCCTGCATGCCGCGAAAAGGACGCCCCGTTGTTGCCATCGAACTCAGTAAACAGGAAC
>JBGGMZ010000253.1:0-19355 GCA_041287745.1 Chthoniobacter sp. | reverse complement strand
CGCTCGAAGCCGTGCGTCTCGCTACCGAGCGTCTCGCAGCCGGCGCCGGCACGCAGCTTGACGTCCTCAATGCGCAGGTGCAGTTGACCACCGCGCGCAGCACCGAGCTGCAGTCGCGGGCGAATTACAATACGGCCCTCGCCGAGTTCGACCGCGTTACGGCCACAGCCACTTCGTATGCGGAGACCTTCACTGATCCGATGCTCGTGAATCATAGGACGCCGAAGGATCCGGTGTTCGTCGATCTCGCCGATTCGAATCAGACCCCGGTTTCGTCCACGGGAAAATCGATGGTGACGCCGGCACCCAAGAAAAAGAAGTGAGCGTAGGTGAATCGGGAGTGAGCGCGCCGCTGCCGATGGAAACATTCCCGGCGCTCGATGCTGTCACCGGTATTGCGCATGCCTTCCTAGGCCGCGTCGCCGGACTCGATGTGAAAGTCGATCGCGCACAGGCGTTGGAGCGGCTGGATCTGTTTCATCGTGCGGCGCGGGAGAAGTCCGGGCTTTCCCGTCGCTATTTCCTCATCGGTGAGCAGGTGCATGGCCGCGAGGTTGCGGTGGTGAATGAGCACACCCCGGTGCCGGTCGCTGCCGTGGATGGTCTGATCACGGCGAGCTCTGAGGTATGCTTGGGGGTTTATGTGGCGGATTGCTGTGCGGTCTATCTTGTCGATCCTGTGAAACGGGTCATCGGCCTGCTGCACTCCGGCCGGAAAGGAAGCGAGCTGGGTATTACCGCTGCGGCCATCGAGCGCATGTGCTCGGAGTTTCAGAGCGACCCCGCGGATATCATCGTGCAGCTCAGCCCTTGCATCCGTCCCCCGAATTTCGAGATCGATTTTGCCGCCCTGATCGCCGAGCAGGCTCGCGCTGCCGGGGTGAAGCAGGTCTACGATTGCGGGACCTGCACGGCAGCTAATCCGGACCGCTACTACTCGTATCGCATGGAAAAGGGCAAGACCGGGCGCATGCTGGCCCTGCTGGCCCTGAATGACTGATGGGCAAATTGATGCCGGGTGCATCAAAGGATTCGATTCCCGCCAAGGTGGGGCTTAAGTTTGAGCCGATATGAAACGCGCATTCGACCCACAGGAGCCCGAGCTCATGGATCGTCCGCAGCCGGTTACTCCCGAGCTGGAGGCCTACATGCGCAATCTGGTCTCGCTGAACCGCTATTTCGGCAGCCATCGGCTCATTCGCAAATTCCTCGCCCAGTGGCTGATGCCCGGGCGCACCTACCGGGTGCTGGACCTTTGTACCGGCGTGGGCGATGTCCCGCGGCTCATGGTCGATTGCGCGCGGAGCATGGGCGTGACGCTGCAGATCGATGCGGTCGATTTTCATGAGTCCACGCTAGAGCTCGCGCGACGGGGCAGCGAAGCGTATCCCGAGATTCAGTTCGTCCGTGGCGACGTTTTGAAGTGGGAGACCAAAGAGACGTTCGATCTCGTGACCTGCTCACTGGCGCTGCATCATTTCAGCGATGAAGATGCGGTGACCTTGCTGAGGCGTTGCCGTGACCTTTCGCATCGGTTTGTGTTGGTATCCGACTTGGAGCGCACGCTCAGCGCAGCGATCGGAGTGCGCTTGGTGACGAGCTTGCTCTACACGCTGCCCATGACGCAGGCGGATGCGAATGTGTCCGTCCAGCGAGCATTCACCTTCGCTGAAATGCGCGCCCTGGCCGAGGCGGCCGGGTGGGAAAATTTCGGGCACATGCGATTCCTCTTTTGCCGGCAGGCCATCTGGCTCGATGAGCGCACGGCGGGCGACATTCCCGAGGTATCCGCCGTGTCGGAAGTTCTGCCGTGTCCGACGTAGCGGTGCCAGTATTCGCGAAAGCCTAGACGCGGAACAACGCCCCGAGCTTCTTCCCGAGCAGCCGACTTGCGGCAAAGATCGTCAGGGCGAGGAAGACCATGGCCCACACACCGAGGGCAGCGGCGACGTAGCGGCCTTCGCCCATCATCTGGAATAGCTCGTAGATGGCCTTGGTGATCGGGAAATGAATCTGCTTTTGCGCCAGCACGAGCGAGTCTGAAACCTCCAGCATGGCAAAGGCAAAGGCGAGGAGGCCACCGGCAAGGACATTGGCCGCGATGAGCGGGAAGGTGATGCGGCGAAAGGAACGCAACGGTGGGCAGCCGAGATTCTGTGCGGCTTCCTCGAGCGTCACGCTCGTCTGTTGCAAACCCGCGGCGGCAGAGCGGACCACGTACGGGAGCCGCCGCACCGAGTAGGCGAGCACGAGCAGGAGAGTCGGATCTTTCGACGGATTCAGGAATTGAAACACGCGCCCGTCCTGAGTCATCGAAATGTAGCCAAAGGCGAGGACGAGCCCCGGCGCCGCGAGCGGCAGCATGGCCAGGGCGTCGAGCAATCCGCGGCCCGGCAGCGTGGTGCGCACGACGACGTAGGCGATGAGCACGCCGAGCACGAGATCGAAGAGCGTGGCGAGACTGGAATACTTGAGACTATTCAGGATCGAAGGCACCGCCAGCGGGTGGCCGAGCGCGGTGCGGTAGTGCTCGGCTGTCCAGTCGCCCGGCAGCACGCTGTGGTGCCAGTCGCCCGCAAAGGAGACAAGAATGACACCGAGATGCGGCAACAGCGCCGCGAGAGTGACCGCCCCAAAACCGAGTGTGCAGGCCCATTGAAGGGCGAGTCGTGGCGTACTGACATTCGAGGCAGTCGTAGCCTTGGAGACCATCGCGTGCTCGGTGCGGCCGAAGAAAAACTTGCTCGCCGCATAGAGCAGCGCGGTGCTCACCAGCATCACGGCGACCAAGGCGAAGGGGAACGGATTTCCTGCGATCTCCTTGATGCCATAGAAAATCTGCACGGAGGTGACGCGCGAGAGATCGAAGATGAGAGGCACGCCGAGTTCGGTGAAAGCGAAGATGAAGACGATGGTGCCGCCCGCGAAAAGCCCCGGCATGATGAGCGGCAGGGTGATGCGCCGGAACTTGCGAAAGCCGGTGCAGCCGAGATTCTCCGCGGCCTCCTCCATCGCAGGATCGAGATTGGCCAGCGCTGCGGTGAGATTGAGAAAGAGGATAGGGTAGAGGTGCAGCGCGTTGAGCGCGATGACGCCCCACATACGCCCACGGCCCAGCCAGTCGATGGTATCATTCGCGCCCAGCACTCCGAGATGCATGAGCGCGGCATTCAGCGCGCCATACTGGCCGAGGATCTGTCGCACGCCGATCGCGCCGACAAAGGGCGGCAGGATCATCGGTACGAGAATGACCGCGGTGAGCAGCTTCTTCGCCGGGAATTCGTAGCGATCCGCGATGAAGGCCAACGGCAGGGCGATGACGAAACTCAGCGCCGTGCTGCCGATGGCGAGGAAGAGCGAATTGCCGAGTCCTTCGAGATAAATGCGATTGCGGAAAACTTCGGCGACGAATTCGAAGGTGAACTTGCGATCCGCATCGAAGAAAGCGCCCCCCAGTGTGGCTCCGATGGGCCAGACGAAGAAGCAGGCGAAGAACGCCAGAGTCAGCGCATAGACAAGCCAGGCGAAAGTCTTCGACATGGAGCGAGACTAAAGTGCCAGGAGCCAGGTAACGAGAGCCAAGTGGATCGGCGGGAATGCGACTTCGCTCTTGGGACCTACTTCGGTTCAGCAGATTCAGGCGTAGCCGGTGCTGGCGTGGCAGCGGGAGCAGCCGCGGTTGCCGGGGGCGCTTTCGGTGTCTCAGCCGATTTCCACTTCGCTCGGCTGCGGGAGATCAGATCGTCGAACTTCTTCACCTGTGCCGGATAGAGAATAGCGCGGGTGCGTTCCTCGGCTTCCTGCAAGGTCCCCTCCATCTCCGGCTGAATCTTCATCCGGCTTTGCCGCAGCTTGATGCGCGCGTCGTCTACAATGCTCTGCAGCTTGCGCTTCTGTTCGTCGTCCAGCTTGAGCTCGCGATCGAGCCGCTTCACCACCACATCCATCACCGCCTCGGGACCGCCGAGCAGAGTCTCCCGCAGTTTTTGCATGGCGCCGGCACCCGTGACTGCAGCACCGATGAAGACGCCGAAGAAGAAGATCAGCAGGACGCCGAGAATGCGTTTGAGCGTCCTCATCGGTGATCGCCCGTCATGTAGGCCACGAGCATTTGCTCATCATTGGCCGGCGCCGCCTCGGAAACGAGCGAGGAAACGACCTCTGTCCGCTCGGTCGCGTGACTCCACCAGCCCACGGCCAGGGCCAGCGCAGCGAAGAAAGGGCAAAGCTTCCATGCCCAGGCGAAGATCGAGCTGGAATTTTCGGCCCGCAGCCGAGCGGCCAGCCGGGTCTCGAAGGCAAATTCCGCTCGCGAAGTATCCGGCGCCGACGCGCGGGCGGCGGCGAAGAGGGCATCCAGTTTCTGGTCGAAGTTATCTTTCATGGGTCGTCTCCAGTATCTTTTTCAAATTCTGCCGGGCGCGGAAAGCCCGCACCTTTACATTGCTTTCGCTCCAGCCGGTGAGCTCGGCGATTTCCTTCATCGGCCGTTCTTCCAGCTCCGCGAGGGTGATGATGAGTTGTTCGTCAGGCGCCAGCCTCGCCAGCGCCCAATGGATGAGCTCCCGTGCGCGACCGGCGGCAATGGCCGCATCGATGCCCGCATCGCGCATGTCCCACTCCGCGCCCTCCAGCGATACCTGCTCGCGCACGCGTCGTTCCTTGCGCAGGAAATCGTAGCAGGCCGACACGATGATCCGCGACAGCCAGTGCTCGAACGGCGCATCACCGCGGAATTTTCCGAGATGCCGAAACGCCCGCAAGAAGATCTCCTGCGCGATGTCGTCGAGCTGGTGGTCATCGCGGGCAAAGCGCGCCGCCGCGGCAAAGACCCGCCGCTTGTGCCGCGCCACCAACTCCGCGAAGGCAGCCTCGTCCCCGGCCAACGAGGCCGCGACGAGGGCTTCATCGGTGGGCGGAGCAAAGTCGGCCATTGACGGCGTCTTAGCGTCCGCCAGCGGCAAAGGCAATGCAGTCCAGGAAAGAGCGAGCGAACTCATCGGTCGGGCAGGAGGCTACTTTTGGGCAAAAGAGGTCAAAAGCGGCAGTCATCTCTCCAACAGACGGGGCGGAGGTGGAAAAAGTTACACCTGAATGTGGGTGTCACTCTGCAGCTACGTGAGAGCCTTTGGCCGCGACGGAGCGTTGCATGAAGAAGACGAGACCGATCAGCCCTGCGGAAACTACGGCGAAGAGCATAAAGGTATCGAAGTAGGCAAAGGACGATGACTGCTGCTGGCGCAGGTTTTCCAGCGAGCGGAGGGCCATCGCGGAGGATGCCGAGGGGTCGCCGTTGAATTGGACGAAATACGCCTTCGCCTGGGTGAGGTAGTTGGTTACCGCCGGGTTGAAGCTATCGAGTTGCTCGCCGAGTCGCAG
The DNA here is from genome assembly GCA_041287745.1 of Chthoniobacter sp. Taxonomy (GTDB): domain Bacteria; phylum Verrucomicrobiota; class Verrucomicrobiia; order Chthoniobacterales; family Chthoniobacteraceae; genus Chthoniobacter. The sequence goes on along the minus strand of JBGGMZ010000253.1, from coordinate 13,976 downwards.
GCTGTGGAATTGGTCGCGCCGCTCGTGGATGGTCTGAGCGACGGACGTCCCGACGCTGCCGCCTTCATTGCGCAGCAGGGCAAGTAGGCCGACTGCGGCGCCGCGCAGCTGCGGTGGGATATTGAAGAAAGCGGCGACATTGAGCGGAGCGAAGATCATCGACAGGCCCATGATGAAGACGATGCGTGACCAAACGACATCCCACGGGCTGATCTCGAGCGTGAAGCGCGACATCCAGTAGTTACCGATGCCGAGCACGAGGAGACCAGTGGCGATGAGGTAGCGCGAATCCACACCTTTCCCCAAGAGCATGCCGACTACGAAAAGCATAATGACGGCGCCGATGCCCGCGGGCGAAAGCACGAGACCGGAAGTCGTTGCGTCATAGCCGAAGAGGGACTGCAGCAGCGAGGGCAGCGAGGTGGTATTCGCGTAAAGCGACGCGAAGGCGCAGAAGATGATGACGCAGCACCAGCGGAAATTACGATCGGCCAGGGTGCGGAAATTAATGAGGGGGTTGGCAATGCGGGTCTCACGCCAGAGCAGGCTGCCGAGACCGACGACGAAGAGCACGGTGAGCGTCTGCACGCGCCAGAAAGGATCGCCGAACCAATCCCACTCCTGCCCTTTGCTGAGCACGATTTCCCACGAGATCATCGTGAGGCTGAGCAGGCAAAGGCCGAGCGTGTCGAAAGGTGCCCCTTTTTTCCGCGCTTCGACCTGTGCGGCTTTCAAATACGGCGGATCGTGTACGAGCTTGCTGCACATCCACAGGGCAAAGGCGCCGACCGGGAGATTGAGCAGGAAGATCCATCGCCATCCGTAGTTGTCGGTAATATAGCCGCCGAGCGTGGGGCCCACGACCGGCGCGAGCAGCGCGGCGATGCCGAAGAGCGTTTGCGCGGCGCCCTGCTTCTCGCGTGGGAAGGCATCGAGGAGCACCCCCTGGCTGGAGGGCTGGAGTCCGCCACCGGCAAGGCCTTGCAACACCCGCGAGGCGATCAGCATGCCCAGGCTGGTGGCCATGCCACAGAGCACGGAGGCGAAGGTAAAGATGGCGATGGAGAGCAGGAAGTAATTGCGCCGTCCAAGCCGTACCGCGAGCCAGCCGGACATCGGGAGGATGATCGCATTGGCCGCCAGGTAACTCGTAATCACCCACTCGCTATCTGTCGCCGGCGCCGAAAGCCCGCCGGCCATGTAGCGCAGGGCGACATTGGCGATCGTAGTGTCGAGCACCTCCATGAAGGTCGGGATGACGACGGCCAGCGCGATGATCCACGGATTGATCACGCGTTGCGCTACGGGCGCGTCCACCGCGGCGCCGGCAGGTAGGGTAGCAGCGGCGCTCACGGCTTGGCAGGAGTGGCGGCGGGAGGGGCGTTGGGCTGGAGGAATTTGCCGGCATCGGGGCCGGTGGGGGTATCCTTGATGCGCACGACCGGTTCCACGGACACACCGACGAAGAGCGGTTCTGCGTCTGGATTGTAATCGATGAGGTCGATGCGGACCGGCAGGCGCTGGACGACTTTCACGAAATTGCCCGTCGCATTCTCTGCGGGGAGCAGGGAGAGCGTGGAACCGGTGCCCATGGTGAAGCCCGAGATGCGGCCCTTGAAGGTGCGATGCTTGCCATACATGTCCGTGCGGATCACCACCGGCAGGCCGATGCGCAGCTGTGAGAGTTGCGTCTCCTTGAAGTTCGCATCGATCCACACCTCAGTGAGCGAGCGGACGGCCATGAGGCTCTGGCCGGCTTGCACATTGTTGCCCGGGTTGACATTCCGGCGTGTCACGACGCCATCGATCTCCGCGACGATGTCGCAGTAGCGCAGGTTGAGGTTCGCTTGCTCGAGTTCGTGCTGGGCTTCCAGCAGCTTCGCTTCGGCCTGCTTTTGCGCGGGCGCGTCCTTGATCAGCTTGGCGTAGATGACATCGACGTCGCCGCTGGGATCGCGGTTGTAGAATTCCTCGAGCATCTCCTTCGGCGTGAGCTTATAGGAGGAGGGGAAGATGCTGACCTGCGCGGCGCTCTGCAAGAGATCGGCCTGCGCCTGGCGCACGGAGGAAAAGGTCTGCGGGAGATCCTCCGGCACATCAGTGAGTGCTTGTCCGGGTTCCGGCTTCGCGGCGAGGCCCAAGGCCACTCGCGACTGGATGACGTTCTCCGTCGCCTGGTTTACTTCCGCTTGCGCGGACTCGAGCGTCGACTTGCGCTGGTCGAATTCCTCATGGCTCGCCACTTTGGTTGCGAGTAATTGCTTGTAGCGATCGAACTCCTGTTGTGCCAAATTCTGCGAGGATTTGCTCTTGGCCAGCAGGGCCGCATTCGCGCGGAGCAGCGCGATCTTGTTGTCCACATCCTCGATGGTGTGCTGCAGCTTGTAGCGAGCGCTGCGGGCCTGCGCGACTTGTCCGCGGACGGTAGCCTGCGCGGCAATGAGATCGGCCTGCGCCGTGTCCACTGCGGCCTGCTTGAGCGCGACCTGCACACGATACGGCTCCTTGTCGAGGACGACGAGGATGTCGCCCTTGCGCACGCGGTTGTTGTCATCCACACGGACCTCGGAGACCTGGCCGGCCACGCGCGGTGCCACGAAGGTGACGTGGCTGTTGACGTAGGCGTCATCGGTCGATTCCGTCGTGATCGCCTCGAGTACGAAGCGGACGGCGAAGCAGAGGACCAAAAGCGCCAGCGTGACGATGATGAGGGTGCGGAGCGGGTGGCTCGGCTTGGTCGCGGGTGGCTGTGGAGCGGAGGCGACGGGTTCAGTGGAAGGCGCGGGCGACTCGCTCGGGCCGGGTTTGGATGTAGCAGCGGTATCCATGGGTGAAAGCGTCTCTGACGCGGCCATCGTAGCAGGTCGCATTGATTCAGACACGATCATTCGCAGTCCACTTTCGTGCCGGACGCACGGATTTTACGCTTGTTTATGGGTCGAGGCGATAGCCCAAGCCGTGCACGGTGAGCAGATGCTGCGGCTCGCCCGGTGTGGCCTCAATCTTTTGCCGCAGCTTCACCACCAGCTGGTCGAGTGTACGGGTCGTGCCGTAATACTCGATGCCCCACACCTCGGTCAGAATGGTCTCGCGAGAAACGGCATTGCCACGCTCACGGTGGAGGATGCCGAGAACCTTGAGCTCGCGCGGAGTGAGCTCGAATGCTTCCTTGCCCCGTGTCCCGCGCAACGCGCGGCAATCGACGCGCACCTTGCCAAAGGCGATCTCCTCCGGTACGTCGGCGGCGACCGCGCCGGGCGTGGCCCGGCGGAGCAGTGCCTGTACGCGGGCGAGCAGTTCGCGCAGGGAGAAGGGTTTGGTCACGTAATCATCCGCGCCGAGCTCCAGGCCCACAACCTTGTCGATCTCCTGTCCTTTCGCCGACAGCATGAGAATCGGTGTGCGATTTTTCTCCGCGCGCAATTCGCGGCAGAGATCGAAGCCGCTCTTGCCCGGCAGCATGATGTCGAGAATGACGAGGTCCGGCCGGCGCTGGCGGATGATCGGCAACGCCTGCCCACCGTCGCGGCAATCGGTGACTTCGTAACCTTCGCCGCGCAGTGCGTCGCAAAGTCCAAGGCGGATGTGGGCGTCGTCTTCGACAACAAGCAGGTGCTTTTTCATTTCGGATTTCGGACTTCGGATTTCGGATTTTCCGACAGGGGAATGCGCAGCGTGAAGTTACTGCCGCCGCCGGGGCGCGGCTGGTAGAGGATCTCGCCGCCGTGCTCGTGGGCGAGCTCCTGCGCGAGAGTGAGACCGAGACCGCTGCCCTGGATGCCGCTGCTGAGTGAATCGTGCGCGCGATAGAAGGACTCGAATATCTTGCGCTCATCTCCGGGCGGCACGCCGAAGCCGCGGTCGAGCACGCTCACGCAGGCGTAGCCGGAATCGATGTAACTGTGCAATTCCACCTCCTTGCGTTCGCCAGCGTATTTCTCTGCATTGGAGAGCAAATTGACGAGGATCTGCGCCAGCGCGTCGTCGTCACCGATCACGGGATACGGTCCCGGCGCTGCCTGCCAGCGCGTGGTGAAGCCGCTCTCCTGCAAGTGCAGCTCGTGACTTTCCCACGTGCGCTCCACGACCGAGTGCAGGTCGAGCGGTTTCTTGTCGAATTGCTTCTGCTTCCGCTCGAGCCGCGCGAAATCGAGCACGTTGTTGATCAGCCGCGTGAGGCGTTCCGCCTCGACCATGATGATGCGCAGATACTGCGGGTGCTTGGCGGCGTTGGCGCCGTTGCCATTCCCATTCTGCATGAGCTCGGCAAACATGCGGATGGAGGTGAGCGGCGTCTTTAGCTCGTGCGAGACATTGGAAACGAAATCCGTCTTCTGCTTTGCCAGCGCGAGCTGGCGGCGCGCATCCGCTACCACGAGCCAGCCGCCGCAGGCGATCACGGCCAGGGCTGCAGCGATGAGGAAGATGACCGTCCGGCGTACGACCCGTGCGGACTCGCGCAATTGCTCCGGCCGCTGGAGATAGAGCGCCGCTTCCCAGTGGGGCAGCGCCTCGCCGATTTCGGAGGCGACGAAGGGGTGCTTCCAGTCGCGGCCCTTCACATCCTCCGGTTGAATCGCGATCGGACGCGCTTTGTCATCGAGCAGTGCGATGACGAACTCGGAAGCCTTTCGCTGGGCAGAGAAATCGAAAGCGCTGCTGTCCGCTGGATCGGGCAATGCCTCGTGCCAGAGATCGCGCAAATCATCCACCTCGATCAGGCAGCCGAAGACGAGATTCGGCGCCTGTGCCGGACGCAGCCAAAAAATGATGTTGAGCTTGTCCTGCACGAAGCGCGTGATCACTCCTTCATTGGAACCTTCGGTGAGCGCGCGGAAATCTGCCGTAGTGGTGGTGAGCTGGGAAACAGCGGCCTGCTGGTTTTCCTCTGCCATACGCTGCGGGGCGACATTGCGCATCACTGTTTCCTTTTGCTGTAGCTGGTCTGCCTGCTGCAGCTTCGCATTCTCTGCCGCGGCTTCCTTTGGTTCCGGTTGCGACTGTGCTGGCAGTGCAGCTGCTGCCGGGGCAGGGGCGGGGGGCGCCTTTGTCTCCTGTTTTTCGCGCGCCTTGTCCTCCTGCATTTTTTGCGTGGCAGGCATCGCCGCCTTTTGCGAGTAGGTCCCTTGCTTGCTGAAGGCGACGGCGCCGCGGTTGTTTAGCTGCAACGCCTGGTTGCCCTGCGCCGCGTTGTCTTTCGATTCCGCCTGGCTGTTGCTGGCGTTGCCCGTGAGGGTGTTGTTGTAATCGAAGCCACCTTTCGACTTCAGGAGCTGGGTGGGCTTGGCCAGTTCGTCGCCGGAGATCCAATAGACTTGCGCCGGTGTGGTGCCGGCGAGGAAAGAGCCATTGCTGAGCAGGAAACTTCCCCATGCCGGATTGCTTTTCGCGCGTTGCGGGGCTGGCGCGCAGATGCTCACCGTGCCGCCCTTGGTGCCGATGGAAAATCCGATCGCCTTGCGTGGCCAGGCCTTGGCCAGCTCAGTGGAGAAGTTGTTCGCCAGCATCTGCGGATCGGCCTTGGCGAGTAGCTGCAGCACGATTTCATTGAAAGCTCGCCGCTGGTCATCGATGAGCGAGCGCGCCGCCACGGCGGCGTTTTCCGTTTCCTTTTGGTAGAGCGCCGCCGTGCGATTCTCGAGGATGATTTGCTGCTCATCCGCGCTGCGCAGGGCGAGCCAGCCGAGGACGATGCTCGGGAGGAGCACCGCCAGAAGAAAGATCCAGATGCTCTTTTTCATCCGTCCTCCCGCCGGCGCGGCGCGGAAGAGCAGGGGAAGAGGCGCGGCGTATTCATTGGTGGGGTGAGATGCATGCTAGGGGATGTCTGGGGGAATTCCAATGGTGATGGAGGGCGCTGACGGAGCAGCGCCCCCCATGCCCCTCATGCGTTAGCGCTTCTGGTTCTTGTCCTGCCAGTTCTCGTACTGGATTTGCTTGCGGCTGGACTTCCCAAACGCGCCCTTACTTTCCACCTCGGAGGCTGCTGCCTCGAGCTTGCGATTCTCCTCGGCCTGGCCGGGGAGCGCCGCCGAAGCAGGCAGCGCGTTATTGGCAGCAGCCTGGCCGCGCAGCAGATCCGCGGCATCTTTGGCGCGGCCTTCATCGGCCAGTTTCACGGCGCGTTCCTTGGCCAGGCAGTTGCCGAGAATCGCGACGCCTTGCGCCACATCGGACCGCACGCTTTCCTTCGACTTCTGTTCTTCCTCGGTGAACGAGATACGCGCATTCTGCGGCTGCAGCGCTTCCTTCGCTCCACCGTTGGATTCATATTTCAAGTCAACCGCGGCCACATCGAGAGCCTCCGGTGTCGCCTTGTCCACGACACAACGCGCCAGGAAACGCCGCTTCTCGCCGCCGAAGTATTCCGGCAATTGAATCTGCACGCTGCGCCCCGAGCAATCGACCTCCGGACGCCCCATGATTTCGCGGATCCGTACGCCCTCCGGCACGGTGATGCGAATGATCACACCACGCGCCACGATTGAGCGGGTGGCGCCGAGTTCCTCGGCAAAAATGCTGGGGAGCTTTTCCGCATCGCGCACGTAGTAGTAGTTTGCATTGCTCGCTTCGGCGAGGGCGGTCATGAGATCTTCGTTGTAGTCGTCGCCCAAGCCCACGGTGCTCACGGCGATGCCGTCGCCGCGCAAGTCGCGCCCGAGCGTGGCGAGATCCGTCGTGCGGCTGGGACCGACATTGGCGATGCCGTCGGAGAGCAGGATCACGCGGTTCACGCGCTCATTGTCGAAGTTCTTGCGTAATTGCGCCGCGCCGAGTTTCACGCCGGCGTAGATCGCCGTGCTGCCGCGCGGGCGAATGTGGTCGATTCGCTCCTTCATCGCCTCACGGTGGCGCTCGTCGCCCACCCGTTCCGGCGGGATGACGACTTCCGTGTCGTTGTCGAAAATCACCAGAGAAAAGATGTCGTCGCTGGCCAGTTGATCGACCGCCACGCAAGCGGCCTGGCGTGCCTTCTCGATCTTCGCACCTTGCATGGATCCACTGCGATCGAGCACGAGGGCGAGATTCATCGGCGCGCGATGCGATTTGTCGTGGTCAATATCGGGCCGGCGCCCGTCGAGGTCGATCTGCACCACGACTTCGCGCGTGCCACGGCTGTAGAGGAGATCGCGCTCCGGTGTGACACGGAGCGTAAGATCGGAGGGTGAGGCGGCGCTGGCGGTGAAGGCCAGCAGGCCTCCCATAAGGATGGTGAGGAGATGCTTTTGCATGTCCTCACGCTAGGCGCGCCCCGCACCGGATGTGTCAGAGGCGCGTGCGGAGTTTGTCAAAAAGATGTCAGAGCGAAATGCAACGACATCGGCGGCAAGGCACCCTGCCTCGCCAGAGCGCGTCTACTTCTTCTTGGCGCGATCGAGGCCGTTGTTTTTGACCGAAAGTGGGTCGACGTCGCGCGGCTTGCCCTTCTCGTCTTTCCACATCCAATTGGGATTTGGCGTGGGGCTCGCTGCAACGCGTTGGGCCACTTTGGGCGTGGGAGTCGGCTCCGGGGTCTCCTCCTTGGCCTCGGGTCTGTCGCAAGCAGCGAAGGTGATGGCAGCCAGCAGGCAGAGGGCGGGTTTTCTCATGGACGCAATAGGGGGATTTGGAAGGAGGATCGCGCAAATTAACAGCAGGATGCCGGTCTGCACCGGATAAATTGTAAAGGCCTTGTAAAGGCCGCTGGCACCCGGAACGGCTCTCGAGCGGCGGAGCGGCCGAAGCGAATTGAGTCTTGGATGTTCACCACCGAATATTCGATGCTCGGCCTTCGCTTTTTCTTTCATGAGCCAATTTCTTTGCATCGGTCACCGGGGCGCGTGCGGACATGAGCCGGAGAATACCCTGCGCTCCATCCGGCGCGCGCTGGACCTCGGCGCGCATGGTGTGGAAATCGATGTGCGGCTCGTGCACGGCGAACTGCTCGTGATGCACGATGCGAAGCTCGATCGCACCACCAACGGCCGCGGCTATCTCGTGCGCAAATCTCTCGCCGCCCTGCGCGCGCTGGACGCAGGCCATGGCGAACGCATCCCCACCTTGCGAGAGGTTTTCGAGACCGTGAATCGGCGTGCGTTCATCAATATCGAGCTCAAGGGGCCGCGGACCGCGCCCGTGGTTTGCGACTTGATCCATGAGTTCGTACATCGCCACGGCTGGCGGCATGAGGATTTCCTCGTGTCGTCGTTCAACCGTCGCGAGTTGCGCGCGGTGACGGACCCGCTAGTCCCAATCGCCCTGCTGCTCACGCGACCCACGCGACTCTACGCCCTGAGCGCGCGGCGCGTGCGAGCCTGTGCGGTGAACCCCGCCGCGCGTTGGGTCACCCCGCGTTTCGTGGCAGACGCACACCGGCGCGGATTGCGCGTGTTTCCTTACACCGCGAATGATCCGGAGCAGATCGCGAAACTGCGGGATCTGGGAGTGGATGGTGTGTTTACAGACTTCCCGGAGCGCGTGGTGGGTTTCTAGTTTCTGGTTTCTGGTTTCTGGTTGCGCGTTCGTAGTCAGCCAGCAGTGCCGTCGAGGAGCTAGAAGTTACAAACTTGACTCTCCTCCGCGGCTACACACTCGTCCCCCGCGCAAATACGGCAGTTTTTCGCCTCGCCAGCACGGAAAATGCCTATACCATCCGCATATGCGACCCCTGCTCTCCCGAGCGCTCCCGCTCGCGCTGTGCATCATCATCACAGGCTGTGCTTCGCGCCCTCTGCCGAAGTTCGAACGCCCCATCGCCCGCACGCAAATCCAGCACGTGCGCACCACGGCGTATACCGATACGGAGAGCGATCACGTGCAGTATTCGAATCACAACGCTCTCGGCGGCACGCTGCAGAGCGGCTCGATTCATAGCGCCGCGGCCGATTGGTCGCGCTGGCCGGCTGGGACTGTTTTCCGCATTCGCGAAACGGGCGAGATCTATCGTGTGGACGACTACGGCTGGGCGCTTGCGGGCACGAATACCATCGATCTTTACAAACCCTCGCGTAGCGCGATGAATGCCTGGGGCGTGCGCCGGGTGACGATTGAAAACCTACAATGGGGCGACCCCAAGGGGAGCCTTTCCATTCTCCGCCCGCGCGCTCACTACCGCCACATCCAGCGCATGATCGCCGAACTCAATGACCGCATGGACGAACTCCAGCGGCCCGTGCCGGCCATGGACGGCGCATCTACTTCGATGATGGTCGCCTCCACATCGTCCTCGCAGCAAGGCCTCGAGCCCGTGGCCGACCTTGCCGCCAGACCGCCTGCGCCCACCCCGATCCCCGCTACGCGTCGTCCCATCGTAGTAGCCTCCGCGCCTCCGCCGCAGAGCGTTCCGCGCGCAGTGCCGGTGACTTCGACCAGCAGTGCAAGGGCGGGCGGATACTACGACAGCAGCAATGGCAGCCGCGCGAATGGCGTGGCCCGCGATCCGTTTTTCAGCGGCGGTTCGCGCTGAAAAAACTAGCTCACAATCTTGAAGGCACTGCGGGGGACGACGATGGCCTCCGGTAGACCCCGCGCCGTGAGGGTGACGTAATCGTCATCCTCAGCTGGAGTCAGGGTGACATCCGTCCGGTCGCCGGGACGGAAGACCACGGCCAGGGTGGTGCCTGGTTCCATCTCCGCCATGCCGTGATCCGCATCCTCAAAATCGCTAAGCCATTCGACAGTGACATTCATAAAAGGGAAAAAGGGGAATAACTGACTACTGACTGACGGAACATCGACCCGGTCTATTCAGTAATCAAGGGGTGGCGACGTAATGATAGGGATAGGAACGAGATGCAGAAAATTGCCCAGAGTCCGGAAAATCGCCCCTCCCACGGATTGGGCGACGCTTGCTCCTTCAGTGATTTCCTTCCAATAGCGCGGCGTCCTTCGTCGCCTCCACGCCGTTCGTCAGCACGCTGCCTTTGATCCAATTGTCTTTCCCGCCTTCCACCTTGAGCGAGAGCGTGGCTTGCTTCTCCGCGCCTTCGCGGTCGTCGCGGATGACGCAATCGCTCACGCGTGTGCGCGTACAATCTTTCAGCAGCAGGCCGATGCCGTCGCTGTCCAGCACGCTCACGTCGGTCAGCGTGAAGCGGTCGCACTTTTCCAAGCTCACGGCGGCGGGCTTTTTCCATACGCTCTTCACCAGGAATCCGCTCAGCTTGCAGTCGCGGCAATTGCGAAAAGCCAGGCCGTTGAGATCCTTCGACCAGTTGCCATTCACCACGTAGCGAGGGTTGCGGTCGAAATCATTCGGCCCGACCACGATCGCCTGGCTGTCCTCGATGAGCAGGTCGTGCTCGAAGCCTTCCCAGAAAGTATTCCCCGTGATGCTCACGCCGCGGGCATTCTGCAGGTGCACGTTGATCATCACATCGCTCATGGCATTGCCGATGATGGCGATGTGGCCTTCCTGCGTCTCCGTCGCGTTCTTGGTCGACGTAATACCTTTGCCGATCACGCGGATATTCGCGCTGCCGGGCGACTTGCTGTTGTGCTGCAGCGTGCAGCCGATGATGGTCACTTCATCGGTGCTACCGTCCGTGCAATCGATGAGCACATTCGCCACGGCGGGCGCATCGGCCTTCATGTTGCTCTCGATGTCGCAAGTGCCGATCTGCACGTTGCGCACTTCACCGCCGCGCGTCACTACGCCGCCGCCCGCGTTGTAGCTGATGTGACAGCCCACGATGTTCGACTGATGCAGGTTCACGTGATCGTAGAGAATACCGCAGCCGCTGTTGTGATAGAGATGGCAGGCGGAGATGAGGATGTTGCGGTCGCGCTTGGTGAGCACGATGGCGTTGCGCAAATCGTGAATGACCGTCTCGGTCACGGTGAGTTGCATGGTGCCCGTGGCCTCGATGCCATCGGCCTCCTTGTTGCCTTCGGCCGCAGTGATCTCCAGCGCGCGCACGAGCGGAGCGCGCTGCTTTTCCCATACGTTCGGCTTGATCGTCCCGGGATCCGCGGAGCCTTCATGCGTGCCGACGAAATGAAACGCCGGTCCGGTGCCAGCCATCACGACCTTCGCCGTGCCATCGGCGACCAGCGAGGTAAAGCCGACCTTGTCGAGATCGATGGTCACGGTGCTGGTGAGACGGTAGGTGCCCTTTGAAAAACTGATCGCGCCGAGGCCGCTATCGACCGCCTTTTGCACGGCGGCGGTGTCGTCCGCCTTGCCATCGCCGATCGCGCCGAAGTCCCGCACTGACTTGGAATTAGTATCGGCGGAGAAGCTGTAAATCGGCGTTAATGCAACGAAAGCGACGGCGACGAGAAAAGAGGAGAAGCGTTTCATTTGGGAGCGATTGGGGAGAGGTCGCGAAGTGTGCACTTTTGCCGCGGTCGCACAATCGGGAAAAGCGGATGACCACGTCATATACCAGACGCCGCTCTCCTCGTCGCTGGCTCCCGCGAAACGCTTGCGTTTTGGAGTGCGGCGGTGCTCCGCCGCTTTGGGATGGGATAGCGGGCGGGCAGCTTTCCGCTCAAAGCGAGAATCTCTCCTGTTCGCGCTTCGGTCTCCCGCACCCCGATCAAAGCGGTGCAGCGGCACCGCAATCCAAAACGCAGGCGCGAGTCGAGACGGCTTCAGATCACGTGTTACCCAGCGCCTTCCTCCTTGCCACCGATCGGGCGGCCAGGAAGGCGAGCGAGGCCACGCACAGAATCAGCACCATCATCCGCAAGTGCGCCGCCGTGGAGAGCGAGATGCCCACGCCAGTGATCAGCGCGATATAGGCTGCCACGCACATCGGGCATTTCGGCATCAGCACCAGGATCACCCCTGGCGCCGCCCACTGTACCGCCCCGCGCAATCGCCGCACCGCAGCCGACGGGTGAAGCCCCCCACTTTCACTTTCACTCTCCAGCTTCACTCGCCGCCGGCAGCAGCCGTGCGCATTCACGCGCGTCCCTCCGTTGCCCCGCATCCGCAGCCAGTGGACGTCGCCGCTGCCGCGTCCGTCTCGGGCCAGTAAGGCTTGTCCGCGTCGGCAAATTCGTTGGTCTCGTAGCGATCGTGATAGCGTACCCAGGCCATGGAAAAGTCGAGATGGTCCTCATCGCGACCCTTCGGCATCCGATCGAGCATCATGTAAGTGCCCAGGAGCGTCTCCAACCCGCGCCCGAAGCTCGAGTAGGTATGGAAGATTTCACCGGCCGCGTTCTTGTAAAAGACGCTCAACCCTGGCGCCTCTTCACTGGGAAATTCCTGCAGGGTGTAGTTGTAGTCCACCTTGCCTTGCGCCATTTGCTCCTTGGTGAAGGAGACGTGGTAGTCCGCATTGAAGTCGCTGGCGTTCGACGACACCCAATTGAAGCGCCAGCCGAGACGCTTTTTGAACGGCTCGATCTTCGCCAGCGGCGCTCGTGAAACGACAGCCACTGTGACGTCGCGTGCTGCGAGATGGGGCAACGTGGCGTTGATGTGATCCGCGACGTAGGAACAGCTCGGGCAGCCTTCCTGCCAGTCCGGGCCAAACATGAAGTGGTAGATCGCAAGCTGGCTGCGCCCGGCAAAAAGTTCGACCAGCGTCACTTTGCCGTCGGGCCCGTCGAAGACATAATTCTTGTCCACGCGCTCCCACGGGAGATCGCGCAGCTCGGCGGCGACGTGATCCTGTAACTGCGTGAGTTCCTTTTCTTTGCGCAGGAGTTCTTTTCGCTTCGCGAGCCAATGCTCATGCGAGACGACCGGATGATGAGAAAGGGCTTCAGCCCGAGGTGAGATGGCAGTCGATGTGTTCATAGTGAATGAATGGGTTTCATCACTACGACGAACGAATCGGTCACTGCAGGACAGTGGGGCCGAAGTTTTTTTGCCCGTACCGCGCACCGCCGTCATCATGCAAACTTATTTGCGGAGGTGTCGCCGTCAGGCGGCTTTGAAAACCGGGTTTATCGCTCCGTCGTCATGGTGGCCGCGATCAGCGCCAGGAGGAATATGACAACGAGAAAAGCGATCAACGCGCCAAACGCCACGAGCAGCGGCTTGGTCCACGATTTACGCGGATATCCGTTCGGCCACGTTTCCTTCACGTAAAGGACCTGCTTTTTTCCGATGGAGAAATACCAGCCCAGCAGGAGACCGATAGCTATGACCCGGAACGCAGAATCCGGAATCTGCGGGATGAAAATACTGACCAGCACCAGACCGATATAGGCCAGGGAGACGTAGAAGACGGTCATGTTGGATTTTGCCTCTTCCGGGCGGCCCAAAGCATTTGCGTTCCGGGCATGGAGAAAGGCTCCGAATGCCGGTGAGAAAAGCAGGCTCCAGCTCGCGGCGGCGTTGGGGTTCCATAGGGCCGGTGGTTCGCTTAGTGGTGGAGGGGTTGGTGGGAGTGGTGTGCTCATGTGGGTGTTTTTGGGTGTTAGTTCTTTCAGGCCGCGCCGGCAGGATGTCCCGGCACGGGAATGTGTTCGCCGACGAAGACGAGGCATCCATCCGGATCGATGATGTGAAACTCGCGCATCCCGTATTCGCGATCGAAGAGGTCGCGAATCTTGTAACGATCCTTGAACTGCGAGACATGGGACCACAGCGCCTCGATGCCCTCGACCTCCAGATAAATCGACATGTGTCCCCGGGTCGCATCGAGCACCGATTGGTCATCCGCGAGTGTGAGATGCAGCGATGCTCCGCCGCGAGTGAGGATGGAGTAGGATTCGGACTTCGGTGCAACATCGAAGCCTAACACCTCCACGTAGAAGCGAATGCTTCTCTGCATATCCGCGACGGGGATGATCGGGCTGAGCGTTAGAGCTTTGGATTGCGACATCGTCATCGCGAAGTTTCTCGGGCCGCAGGTGAAGCAAGCGCGCCATCTAGAAGCTTAAATCCATGCCCGCTAGTGTCCTGTCAGTCAAGTCTTGTACATAAATGCAGGTAGAGATATAAGCTCCTGCATGCCGCGAAAAGGACGCCCCGTTGTTGCCATCGAACTCAGTAAACAGGAACACGACTTTCTCCATGAACTGGCTCACCGCCG
>JBGGMZ010000252.1:0-7369 GCA_041287745.1 Chthoniobacter sp. | reverse complement strand
GCGAACTCGCGGGCAAGGCCAACATGGTGATCTGGACGACCACGCCGTGGACCCTCCCGGCCAACGTGGCCATCGCCGTCTCCGCGAAGCAGGAATATGTGCTCGTCACGCTCGGCCGCGATGGCTGGGCGGAAGATTTCTTCGTCGCGCGCCCGTTGCTCGAGAGCTTCGTGAAGGAAGCGGAACTGCAGGTCTACGGCGAGGTGGCGACTGTGACCGGCGCGCAACTCGAGGGCCTCGAAGCGCAGCACCCTTTCCTCGATCGCAAGTCGCGCATCATCACCGCGGATTTCGTAACCATGGACACCGGCACCGGCCAGGTGCATGTGGCTCCCGGCCACGGCGCGGACGACTATATCGCCGGCAAGCAGCACGGCCTGCCGATCCTTTCGCCCGTCGATGACGCCGGCAAGCTCACCGAGGAAGCTGGCATGCCTGCGTGGACCGGCAAATACGTCTTCGATGCCAATGCCGACGTGGTCGCGCACTTGCGCGAAATAAAGGCGCTGCTCGGCGAGCAGAAATACCTGCACAGCTATCCACACTGCTGGCGCTCGAAGACGCCGGTCGTCTTCCGCGCGGTGGAGCAGTTTTTCATCAAGATCGATGCTCTGCGCAGCGACGCGCTTGCGGCCATCGATGGTGTCACCTGGCTCCCGCACTGGGGCCGCAACCGCATCTACGGGACCGTGGAGTCGCGTCCGGACTGGTGCATCTCGCGCCAGCGCACCTGGGGCGTTCCGCTCCCCGTCTTCTACGATGCCAGCGGCCAGCCGATCCTCAGCGCCGAGAATGCGCGCAAAGTCGCCGATCTCGTCGAGAAGCACGGCACGAATCTTTGGTTCGAAAAGAACGATGTCGAATGGGCGCAGATGCTCGGCCTGCCCGAGGGTACGACGCGCCGTAACGACACGCTCGACGTCTGGATCGATTCCGGCGTCTCGCATACCGCCGTCACGGCCAAGCGCCCGGAACTGGGCGGTTCGTCCGTGGCCGATGTCTACATCGAGGCCACTGACCAGCATCGCGGCTGGTTCCAGTCGTCGCTCATGACGAGCATCGCTCTCTACGGAAAGGCACCTTACAAGTCCGTCATCACGCACGGTTTCGTGGTCGACAAGGACTCGCGCAAGAAGGTCTCGAAATCGGAGCAGGGGACCTATGCGAAGCCGATGAATGCCGAGCATTTCGTCGGCAAATACGGCGCCGATATCGTCCGCCTCTGGGCCTCGAGCGTCGATTACCAGAACGAGGTGCCATTCTCCGAGGAAAGCTTCAAGGGCCTCACCGACGCCTATCGCAGCTTCCGCAACATCCTGCGCATCCTGCTGGCGAATCTCGATGACTTCAACGCGGCCGAACATGCCGTGGAATTCCGTCCGCTCGGTGAGACCGGCGGCGTGGCCGCGTGGTCGCGTGGACTTTCCGGCGAAGCCATCCGCGGCACGCTCATCGATCGCTGGGTGCTTTCGCGCCTGCAAGAAGTCACCGAGACCTGCCGCAAGGCCTATGCGGAATTCGATTTCCGCAAGGTCTTCCAGACGCTGAACCAGTTTGTGGCCGTCGATATCAGCTCGCTCTACGTCGACATCACCAAGGACCGCCTCTACTGCGACGCCGCGAATAGCCCACGCCGTCGCGTGACACAGACGGTGATGGCCCGCGTGCTCGATTCGCTGGCCCGTCTGCTCGCGCCCATCCTTGTCTTCACCGCTGACGAAGCCTGGCAATTCTCCGGCCGGAAAACTTCCGTGCATCTGGAGCAATTTCCCGAGCCAGACGCGGTGCTGCGCGACACGGCGACCGAGGCGCAAATGGAGCAGTTGCTCGCCCTGCGCGGCAAGATCGGCCAGGCCGTGGAAGGCGCACGTGCGGAAAAACTGATCGGCAATGCGCTCGAGGGTGCAATCACGCTGCAGATCGCCGATCCGGCGCTCTACGAGCAGCTCAACGGCCGCGAAGCCGAGCTCGAAGAACTCTTCATCCTCAGCGATCTGACTTTCACTGTGGGCGGTGAGACCAGTGCACGAGTCATCCGCACCTCGCGGCAGAAATGTGCGCGCTGCTGGCGGCACCGGAAGGACGTCGGCGTCAACGTCGCGCAACCCGAACTGTGCGAACGCTGCGCGGACGTGGTCGAAGATGTCGCCAAAAAGGCGGTGGCCTCGTGAAGTTTCTCGCCTCCATCGCGCTTCCGCTCTACGCGCTCGATCAGGTCACGAAATGGTGGATCGTCCGCCATTTCGAACTGCACGAACAGCGCACGGTGATCGCGGACTTTTTCGATCTCGTCTATTACTCCAATACCGGGGCGGCATTCAGCGCGTTCGCCGGGAAGAATACCTTTTTCATCGTCCTCTCGACGGTGGCGTTGATCGCGCTCGTCTACTTTTACCTGCGTGGCGCGTTCAAGGATCGGCCCTCGCGCTGGGCGGTCGGTTTGCTGGCCGCGGGCATTCTCGGGAATCTCACCGACCGGCTCATGCACGGGCACGTTGTCGATTTCCTGCTCTTCAACCTGCACGTGCGCTACGCCGACCCGTGGCCGGCTTTCAATGTGGCGGATAGCTGTATCTGCGTAGCCACAGGCTTGTTCATCCTCGCGGCGTTTCTGGATCGTAAGCCTGCCGAGGTGAGCGGTTCTCCGGATTCGGGCAACGAAACCAGCGAGAGCGAAGGGAAGTAGGTCGGCGCTATTGCGCTTTCTGCGCGTCCTTCGAAAGCGCTTCGTGAACCGGGGGGGCTATGGCGCTATCCCCGCCGTCTGACTGCGTGGGTGAAGGACGTCGCTCAGCGCTTTGGTCAGCGCCGCGGCGTCGCCGGCAGGGACTTCCGTCACACCCGCCATGTCTCCCAGGCCGCATTGTGGAGTGGTGATCACCGGCACCCCTGCCGCCAGCGCGGTGAGAAGCCGACGCGGCCGATGCTCGACGAAGGCGGCCAGCACCACGGCAGCCGCTCCGTCCAGCCACGAACCCGCGGCTTCCGATGGCCGCTGCATCTTGATGCCTTTCCAGAAATCCTTGTTTTCGATGATGCCACCGAGGCACATGAGATCGATGTCCAGCGCCCTCGCCGCTTCGCGCAACTCGTAGGCGCCTTTGCGGCCGAGTGTTGAGGCCGGGAAGATCACGCGGGATGCGCCCTTGCTGGCTGGACTGGGCGCCGCGGGCATTGTCCACGGCACTTTCACGGCGCGCTGGCCGGCGAGGCTCGCGATGAACTGATGCGGCGTGATCCAACGCTCGGCAGCCACGAGTGCCTGCGCCTCCGCCTCGGCGATTTCCGCGGGCGCGCGAAAGTCGGCACACGTTGTCGATTCCGGGTGCAAGCGCGCGGCCTCATCGAGCTGCTTTTGCAATTCGTGGATCGGCAGGCGCACCATGAGGACGTCGAAGGTGCGGCCGCCGAGGACGCCATCGCGCCAGAGGAAAGGAAGGAGATTCTGCGCCACCACGAGGTGCGTGTGCTCAGGCTGCAACTGGCGTGCGTAGTGCCGGGCGAGACGCTCATCCCACGCCAGCAGGGCGCGCTGTCGTTCGGCGCCTTGCTCGCGCAGGCGGCGGGTGGACCATGCACGTTGCAGAGTGAGGAAGGTCGCATTGCGCGCCCGGCGAAAAGCGGCGGCATCCCAGGCGTAATTTGGTTTGTGCCAGCGGGCACCATCGAGCGGTCGTAGCAGTAGATCGGGTGGGGACTCGAGCTGTGTGAGATAGTTGTTCCATTCCGGCCACGATTCATCCACCAGCCAGGCACTGCGGCCGGGATTTTCATCGGTGTCGGGTTTGAGATGGCGAAAGCAGGAGGACACGCCGCAACTCGCGCAGCTACCGGGTTGCGCGACCTTGGTCAGCGCGGCGCGTCCACCGCGGGTGAGCGAGGGCTTGGCCGCCACTTCCTTTTTCGTGCTGCGGATGCGCACGGTGAGCCGTGTGCTGCTCAGATCCACCTCCATGCGCCAGGGAAAGGGCGCGCGCAGGCGCAGGTCCACATAGTTCCAGAAGACCGTCGCATCGCGCCCCACCGCGGCGAGATTTCCCACACCAGGGTGACTGTGCGCATGGCGCTCGACGATCTCGAGTCCGGCCTCGATCGCCGCGTTGTAGATCGCCCCGGAAATCTGGCACAGCCCGCCGCCCATCGTCGGGATGAGACAGCCCTCGCGCAACTCACGCCCCACGGCGAAGCCCTTGCTTTCCGTCGTACGGCCCAGCTGCCGCCAAAAGCTCCAAACCTGGTTCGCCGGCACTTCCGTAGCGTTGAAGGCTGCGGTCGAAACGCGCAAGTTCTGCACCTTGCCGAATTGGAGGCGCTTCTCTGATGCCACATTGGTTTCGAACCAAATGTCGCTGGATTGCGTGCCCACGATCGGCGCCTGCACGTATTTGTCGCCCTTGCGATGCCGCGGCGGCCCGTCGCCGGTAAGATCACGCCAGCCGCGCTGCGCTTGAAAGCAGGCTGCCTTGCAATTGAAAAGCAATGCCGCCCACCGCGAGGGTAGGGCTTCACGCGGGCGCTCGATCTTGGCGGCTGCGGCGGCAGGTGGCTGACTCATGGGCTTTCGCTACGAAATACGGCGGAAAGGTCAGGTTCTTTCATCAAAATGCGGCGGACGGCAAGACTTAGCCAACCAAGGTAGAACGGCCTGTTTGTGGAGAAACATCCCACATCCAGCATCGAACCCCCAATATTCAATCAGTCCGACCTATACACGCACACTGAGGTTCCACCGCGATGCAAGGGCATAGAAAGAAACACTCCTTATGCTCCACTACGCATTAGTTTTCCTCGTTGTCGCGCTCATTGCCGGTGTCCTCGGATTCGGCTTTATCGCGGGTACCGCAGCCTATATCGCGAAGATCCTCTTCGTTGTCTTCCTCATCCTGTTCCTCATCTCCTTCATCGGCGGGAGGAAAGGGCCGGTCGCTTAGTTTTGTGGCTGTAGCGGCTATCCCTCGGGAAGCCGCTACAGCCACGTGAATTTCTTCGGAGCGAAACCGAAGACGGGCCGCTAGTTCAGGCTCGCGAGCTTTGCCTTGATGGCGTCGAAATTGGGCAGTTCCTTCGGAGTCGGCGTTTGCTCGGAATACTGGATGACGCCGCCTTTATCGATGACGAACGCAGCGCGTGCGGAGACGCTGCCGAGGCCGATGAGATCATCGAGCAGCACTTCGTAATTCTTGGCCGTGGTCTTATTCAGATCACTCGCCACCGTGATGGTGATGTTGTTCTTCTGCGCCCACGCTTCCTGTGCGAAAGGGCTGTCCACACTGATCGCGATGACATCGGCATTCAGGCCGGTGTAGCTGCCGAGTCCGGCAGTGATTTCGCACATTTCCTGGGTGCACACGCTGGTGAAAGCGAGAGGGAAGAAAAGGACGACGGTGTTCTTCTTTCCGAGATTCGCGCTAAGCGCGACGTCGCGCAGACCGTCTGCGCCTTTGGATTTAAGGGTGAAGTCAGGAGCCTTGGAGCCGACGGAGAGAGCCATGATGTGATGAAGGGTTGGGTGGTTGGTAACTGGATTCTGCGCGCACTATTTGCGCACTCTGCTATGTGTGAGCGCGCGGCGCGAACCGCCATCCAAACAAGCATCGTCCCCGTAAGTCAATTCGCCGTTCTCAAACATGCACGCCCTCTGGTGGTCGCTCACCCTCATCCTATTCGTCATCGGCATGGTCGGCACGGTCATCCCGCTGCTGCCGGGGACTACGATCATTTTCGCCGCCGCCGTGGTGCATCGCGTGGCCATGGGGGAGGAACATAGCGTTGGTTGGTGGACTCTCGGTGGGCTGCTCGTGCTGACGATCGTCTCGCATGTCCTGGATATCACCAGCGGCTCGATCGGGGCGAAGAAGTTTGGCGCCACGCGTTGGGGGGCGTTGGGCGGGCTCATCGGCACTGTAGTCGGGATGTTCTTTTTTCCGTTCGGGTTGTTGTTGGGTCCGGTGCTGGGTGTGCTCTTGGGAGAGCTGATTGCCGGGCAGAAGCTGGTCCTTGCGGGAAAATCGACCTGGGGCACGGTGCTCGGGACCACTGCTGGGATCGTAGCAAATGCGATCATCGGGGTGGTGATGATCGCCTGGTTTCTGATCGTGGCGCTTTGGCATTGAACGAGCGCCTCTGCGTTGAAAAGAGCCGGGACAGAGCCTAGCCGGCGATTGGGAATACGAGGCTCAAGTGACGGTGATCATTCCGCCTCGGCGAGGAGAAAGAGCAGCAGGGCCGAGATGGCGAGTGCTTCCCACAGCCAGATAT
The DNA here is from genome assembly GCA_041287745.1 of Chthoniobacter sp. Lineage (GTDB taxonomy): Bacteria > Verrucomicrobiota > Verrucomicrobiia > Chthoniobacterales > Chthoniobacteraceae > Chthoniobacter. The sequence continues at coordinate 1,111 of JBGGMZ010000252.1, read as the reverse complement.
GGATCCGGGAGGTCATGGGCAAATATACCTGCGCACACGCACTTGCCAAGTGGACGGCTTTGCTCTGTGCTGGCGGACCCATTCGTTTTCTTTAGCCCACCTTTTTTATGTCGAACTTGTTTGATCTCACCAAAGAAATTGCCGTTGTCATCGGAGCCACTGGCGTGCTCGGTGGAGCTCTGGCCGATGGCCTTGCCGCCGCCGGCGCGAAGGTCGCGGTACTGGGCCGCAATGCAGAACGCGGCCAGGCACGAGCCCTTGCGATCAACAAAGCGGGCGGCATGGCTGAGTATTTTTCCGCCGATGCGCTGGACCGCGCCTCGCTGGCCAAAGCCCATGACAAGGTGACGCAAGTATTCGGCCCGCCCACCGTACTGATCAATGCCGCCGGAGGCAACGATCCCAAGGTAACGGTTACGCCCGAGCGTCCCTTCGAGAGCATCAACCTCGACGATTGGCGCACGAATTTCGAGATGAACCTGGTTGGCGGCGTGTTGCTGCCGTGCCAGGAGTTCGGCCCGGCCATGGCCCAGCGCGGGAAGGGAAGCATCATCAATATCGCCAGCGTCTCCGCGCACCTCCCGCTTTCGCGTGTGGTCGCTTACTCCTCGAGCAAGGCGGCGGTCATCAGCCTCTCGCAATTCCTCTCCCGCGAATGGGCGACCAAGGGCGTGCGGGTCAATACCATCACGCCCGGCTTCTTCCCGGCGGAACAGAACCGCAAGCTGCTCTTCAACGAAGACGGCACGCCGACCGCGCGCACGAAAGCCATCTGGGGGCACACGCCGATGAACCGCTTCGGCGAATCCGACGAGTTGATCGGCGCGTGCGTCTTCCTCGCCGCGCCCAAGGCCAGCAGCTTCATCACTGGCACGGATATCCGCGTCGATGGCGGCTTCCTGAGCCAGACGATTTAAGTTCCGACAGTCAGTGCCAATACAGGCCGCGTCTCGTTCTGTTCGTTAGGAACGAAGCAGATCTTGGATCGGCGCTGGAAATCGGTAGGATTGCGGCGGCCGGTGGCGTTTCATGAAAATGAGTGCTCTGTGCCGTCTCTTTTCATTGTCGTCATCTCCGTAGTGGCCTTTGTATACGCTGCGAGAGGCCGTGG
>JBGGMZ010000251.1:0-20559 GCA_041287745.1 Chthoniobacter sp. | reverse complement strand
CAGTCTCAATTCTCCCGGCGGAGTTTTCTCCGCGGAGGTGCTCTCGGCGCGGCCGCCGCTACCACGCTGGGTCTTCGTCCCGCGGAAACGCTGGCCGGGCACGATGGCACTTATTCCAGGACAGCGCCGCCGGTCGACGGCTTTGACTTTACCAAGGGTTCCGGTGCGTTGCAGGCGGACAAAATCGTCGATAGCGTCTGCCAGTTCTGCAATTCGAACTGCCGCCTCAAGGTGCATATGAAGGATGGGCGGATCATCGACGTTCTCGGTGAGGAGGCCGATCCGGTGCAGGCCGGGGGTCTCTGCGTGAAAGCGGAAATGATGACGCAGCTCGTCTACAATCGCTTCCGTCTGACCACTCCGCTCAAGCGCGTGGGTGGCGAGAAGGGCTCGATGGATTCAAAGTTCGAATCGTGCTCGTGGGATGACGCCCTGGACATCATCGCGAAGAAGTTCCTCGCCCTTCGCGATGCCGGCGACGCGAAGGCGATCGCCAACAAGACCTCGGGCCGGTTGCAGCGCGGGACGGGTTCGATCATAGGCCGCTTCTTCACGCTGCTCGGTTCCCCGAACGACACGGACGTGGGTCCGGTGTGCAACGATGCGGGTGGCAACGCCCTCGGTGCGACCTTCGGCATGGGCAATTTCACCAACGGCTACGGGAAGGACGAAAACACCGGGAAGGAAGATCTCGGCAGCGCGAAGTATTTCCTCTTCCTCGGTACGAACCAGGCCGAGACACACCCCGTGACCTTCGCCTACCTGCTCCGCGAACGCGCGAAGACAAAGGCGAAGCTCGTGGTCATCGACCCGCGGCTCACCCCGACCGGTGCGCAGGCCGACGAATGGATCGCGCCCAAGCCGCACACCGACCTCGCGCTGGCCCTCGCTTTTCTCCAGCACGTCATCGCGCAAAGACTCTACGATGCGAAGTTCGTCGCGAAGTGGGTGCTCGGTTTCGAAGAGTTAAAGAAGCATCTCGCCGAAAAGGGCTATACGCCGGAGTGGGCGGAACAAGTGACCGGTGTGCCCGCTGCTAAAATCAAAGCCATCGCCGAGGGCTACGCGAAGGCCAAACCGGCGGCGATCTTCTGCAATGCCGGCATCTCGCATCAACTCGGCGCCTTCGATACCTACCGCGCGCTTGCCTTCCTCGCTGCGATCACGGGCAATGTGGGCGTCAATGGGGGTGGCTGCAATTTCATGCACAACACCTGGCCGGGCGGTCTCAATCTGCCGCCGGTCACGGGCGAGACGCCGAAGAAAGATGGCGGTCTCCCGGTGGGGCCGGATTGGTTCGCCGAGTCGATCCTCCATTCGCGTCCGTATCAGCTCAAGGCGATCGTCACCGAGGGCAATCCACTCATCGGCAGCGCCAACTCGAAGAAGGTGCAGGAAGCCTTCAAGGCGCTCGAGTTCTATGTCTTCACCGGCCTCTTCATGGAAGAAGCCGCCTACTACGCCGACGTCATTCTACCCGTGGCCAGTGGCTTCGAGATGGATGGGGTCTACATGCGGCGCGATGATCGCGCGATCCGCTGGCAGCATGCCGCTGTTCCGCGCGTGGGCCAGGCGAAGACGGATATCGAAATCTGGATCGATCTCGGCGCGGCGATGGCGAAGAACGACGCCAAAAATAAGCCAGAATACTGGGCCAGTAATCTGCGCACCGAGTGGAAGGATTACGGCAAGCTGTGGGCGGAGTTCGTTGCGCGCACGCCGGGTGTCGGCGGCATGACGCAGGCGCGAATGGAGAAACGTGCCGAGCCGTTACGCTGGCCGTGCCCGGATGAGAAGGGCCCGAGTGTCTCGACCCTCTATCTCGATCACCCGAGTTGGTATCGCGCAGCCGAGGCACTGGATCCGAAGAACAAGGGAAAACGCTTTCTTACTGGCAGCGGCAAAGTCGAAATCTTCACGGCTGATCTGGATGCCAGGCTGGCCACCGCCGGCCACAGCGCACTCCCGATCTTCTACACCCATCCCGAAGTCACGGGCCAGAACCCGAGCATTGTCTATGACGAGCAACTCGTCCCGAACCCGGTCAACCCTGGGACCGTGACGCCGAATGTGAAGCTGGGTGGTCTCAGCGACGGCAAAGTCCACGATAACTTCCCGCTTATGGGGATGTGTGGCCGGGCCAGTGTGGTGCATTTCGCCGGTGTTACCCAGTGGACGTACCTCGGCAAGCAGATGAACGGCGTGCGGCTGGTGCAGATTCACCCGCGCACCGCGGAGAAATCCGGTATTGCGCACGGCGACAAGATCATCATCGAGAGTCCACGCGGCGCGATCACCGGCACCGCCACTATTTGGGAAGGCATCCGTGAAGACACCATCTTCATTCCGAACAGCTTCGGTCCTGCGCAGGCGATGGGCGACGAGTTTGGCCTGCCACGTTACGAAACAGCCAACACGCTGCTCGACGACCGCTACTTCGATAATCTGTCCGGCCAGCAAGCCTACAAGTGCTTCGCGGTGCGCGTGCGGAAGGCGTAGTCGACCGGAGAAACGCAGGGCCGTTTTCCGTTCACGCTGCGGTGTGGATCGCCTCCGCCACGCGATTCGCCGTTCGTGTCGCGGCGTCCATTCCGTGCGGCATGTTGTCGTAGGCCGCACCGGCGAAGTGGATGCGGCCGACCGGTGAGCCGATGTGCGGCCACATCTTGGGCAACTCGCCGAGGCGGAAGGACAGCCGCTCGCAGCCGAAGCAGGTGGGTTCTTCCTTCCACCATTGGTGCACGATGCATTGCTCGATCGTGTCCTGCGCTTTGCCCGGATAGAATTTGCGAAACGCGGCGAGCGCTTCCTCCGGCGTTTCCACCGGGGCTCCGCTGCCCATGAGCACGCAACGCTCGCCCGGGACGTCATCGGCCGTTTGGTAGACGAGCACCATTTTGGAGTCGCCCGTCTCGAGATTGATGCTCGGCACATCGCCTTTCCAGAAAGGCGTCTTAGCCTGCAAGAGCACGCGGGACTGCATGCCGATGGTCACGTTCGCGATGGCGTAGGCTTTTTCGGCCGGCCATTCGGGCGTTACTTTGATCGCATTGAGCAGCAGCGGCGACAGGCACACCACGAGGTAATCGGCGGCGAGCTGTTTCTTCGCGCCGCCTTCTTCGAATTCCACGCGCACGCCGGTGGCGCTGTGCTCGATTGCGTTCACGGGGCAATTCTTGCGCACGCGATCGCCGAGCTTCGCGGCGAAAGTATCGGGCAGGAGCTGGTTGCCGCCCTTAAGATGAAAGACATTGCGGGAAAAAGTCGGCAGCCCTCGTAGCTTGCCGATGGCGGCCTGCCAAAGGCGAAAGAGCGCGGAGACATCGCTGTTGGTCGCGGGTCTGTCGGGTGTGCTGCGGCGTCCGCCAGCGATGAAGCGGATGGCGGCGTCGGAGGCGCCATCCTGCGCGAGCAGGTCGCCGAGGAGCACGCTGTCGAGATGATCGAGCCCGATGCCGAAGGGTTGAAACTCGTCGGTGAACTTCGCGAGATAGGGGGCGAAGTAGAGCGTGCTCAGATCGGTCCAGCCATGGGCGAGGATGTGATCGATCTCGCGCGCGTTGAACCCAAAGCTGGCCACGGTGGCGCGATCGGCAAGCTGCTGCTCGGTGTACCATTTGCCATCGATCTTCCGGTACATGTCCTGTCGCCGTTTCCACGGTAGATACGGCAGGTCGAATTTCTGCACATAGCGCCAGTACTGTTCGTAGCCCGGTTTGGTGAAGTGCTCCGCACCGACGTCGGCGTAGAGTCCGTCCGGCAAGGGATCGCGGATCGTCTTCACATGCCCACCCGTGCGGCGCGAAGCTTCCAGCAAGGTCACGTTGTGCCCGCGCTCCATGAGCTCGTAAGCACAGCACAGGCCGCCGATACCGCCGCCGGCCACGATCACGCGCTTGCGAGGCGCGGGCGCAGTGGAGGCGAGCGCGCTGCCGGCGAGCAGTGCGAGGCCGGATGTTTTGAGGACGGAACGTCGGGTGAACTGTTGGGGAGCGTTCATGGGGAGAACCGGCTAACCGAATGATCTCGGTTTCACCGATACTTATAAGAATCCATCCAGGAAGGGGTTTCCTAGTGACCATCGCTTTCGCTACAAACTTCCCTCTCCATGCGCCCCCACGTGTTCGTCGCTCTCGCTGTCCTGGCTCTCTCTGCGTCACCTTTGCTGGCGGCGCCGGAGCAGGCCGATCCCTTTGCCCCTTATCTTACGGGCCGCGCGCCGGAGATCTTGCGCGAGGTGCCGGACAGCGCAGCATCGCCGGAAGGAGTCACGGTGCGGCGGGTGGTGTTTCGCTCGCGGGAGAACTCAGAGATCTTCGCGGTCATCGCCACGCCGAAGACGCCGGGGCCGCATCCGGGCATGCTCGTGCTGCACGGCGGCGGCGGGAATGCGGAAGTCGAAAAGGCGATCGCCTGGGCGCAACGGGGCTACGTTTCCGTGGCGCCGGATTTGCCGGGTATCGCCAATCCGCAAAAGCTCACTGAAACCAAAGGTCGCTGGAATGCGCTGAAGTACGGTGAGGGTCGTTACGTTGCCTCTCCCGACGCCACGGCCAGCCTGCTCTTCGACGCGGTGCTCTCGGCTATGCAATCACTCTACCTCCTGCGTGCCCAGCCGGATGTGGATACGAAGCGGATCGGTGTCGTGGGTATCTCTTGGGGCGGCTACATGACCACCATGGTGTGCGGCCTCGCGGGCGATCAGGTGCGCGCCGGCTTCGCGGTCTTCGGCTGCGGCTTTTACGAATACAGCTCGCAGCAGCCGACATTGCTGAAGATGGAGCCCGAGGAACGTGAACGCTGGCTGCGTGATCTCGACGCTGGCCGGCGCGCGCCGGGTATCAAGGCCGCCTTCTTCACCGCGGGTGCGGCTAACGATTTCTTTTTCTGGCCGCCTGCCGTGCAGGCCACACTCGACGTCATTCCCGGCACGAAGAACCACCTCTTCGCGCCGAATGCGAATCACAAGGTCCCGCTGCCCGGCGGCACCGTTTTCCCGAAGGCGTCCACCGAACCCTTCGTGCCGACACCCTTCCAGCCTTTCCCCACGCCCAGTGGCAACAAAGCCAACTGGCTGGCGATGGAAGTGCCTTACTTTGATTTCTACCTCAACGGCAAAGGACAGCCTCTGCCCGTCGTGACTGTGGAGAAGAGAGAAGATCTCCGAGTGGCTCGCTTCCGGATCGCCGCACCACAACCGATCACCAAGGCGGAAATTTATTGGAGCGCGCCCAGCACGGATTGGATGAAGCGCGTGTGGACGGCGCTGCCCGCGACCGCGCTCACCGATGGCCATTACGAGGTCCGCTTTCCGGCCGAAGTGGTGCCCGGTTCAGATTGGTTCGTGGTCGCATCGGACGATCGTCCGGTGACGGTTTCCAGCGAATTCATTCACCTCAACGCACCCGCTCAATGAAGACGTTTTTCTCTCGGCTGTTCGTGATCGGCCTTGGCTTGCTGGCGATCCCGCCACTTCGCGCGGCAGAGCCGCTGGTCGTCATTGTGTTCGGCGATTCCATCACGGCGGGGAGCGCACTGCCCAAGGAGCAGCAGGCGCAGGTGTGGGTGCGCCAGGTCGAAGCTCAATCGAATGGGCGCCTCCAGATGATCAACGAAGGCAAAGGCGGGCGGCCCACCGATTCGGTGAAGGAGTTCGAAGCGATGCTCCAGCGGAGGCCGAAAGCGGATGCGCTGGTCATCGCCCTCGGCACGAACGACTCGCGCGATATCACGGATCAATGTGTGCCGAAGGCCGTCGCGAATGTGCGCGCGATGGTGACGAAGGCGCGCGGCCAATATGGGCAGGATCTCGCGGTGTGGCTCGTCGGGCCGCCGAACATTCGCAAGGATGCGCTGGGGCCTACGAAGCCGATTGCGGACCAGCGCGACGCGAAGTTGCGTGAACTCGGCGCCGCATTTGAAGGGCTCGCCAAGGAGCTGAATGGCGGGTTCGTGACTCTTTATGGAGCCATCCCGGACACGAGCCTGACCAAGGACGGGGTGCATCCCGATGTCGCGGGTAATGAAGCCATCGCGAAGATCCTGTCGTCGAGGCTGGCGTTGTTAGCGCCTCACCCACCTCGGTAACGTTTGCGGTAGGCGCCGGGCGAGGTGTGCATGAGCTTGGTGAATTCGCGCACGAGGTGGCTGTGATCGCAGAAGCCCGACTCGAGGGCGATGGTAGTGATGGTGGCGTCCGTCTCGATTAACATCTGGCAGGCTTTGCCGACGCGGAACTGGCGCAGGTAAGCCGTGGGCGTGATGTGAAACGCTTCCTTGAAATGGCGCTGGAAGCTGCGGGCGGACATGCCGGCCAGCCGGGCCAGGGTGGCGATCTCCATCGGCTCGGCGAAATGCTCGCGGATGAAATCGAGCACGGGTGAGAGCTCGTTGAACGGCGTGGCGAATTGAGCGGCCTGCCGGAGATCGCGCGAGACTCCGGCAAGCCCGACGATGCGCCCGCGCTTGTCGCGTAGTGGAATCTTGGAAGTCGAATACCAGTCGGCGCACCCCGGGTGCCGCATTACCATTTCCACGCGGCCCCAGATCTCCTGGCCGGCCAGCACCTCGCGATCGTCGCGTGTGTAGTGGTCCGCGAGATAGGCGGGAATGAAATCGTGATCCGTGAGGCCGATGATACCGCGCGGGTCATCGATTCCATGCGCCAGATGCATCACGCGACTGGCGTGCATGTAAACACCGCGCGCGTCCTTGACGAAGAAGCGGGTATCGGGGAGCGCATCGAAAAGGCGCAGCCCGCACTCGGTGCCAAGTTGGGCGAAAAATGTCCGGACAAAGGCAGGTGATGGCTTCGTGGAGAGAGTCTTTTTCTGGCGTTGTAAGCTGGAATGCTTTGGCGCGCGCATCCACAAAACTGTCGCGCGGTTTCAATCGAGGTCGAGGCAATTGTGGTTTAGTGGCAGCATGAGCAAGTTCCCCCTCCTCCTATTGCCATTCCTCGCGGTTGCGTCGCTGCGCGCGGTCTCGCCGGACGAACTCTTTGCCCCCGCCAATTTGCACGCGTGGTGCGCGGTGCCATTCGATGCGAAACATCGCGGCCCGGAGGAGCGTGCGGAGATGCTGGAGAAGCTCGGCTTCCAGCACTTCGTCTACGACTGGCGGGCGAAGGATATCCCGACATTCGATGCCGAGATCGATGCGCTGAGGAAGCATCATATAGAGCTACTGGGCTGGTGGTCGCCGGGTTCGGCGCGTGACCCGGTGCTGCTGTCCACGCTGGAGACTTTCAAGCGCCATGACGTGCATCCGCAGCTCTGGGTCACGGGCGGCGGCGAAGCCACCAAGTCGCCGGAAGAGCAGCAGGCGCGAGTGGAGCAGGAGGCAGAGCGCATCCGCCAGATCGTGGAGTTGGCGAAGCCTTTTAGCTGCAAGGTGGAGCTCTACAACCACAACCGCTGGTTCGGAGTCGTGGACAACGAGGTGGCAATCATCGAACGCCTGAAACAACTCGGCGTGACGGACGTCGGCATCGTCTACAACTTCAGCCATGGGCACGAGGACATCGCGGATTTCCCTGCGATCTGGAAACGCATCCAGCCCTACGTCGTCGCGGTGAATGTGACGGGCATGGTGAAAGACGGGGAACACAAGATCATGCCGCCATCGCAGGGTGAATTCGAGCTGGGGATGCTCAAGGTGATCGTGGACAGCGGCTGGCATGGGCCGATCGGCCTTATCGCCGAGCAAGGCGGCGATGCCGAGGTGACGCTGGGCAACTATTTGCACGGGCTGGAGTGGTGCAAAAAGGAACTCACCCAACCGGGCTCCGGCGGCCCCAAGCCGGTCTTCGCTCCGCCGGTGAAATAGTCAACTGAGCGACTCCCCCGAACATGAAAACAGCGACAGGCACCACGCTCATTTCCAACGGTCAGCTCATCGACGGCACCGGCAAGCCGGCCATCGCTGATGCGACGCTTCTCATTCGCGACGGCAGGATTTCCTATGCCGGTCCCAAAGCAGGTGCGCCCGACGTGCCGCCGGATGCGGTGAAGATCGATGCGCGCGGTGGGACCATTATGCCTGGGTTGGTCGAGGCGCACTTTCACGCCACCTATTTCAACATCGCGGCGCTGGAGGACCTCGATATCAAGTATCCCGTCGAGTACGTCTCGCTGCTCGCCTCGGTGAATACGCGGCTCGCGCTGGAGTGCGGTTACACCGCAGCGCGCTCCGGCGGGTGCCTGTTCAATGTCGATGTGTGGCTGAAGAAGGCGATCGAGGGGGACCTCATCGCGGGACCGCGTCTTTCGGCGAGCGGACGGGAGATTTGCTCCGCTGGCGGGCTCATGGATTGGAACCCCGAGTTTCGCAAGATCGGCATGGAGGGTCTGGTCTTCATCATCAACGGGCAGGAAGACGCGCGCAAAGCAGTGCGTGCGCTGGTGAAGGATGGCATCCAGTGGGTGAAGACGTATCCCACTGGCGATGCCGCTTCACCGGATATTAATGACCATCATACGCTGTGCATGACCTTCGAGGAAATGCACGCGGTGGTCGCCACGGCCCACAATCACAAACTCAAGGTCACCGGCCACTGTCGCGCCACGCAGGGAATCAAGAATGCGCTGCGTGCCGGTTACGACGCGATCGAGCACGGCACCTTCATGGACGACGAAGCCATGGACCTGCTCCTCGAGCGCGATGTGCCATGCGTCCCGGCGCTCTACTTTGAAAAAGCGAGCATCGAGCACGGGCCGGAGTTTGGCCTTCCACAGGTCGTAATCGATGGTCACCAGGAGACGCTCGATGGCGGCAGCGAGAGCGCACGGCGCATCCTGCGCGCGGGCGGCCGGCTGGGCATGGGTGGGGACTATGGCTTCGGCTGGAATCCGCACGGCGACTACGCGCGGGAGCTCACGTTCTTTGTGAAAGATGTGGGTCTTACTCCGCTGGAGGTCATCACCTGCGCGACGAAGACCGGCGCGGAGATCATGGGACGCGGCGCTGAATTTGGCACGCTGGAGAAAGGCAAGCTGGCGGATGTGCTGGTGGTGGATGGCGATGTCGTGGCGGATATTTCGCTGCTGGAGAATCGCCAGAAATTCATCGCGGTGATGCAGGGTGGCGTCGTCAAGGCGGGGCAAATGGCGAAGCCCTTTCCCACCGTGGTCAAACGCGAGAAGTGAACTTCGAGACACGAGTTTGTGGTCATACGCCCGCGCTCCGCTACATGGCGGGCGAGGGGAGTGGCCCCGCGTTGTTGTTGCTTCATGGTGTCACGCGCTGCGGGAACGACTGGGAGGGCCTCTTTCCAGAGCTGGCGAGCGACTGGCGCATCTTCGCGCTGGATCAGCGCGGGCACGGCGGCTCGGGGCGGGCGGAGAGCTATCTCGTGATGGATTACGTGGCGGATGCGGTGCACTTCATTCGTCAGGAGATCGCTGCACCGGTGGTAATCATCGGACATTCCCTCGGCGCCATGACTGCCGCGGCCGTGGCGGCGGAGTTGCCGGAACAGGTTCGCGCGGTCGTGCTGGAAGATCCGCCGTTTCATACGATGGGCGTGCGCATTCATGGCACGGCGTGGCAGGCGCAATTTGTGGGGATGCAAGCAGTCGTGCGGTGTAGGGGCACGATCGAGGAATTGGCGGACGCGCTGGCGGAGATTCGCCTGCCCGTGACTGGGGTTGGTTTTCGGCGTCTCGGCGATTTGCGCGGTCGTAACTCGCTGCGATGGAGTGCCGAATGTGTCGCGCAGCTCGATCCGGAGGTCCTGACACCGGTGACCTTGGGGCGCTGGCTCGAGGGTTACGACATGGCGAACGTCTTCGCCCGCATTCGTTGCCCGGTCCTATTGCTACAGGCCGATCCGAAGGGGGGCGGTGCGCTGATGGATGACGATGTAGAGCTCGCCCTACGCAGCATCGGAAATTGCCGCAGCGCCCATTTTTTCGGCGCGAGCCATCAGATCCACCGCGAGCGACCGGAGGAGATGTTGCAGGTCGTGCGGGAGTTTACGGCGGGGCTACCTGCAGCGAAGTAAAGCGTGGTTTCGAATTACGCCGGGCGATACATGTCGCGCCGCGTTTTGGAGTGCGGTGCTGCTGCACCGCTTTGGGTGTCGGCTCTCGAAAAGCGGCGGAGCACCGCCGCACTCCAAAACGCAAGCGTCGGCAGATTGCGCTTTGAGAATTCGTCGGCTCGGCGCATCGGCGGCGGTTCAGTGCGTCTCAGGCTTGTAGAACGGCCCCATCACTTCCAGCACCTTGGCGCGCAATTCCTCGCCGTCGACCGGGCCATTGTGCCGCCAGACGATGCTGCCATCCGGGCCGACCAGCACGGTGTGGGGGATCGAGCCGGGCCACTCGGGATCGAGTTGCTTCATCAAGTCATCCGGGCTCGTGCCGCTGTAGAGGTAGCTGTTGGTGGTGCGACCCTCGGCTTTCACCGCCTTGCGCGCGCGATCGGAAAGACCCGCACCGCGTTTCTCGAGAAAGGCCTTCACCTTGTCCGTGTCCTTCGCGCTGTCGGTGCTGATGGTGATGAACTCAAAGTCACGCAGGTCGAACTTCCGCGCGGTGGTCACCAGCTCCGGAAACTCTGCCACGCACGGTCCGCACCACGTCGCCCACACATTGAAGAGGCGCACCTTGCCGGTGCCGTTCTTGCGCAGGGCAGCGACGCCATTCGTGTCGATCGCTTCCACGTCGACCGGCGTCTTGTCCCACTTCTCCATCTTCTGCGCGATGCCGCCGCTTTTGCCATTCCACTTCGTGGAGCAGCCGTGCGGCTTGGTGGTGGCCACCGGCACTTCCTTGCCGGCGAGCAATGCCTCCACGGCATCACGCGCGTCATTCGACTTCACCGTGGCCGGATCTTCGTACTGCGAGTCGTCGAAGCGTCCCTTGTAGCGCAGCTTCTGGTCGGCATCGAAGATGAAGATGTGCGGCGTGGCCAGGCAGCCGTAGGCGTGGGCCACCACCTGCTTCTCGCCATCGTAGAGATAGGGGAAATCGAAGTGCTGGTCCTTCGCATACTTCTGCATGTCCTCAAAGCTGTCGTTGTATTTCGAGTAGCCGAGTTCATCGATGCTCAGGCCATTCGGGTTGTTTGGATTGATGGCGATGAAGGTCAGGCCCTTGCCTTTGGTATCCGCGAGCAGCTTCAGCAGCCGCGCCTCGATGGCGTGCGAGGACGGGCAATGATTCGAGAGGAATGCGACCATGAACAACTTCGCGCCCTTGTATTCCGCCAGGGTGTGCGTCTTGCCATCGATCCCCGGCAACGAAAAATCCGGCGCCGCTTCACCGATCTGAAGATCGTGCACATTGTCCTCCGCATGCGTGGCGGAGACAGTGGTGACAAACGCAAGGGCAAGGACGGCAAGCGAGAGGCGAAGAAGTTTCATGGGAGAGGGGCTGGCGGGGAATGCGGAGTATCAAGAATACCGCGGACGGCGATTTTTCCTAGCGGCTTCCGTTGTCTGGTGGGGATGAGTTTTTTTTAACCGCGAAGACACGAAGGCACGAAGAAAAGAAGGGCGTGCAAAATGAAGGGCGCGTGCCTTTTACGAACCGGGAAAGTGAGCGCCTCGCAGCGTCATCCCGGCACGTAAGGACACGCGCCCCGCATTTTTTGTAGCGTATCGGCGCAGGCCGGCCGGCTTATCGCGCCGCCGGCACCATCAGCATCCAGTTCACGCCGAAGCGGTCGCGGAGCATGCCGAAGGATGTGGCGAAAAAGGTCTTCATGAGGGGCATGTTGACTTCGCCGCCTTCGACCAGCGCGTCGTAGGCGCGTTTGGCTTCCGCGTCGTCATTGAACGTGAGTGCGAGTGAGAAACCCTCGAACTTCTGGGGTTCGCCGCAGCCATCGGAGAGCAGCATATTGGCGCTGCCGATCTTGATGTTGGCGTGCATCACTTTTTCCTCCCAGCCGGGCGGCAGGGGCATCTGGCTTTTCTCGGGGCTCTCTTTGTAGGTCATGCGCATGACGATCTCGGCATTGAGGGCGGTTTGGTAGAAGGCGATGGCCTCATCGGAGCGGCCATTGAAGAAGAGATAGGGTTCCAAGGCAGTATTCGGCATAACGGTGACGTTTTTGAGGTGGATCTGGTTTGGTGGTTTCGGAGAGCAATCCACAGAATCGTCGGTGAAGCGATCGGTGCGCTCTTCAAACCCATGACGAATGCCCCAACCCGTTTAGGACAGCCAGTTTCAGTTTGTGAAAACTATCTGACGCCCCCACCTACTTCTTCCCTGACTCGACCTGAGCTTCCAGCTCGGCGATACGGGCTTTGAGCGGGTCAATCACTGCCGCGATCTCGGCCTCCGTGTAGCGCGGGGTAATATATTGCGGGCAATTCCAGTCGAAGCTCACGACGTCGATGAGGAAAAGCCGCTCAATGCGGCTGCGCAACTCCGGGGCCGGACTGAGTTGAGCGGCGAGGTCGCCATGCTCGCGAGCATCGAGGACCCGTGCGTGGCCCAGAAGCTTGAGCCGCTCCTGATGGGGATAATCCATGAGGAAGAGCGCGACCCGGTCGTCGCCATCGACATTGCCGGTGCTCAGAAGCTGGCGATTCCCTTTTAAATCGGCGAAGCCGAGCAGGTTTGGACCGAGCACTTTCAGAAATCCCGCCGGTCCGCCGCGATGCTGGATGTAGGGCCAGCCATCGGAATTGGTGGTGGCCATGTAGAAGGAGTCGCGCGTGGCGATGAAGGCGGCTTCGTCCTCCGTGAGAGCGTCGCGTACCGGGGCACCCTCCATGACGTGATGCCGGCCAAAGTAGTGGTCCTGCGCGGCCTGAACCGCTGGCGTTAGCGCCATCTGCATGAATTTGGCGGCCATAGGGAAGTTGATAGTTGAGGGTTGAGGGTTGAGAGCCGCCGGTGGTCAGCCTGCTGGTCCGCTCTTAGGGGCGCTCCCAGCGGAATTTCCGTTCACTCTCCGCGATGGGCTGGTCGTTGATGCTCGCGAAGCGGCGGGCCATGTAGCCGTATTCATCGAACTCCCAGTTCTCATTGCCATGGCTGCGCCACCATTGGCCGGCCTCGTCGTGCCACTCGTATTCAAAGCGTACTGCGATGCGATTTTCCGTAAAGGCCCAGAGCGTTTTCCGCAGGCGATAGTCGTGTTCCTTCACCCATTTGCGGCGGAGAAAGGTGACGACTTCCTCGCGGCCGCGTAGAAATTCAGCGCGATTACGCCACTCAGTATCCGGCGTGTAGGCGCCGGCCACCCGCTCTGCGTCGCGGGTGTTCCAGGCGTCCTCGGCCATCTGCACTTTTTGGCGTGCAGTCTCGAGAGTGAAGGGTGGGAGTGGGTGGCGTGGAGTGGGCGTCATGGCAAAGGCGTTCTGGTTTCTGATCTTCCGATTCGCAGGTGTTGTCTTACGCGGCGGCGGGATGGGATTCGAGCTCGCCCGGTTTTACCTCCGGAAAATCGAGCACGGTCTTCGCCACGTTGTTGGTAAAGTTGGTCAGGGTATTGAGCGCTACGTGCTGGATCACTTCCACGATCTCCGCATCGTTCAGGCCCGCGGCACGGGCGTTCTGCAGATCCTCGTTGGCGATATGCCCGCGTTGCAGAGCAATGGCGCGAGCGAGCTTGAGTGCGGCGTCCGTTTTGTTGTCGGCGGCCGTGGAACGGCGCGCGGCGAGGATGTCTTCCTGGCTCAAGCCGGCCCTTCCACTGCTCAGCGTATGCGCGCTCAGGCAATAGCCGCACCCGTTGATCTCGCTCACCGCCAGCGCGATGGATTCGCGCAACTTCAAGGGCAACACACCGCGAGCCAGGGCGCCGCTGAAATTCACATAGGCCTCCAGGGCGGCCGGCGAATTGGCAAAGACGCGCATCAGATTCGGGATCTTGCCCAATCGCGCTTGCACGGTCTGAAAGAGTTCCTGGGTCTTGCCAGTGGCTCCGGCAGGGTCGACTTGATACAGGCGGTTCATGGCATTGAGTGGTGAGATTGAGAGGAGCGATTCCGCATTTCAGTGGAGGAGAAACGCCAGGGCGCCGGTAATGGCCACCGCATGGAGCCACACGAGGATGATTTGCACCTTGGTATAGGTGCGCCCGCTGCTGGTTTCGCTCGGGATATTCGGATCAGGGCCGAAGAAGCGGTTGAAATTCGCGATGACGTAACCGCCGATCCCCAGCACGCCCAGGAACAGTGCAGCGAAGACGATTTGAATGATATGGCCTGGGTCGTTTTGCATAGGAAGGTGAATTTCGAGAGCTATTATTACAGTTCGCGTGCCACAGAGAGGAAAGGGTGCTTTTACAGAGGAAATGCAGTCACACAGCCCCGCGGACGTCGCTACGATAAATCGTAAAGAACGATTTGTCGTTGCGCCGAATACGAATGTTCATAGCGTCTCAACCGTGAACTGCGTCGACTTCCCCAAGGTGATGGTCTCCATGGCCGAAGGGCGTACCCTGGATGAAGTCCTTCGCTCGATCGTCAGCGGCATCGCCGCCTGCCCAAATATCGCGCTGGCCCGCATCTGGCTGGTGAAAATGGGTGACCTCTGCGCCACCTGCCGCTTCCGGGAGGAATGCCCGGACCAATCGCGCTGCCTCCATCTCGTGGCCAGCGCCGGGAATTCCTCGAGTCCCTCCCATGATTTCACCCGCGTCGATGGCGCCTTTCGCCGTTTTCCGCTCGGCGTGCGCAAGGTCGGGCGCGTCGCGGCGAGCGGGCAGCCCATGCTCCTGCCCGGCGTGCACGGGGATGAGGATTGGATCGCCGACCGCGAATGGTTTGCCGCTGAGGGCATCCACACTTTTGCCGCGCAGCCGCTCCTCTTCCGTGGCGAAACGCTTGGCGTTCTCGCCATCTTCGACCGCGCCGTGCTGGGCGATCCAGATTTCGAATGGCTGCGCATCTTTGCCGACCACGCGGCGGTCAGCATCGCAAATGCAAACGCCTTCGAGGAGATCGAGTTTCTCAAGCAACGGCTCGAGGAGGAAAACAGCTACCTGCGCGAGGAAGTGAGCGCGGTCCACGGACCGGGCGACATCGTGGGCGGCAGCGCCC
The DNA here is from genome assembly GCA_041287745.1 of Chthoniobacter sp. Lineage (GTDB taxonomy): Bacteria > Verrucomicrobiota > Verrucomicrobiia > Chthoniobacterales > Chthoniobacteraceae > Chthoniobacter. The sequence continues at coordinate 5,555 of JBGGMZ010000251.1, read as the reverse complement.
CGGTGAAAAAGATCCTGCAGCAGATCGACCTCGTCGCCCCTACCGACGCCACGGTGCTGATCACCGGCGAGAGTGGCACGGGCAAGGAACTCGTCGCCCGCGCCATCCACGAGCGCAGCCCGCGCCACGACCGGCCGATGGTGAAGGTCAATTGCGGGGCCGTTCCTGAGCCTCTTTTCGAGAGCGAATTTTTTGGCCACGTAAAGGGGGCCTTCACCGGCGCCTTGCGCGACAAGCCCGGGCGCTTCGAACTCGCCAATGGCGGCACGCTTTTCCTCGACGAAATCGGCGAAGTGCCCCTGCCCATGCAGGCGAAACTTCTGCGTGCGTTGCAGGAACAGGAGATCGAACGCGTCGGTGACACTCGCACCCGCAAGGTCAATACCCGGATCATTGCCGCCACGAATCGCGATTTAAAAGCGGAAGTCGCCGCCGGCCGGTTCCGCCAGGACCTCTTCTATCGGCTCAGCGTCTTCCCGATCGATAACCCGCCCTTGCGCGAACGACCCGAAGATCTCGCCGAGCTCGCCGCGCATTTCATCAAGACCGCCGCCCGCCGCTTGAACAGCCGCGCGCCGAAAGTCACCGCGCCCATGCTCCGCCTGCTCGAGCAGCATTCCTGGCCGGGCAACGTGCGGGAATTGCAAAATGTGCTCGAGCGCGCCGTCATCCTCAGCCAAGGCAGCCCGCTGCAAGTCGATCACCTCGGACTTGGCTTCGCCACGCCCGTGCCGCGCGGAGTCTCGTCCATGCGTGCCCTGTCCGATCTTGCGCCGGCTTCCGCGAATGCGGCCGCGAGCGCCGCGGTGGTGGTCACACGCGCGGAGCTGAGACAACGCGAAGCGGCCAACATCACTGCCGCTCTTGAGCAAACTGGCGGGAAGGTCTTCGGTCCCGGCGGCGCGGCGGAATTGCTCGGCATGAAGCCGACCACCCTCGCCTCGCGGATCAAGGCCCTGGGACTGAAGGCGCGGGGCAATTAAGCGACTCGCAGCGCAGAAGTGGAGAGCAAGGGGCCCCTTTGGCGTGTCCGATTGATAAAATGGCCCTGAAAAAAGGTTGTGAGAATGTGCTTGCAAGACTGGGACCGGCCCGCCAGATTCCCGGGCTCTTTTCCAAGAAAAGACCCTATCGTCCAGTGGCCTAGGACACTCCCCTTTCACGGGAGTAACACGGGTTCGAATCCCGTTAGGGTCGCCATTCTGAACTGAATGGCGATCGCCGGAGGTGCAACATGCGGAGCCTAAGGCGTGTTGGATGGAAATGCTGTCCATACTTGCAGCCAAAAACAGGACGAGTAGTTCCAATTCGGCCTCGTTCCTCCCGGTGGGGAGATGAGACTAACGTCCTATTTCCGGCCGGGCAGAAATCGACCAAAAGTGGAGGTGCAATCAGAATTCGTCGACGAGTTCCGAGGCGGCGCCAAGGCGCCAGAACCGACCGACTCATGATCGAGTCCCACACCGCCACATTATGAAAAAAGACAAAGCTAAAGACCCGGAGCCCGAAAAGCTGAACAACAAGGAATACATGAAGGAGCTGCGGAAGCTTCAGGCCGAGATGTGCCATCTCCAGGAGTGGGTGAAACACAAGGGCCTGCGCGTGATCATCGTCTTCGAGGGCCGTGACGCCGCGGGCAAGGGTGGCACCATTCGCGCGCTGACCGAGCGGGTCAGCCCTCGCTCGTTTCGCACGGTCGCGTTGCCGGCGCCATCCGATCGCGAGAAGTCGCAGATGTACATGCAGCGTTACATGGCGCATTTTCCGGCGGCAGGTGAGGTCGTCATCTTCGACCGCAGCTGGTACAATCGCGCGGGCGTGGAGTATGTGATGGGCTTCTGCAGCAAGGAGCAGCACGCCCGCTTTCTGGAACTGTGTCCCGAGGTCGAGAAATACATCGTGGACGGCGGTATCCAGCTCATCAAAATCTGGCTGGAGTCGAGCGACAAGGAGCAGAGACGCCGCTTTGAGGCGCGGATGACGGATCCGCTCCGTCAGTGGAAACTGAGCCCGATGGATCTGCCCTCGCGCACCAAGTGGTACGAGTATTCGCACGCCCGCGACTTGATGCTCAAGGCCACCGACTCGAAGCACGCGCCCTGGTACATCCTGCGTTCCGATGACAAGAAACGCGCGCGCCTGAATTGCCTGAACCACATCCTCGGGCTCATTCCGTACAAGAAACTGAAGCACGAAAAGGTAAAGCTCCCCGACCGCGAGATGAAGCACGCCTACGACGACGAAGCCACGTTGAAGGGGCGGAAATTCGTGGCGGAGAAGTATTGAGCGTCACCATTCTAAACTGAATGGCGATCGCGCGTCCCGCGCAGGGCAACCTCGTCCCCAGTCGCCTCAATGTTTTCTCAGGTGCAGCACCCATCCATTGGGATTGATGGGGAGGTCGACCTCCGTGCCCGCCGGGGAGCTGTCGAATATGCGGGCTTGTGCCATGAACTCGTCGTGGTGCTCAAAACGCGGGCAGGTCCAGTCGCTCACGATCCCGATGCTGGCGACGCTCATGAGGGTCACGGCGAGGTAGCGAAGGGCTCGATGAGCGTTCTGACTCATCACGAGCAGCCCGGCGAACCAGGCGAGCATCGGCATTAAAAAATAACGGGTTCCTGTCATCACGAAGCCCATGGCCTCCCATTGTGGGGTGGTCTCGGTGACTTGCGGCGAAATCAAGGCGGCTGACAGCAGCAGCGCGCTGAACGCCGCAAATTTTCGGAAAGAATCCGGCCCAGTCTTGAGGGCTACCCACGTAATGGCGAGGGCGACAAAGGCGATCAAGCAGGGGATCCAGTCCACTTTCCAAAAAGGGAGCTGAATCAGTCTGGATGTGATCCTTGCCCCGAGCAGCGAGCCCATCACGATTTCTCCTGATAGGATTCTGGCCAGTGCCGGCACGCTCGCTCCCAGCGGTGCCGTCGACCGGTTGGCGTGCATGGATAGGAATAGAGAAATCCCCTGAATCGTCGCAGTGAGGGAGATCACCGTGGCGTTGGCCAGGGACATCCGGTCCTTCATTTTCCACCATTGCCAGAGAGCAATCGGAGCTAAGAGCAAACAGTAAGGGCCGCTCAGCCCGATGAGTGCCAGCAGGGCGAGTTGACTGCCGACACCCATTTTGCTTTTCGGCGCCGCTCCCATCACCAGCAGCCCTCCCAGCAGTGCCAGGTGCGACATGGCATTGGTGAGATTGACGTGGAGTTCCCATGAGTTGGGAAGCAGCGAATAGAAATAGGCCAGGATGACCCGGCTCTCTTTCGATGGGCTGATCGGTGCTCCCAGCGGGGAGAGGAGATAGACGGCGGGAGAGACTTGGGCGGCCAGTGAAATCACAAAAAACACCGAGGGTCCCATCACGAGGGGGAGATGAGATGCCAGGAGGCCGCCGATTCTTGAAATCGTCTGAAAATATCCCGAGTGAGGCATGAGCAGGCAGGCCGCCCCGTGGTCGTAAGCCTCCAGGAACCAGCAAACTCCGTCTTCAGCCCAGAATTGAGGAGAGAGCAGGTGACCGGGCTGCCTTAAAATGACGATGGCAGTCAGGAGCGCGGTATGCAGCCACAAGGGGCCAAGGGCGAATGAATGGAAGGCCGAAAAGAGGGTTCTGCTGCGCATGAATCTGAAGCTGCCGGAGGATGCCGCGATGGTTCGAGTTTTCCCAGACTTCACTACATGCGGCCCGGTAAGAATTTAGCTGATTGCCATTATTGCGAGACAGCGCGCAGCCATTCGCGCAAGGCATTCACGGTGGCGTCCCGCCGATCGTCGGTGAAACGCTCCTTGCGTATATCGCGAAATGCCTTGGCGAGCGTCTTGCGCAGCTCGTCCGGCGCTTGATCCGAGCCCGCTTTGGTGGAGAGCAGCCGTGCGGCCAGCGCGGCCGCGTCGAGTGTCTCACGATCCTGTCGGGCATGGGCGCGGTGTGAGACCGAGACGAAGATGCCGAGCGCGCGATCGAGAATGATCCAGGGAAAATTGTCGTGCGTGATCGGGCCCGCGACCAATTCCGTGCCGATCACGGCGCGAGAGAAAAAGGGCACGTTCACCTTGAAGCCGGGCGCAGTGCGGCTGCCGGCCAGCGCCGCGCCACCGCCCAACGCGCCACCGATCGCCGCTCCCAGTCCCCAGGTCGCGCCGCCAAACAGCAGGTCGATCTTTGCCCCGACGAGCGCTCCGCCGCCCGCGCCTGCGGCCAGCAGGCGCCAGCCGCTCAAGCCGAGCAGCGACCAGGTGCGCTCCACGAAAAGTCCATCGGAGAGCCAGGTCCGCGCGCCTCCGCCGCTGATGTCCACGCGCTGATGGGCGAAGGTGCGGACGATTTCCCGATGTGCCTCCAGTTCGCGCGAGACCAGCTTTTCCCGAAAGCGTTCTTCAATCTCGCGACGTTGCACCGAGACGCGCAGCGGGTCGCGCATAGCCTCCACCAGCCGGGAGGTGAGCAGATCGGAGAGTAGATCGACGATGATGCGGGCCGTGGTGTCGAGCTTGTCATCGCGGTCGCGCTGCAGCACTTCCACCGCCTTGCGCAGCTTCGCCTTGCCTGCGAGGTCCACCGTCGCCAGCGCCTCCAGCAGCGCGAGACGATTGGAGAAATCGGCGCAATGCGCGTTGAAGTCGATCACCGTGCTGAAGTTCTGCCGCAGCCGCGCCTCCCATTCCGCGCGATGCTTCGGTTCGCCAGTCTGGTTGAGCAGGGCGATACGCGGTGCGCCGGTGAGCCGCAGGATTTCCGTCTCCGACTCGTGGCGCGGCTCCAGCGGCTGGGACACATCGACTACATAGAGCAACGCAGCACCCTCCAGCACGGGCTCGAGCAAGCGCACCTCGTGGATGAAAAAGCGGTCGTCCTTGTGCCGTGTGACGAACTCGCGAAAGACGGAAATCGGGCTCGAAGCCGTGCCAGCTTCTTTCAATTCGCGCAAGGCCTCGCGGGCGTTTTGAAAGCCCGGTGTGTCCACAAATTCCAGCAGGTCGCGCACGCGGAAACGCTGGCAGTGCGTGGTGGTCGGAAAGGCGCCGATGCCTACCGAATCATCCTCCGCGAGCGTGGCGACCACGGAGGATTTCCCGTGGTTCACGTCGCCCAGAATGGCGATGACCGGAAGATCGCTCGTGCTCATGGAGTGTAGTGCAGTGTCGCGCAGCCGGTCGTTTCCGCGCGCAGAAAATCGCTCCAGTAGCGTGCCCATTGTGCATCGGGCGTGGCCGGTTTGCCCTGCGCGTCGAGGGCGATGACGAGGATGAAGCCCGCGCTCTTGGGCGTGGGCTCGGCGAGCTTCGTGACGCGGGCGAGGAATTGGGTGAAAGCAGCGAAAGCGGTGAACGGCGCCGGCACGACGACGAGCCAGGCGGGAGCCTGCGGCAGAGCGGCGGCGAAACGCTCGAGAGCGTCGTCGTTGCCGCTAGGGTAATCGATCTCGACGTTTTCGCTGCAGGCGATGCGCCAGCCGAGGTTCGTCGTCACCCAGCGCTCGATCTCCGCATGCTCGCGCTCCGATGCCTGCGGCGGGCCCATCTGGTTCAGCAGGATGACGACCGGCTTGCCG
>JBGGMZ010000250.1:0-15433 GCA_041287745.1 Chthoniobacter sp. | reverse complement strand
TGCGTGGGGATGACTTCCTTGAGCTTGGCGGCGAGCTGGCGGCCGCGGCTCTCGGCTTTGTCACGATGGACGATGCTGCTGAAGGCGTCGACGGGCTCGCCGTTCACAAGGATGTCGAGCTTGACCAATTTGTCCACACGGTGGCCGGCATGCTCGTAATCCATGGAGCCGTAGCCGCGGGTAATGGACTTAATCTTGTCGTTGAAATCGACGACGATTTCGTTGAGCGGCAGGATGGTTGTGAGCATCACGCGCTTGGTATCGAGCGACTCGGTGTGCTCGAGCGTGCCGCGCTTGTCCATGATGAGCTGCATGAGGCCGGAGATGTACTCATTCGGCACCATGATGAAGCACTTCACGATCGGCTCGCGGATCTCCTGGATGACGCTGGCGTCGGGCAGGAACTCGGGGTTGTCCACCATCAGTAATTCGCCATTGGTCTTCTGCACCTCGTAAATAACCGACGGATACGTGGCGATGATATCCATGTCGTACTCGCGGCGGAGACGTTCCTGGATGATCTCCATGTGCAGCAGGCCGAGGAAGCCGCAGCGGAAGCCGAAGCCGAGAGCTACGCTGGACTCCGCCTGGTAGACGAAGCTGGCGTCGTTGAGCTGGAGCTTGGCCATGGCGGCCTTGAGATGCTCGAAGTCGGCGGTGTTGATCGGGTAAATGCCGCTGAAGACCATCGGCTGGACGAGCTGGAAACCGGGAAGTGGCTTCTCGGCGGGCGTGCGACCATTGGTCAGCGTGTCGCCGACTTTCACTTCACTCGTCGTCTTGATATTGGCGATGACGTAACCGACGTCACCGGCATTGAGGATCGGCTGGGCAAAAAACTTCGGCTGCTGCGGCTTGAAGAGGCCGACTTCCTTCACCTCGTAGGTGCCGTTGGTCGCCATCATCTTCACCGGATCGCCGGCCTTGATGCTGCCGTCGACCACGCGCACGTAGGTGACTACGCCGCGGTAGGTATCGAAAGTGGAGTCGAAGACCAGCGCCCGCATCTTGTGCGTCGGGTGGCCTTTCGGATGCGGGATGCGGGCAACGATCGCCTCGAGGATTTCCTCGATGCCGATGCCGGCCTTGGCGCTGGCGAGCAGGGCTTCGTCGGCGGGAATGGCGAGAATTTCCTCGAGCTGCTTCTTGACGGTGGGCAGGTCGGAGTTCGGCAGGTCGATCTTGTTGATGACCGGGATGATGGTCAGGCCTTGCGTATTCGCGAGGTGGACATTGGCTACGGTCTGCGCTTCCACGCCCTGCGCGGCGTCGACGATGACCAGCGCCCCTTCGCAGGCGGCGAGCGAACGGGAGACTTCGTAGGCGAAGTCCACGTGGCCCGGGGTGTCCATCAGGTTCAGCTTGTAGGTGATCCCATCCTTCGCCGTGTAATTCATGGCGATGGGGTGAGCCTTGATGGTGATGCCCCGCTCGCGCTCCAGATCCATCGAGTCGAGCATCTGGTCCTGTTGCTCGCGCTTCTGGATGGTGCCGGTGAACTCGAGCAGGCGGTCAGACAGCGTAGTCTTCCCGTGATCGATGTGAGCAATAATGCAGAAGTTACGGGTGCGCGTTTGGGGCATGGCGGAAAGAGCCGCGCACTATGGTGGGCAACTGGCTCGCGGTCAACCTGTGCTTGTAGGTCCCAGTAAAGGGAAGTACCAGCTTGAAGATTGCTTTTCCACTGCCGGATGACCTCTTTTACCCCCACCCGCCGTGTGTTTCTCAGGCAACTGGCCCTGTGGTCGGCAGTTTCTCTTTCCAATCGTAACCTGTTGAGGGGGGCGGAAGCGGTGAACGGCGGCCCCCTTCGGGTCTCCATGGATCGGGCGGCGAAATGCTGCCTGGCCTGGCTGAATCCAGAAGAAGAATGGCTGCCGACTGGCGGTTACGAGGTGGCCCACGATACAGGTCGCTGGTGGGACGCCATGTTGCGTTACGAGGCCGCCACGGGCGTGCGGATTCCCGAGCAGGCCGAGGCAGCGATGATGAAGAATCTGCGCACTCTGACCGATAACCCGGCCGCCTTGCTCATGAACACGGCGCGCCTGCCCGGCCCGGCGGAGAAGATCAAGGTAAACCCGCACAACCTGCGGGAGACTCTGCTGGCTTACACGGCGCTGTTCCGCCACCGGAAGAGCGACTGGGCTTACGAGCAAGGGTGCAAGTTGATCGATGCGGTCGCCGGTGTCCTCGGTGCGGATGGTCAAATGGACTACGAAAAGCTGGCCACCATCGCGGGCGGACCGCTGACCAAAGATCCGCTCATGATCCAGCGTTCCCCCGCAGGTGAATGGTTCAACGCCACCGCGACGACCGGCCGGGCTCTCGAGGCCATCGTCTGGTTTCACGAGGCGACGGGTTATGCTGCCGCCCAGACTCTCGCGCAACGGCTCGCCGAGGTGCATTTCCGGCAATCGATCGATCCCAGCGGCGAGATTCTCGCGGAATTGCGCGACCCGGCCCACGTGGGCCACACGCATTCCTATTGCGGCACGTTGCGTGGCTTGCTCCTTTTCGGCCTGGGCCATGGAGAGGGGAACTATGTCGATGCCGTGGCCGCCACTTATCGCCGCGGTCTTTGGGGCAGTGCGATCAGCCATTCCGGCTGGACGCCACACGATCAGGGCAAGAGCCGCTTTCACGGGCCGGAGGGCGATCCCGTGGGTGAGCACGCCAGCTGCGGCGATGTCGCCCAGATCGCGCTCTGGCTGGCCCTCCGCGCTGGGCAGACAGACCTGCTCGACGATGTGGAACGGCTCGTCCGCGCCCGCCTGCTGCCGTCGCAAATCGTAGATGCGAAGCAGCCGCGCCGTGACGGCGCTTGGGGTGTCTACGCGCATCCTTTTGGCTACGGGGCCATCCTCGATGTGTTCGCGGCGGTGCTGCATTCCCTGGCGGATTTCCACGAGCAAATCGTGACCACGACCGCGGCGGGTGAGGTGTCGGTGAACCTGCACTTCGACAGCGATGCGCCGTCAATCAAAGTAACCGCCACACGCGACCAAAAAGCCACGCTCACGCTGTTGCCCAAGGAAAGCAGCGCGCTGCGTGTCCGCGTGCCGGCGTGGGCACCTCGCGATTCGCTGCAGTGGACCGCAGGGGATCAACCACTGCCCGTGAACTGGGATGGCGCTTACCTTACGCTGGCGCGAAAGGATGTCGTGGCCGGCCGCCTCATCACGCTGCAGCACGATCTACCACCGCGGCAGACTACGGAAGAGATGCCCGTCAGCCACCGAAAATTCCAGCTTTCGTGGCAGGGAGACGACGTCGTCTCCTGCGAACCGAAAGTGCCGATCTACGCGAACGCAGGGTAGGCTCTGTTCGCGGACTCCGGTGGGTAGTGTGTGTCGCGGCAGCGTTTTGGAGCGCGCCAGTCCTCTGGCGCTTTTCGAACGCAAAATCCCAAAGCGGCAGAGGACAGCCGCACTCCAAGAACGCAAGCGTAGGCATATCGCGTCTTTGGTAGTCGTGAGAACGGCCGAACGCCGGGGCAGGGTGTCGGTCTCCGGCCCTACACCCCAGCCGGCTCCAACGCCACTTCGTCGAGGACTTCATTGCAATCCTCCTCGGGCTTCACCTTTTGCCGGGTGCGGGCGACGAGGACGTAGATGGAAGGCAGGACGAAGAGGGTAAGGATGGTGCCGGCGACCATGCCGCTGACGAGCATGATGCCGATGCTGTTGCGCGCCGCAGCGCCAGGGCCGCTGGCGATGACCAGCGGGAAGTGGCCAGCCACGGTGGCGACCGAGGTCATGAGGATCGGGCGGAGACGGGTGCCGGCGGCTTCCGTCACGGCCTGCACTTTGTTCAGACCGGTCTCCTGAAGGTGATTGGCAAATTCCACGATGAGAATGCCATTCTTCGCCACGAGGCCGACGAGGGTGATGAGCCCCACCTGGCTGTAGATATTCAGCGTGGTGAAGCCGAGGAAGCTGAACATGAGCGCGCCGGAGATGGCCAGCGGCACTGACCCGAGCAGGATGATGAACGGATCGCGGAAGCTCTCAAACTGTGCTGCCAGCACAAGGAAGATGAGGATGATGGAAAAGATCATCGTCGTGGTGAGCGAGTTGCCTTCCGTGCGGAGCTGGCGGGATGTGCCCCCGTAGTCGATGGAGAAGCCCTTGGGCAGAATCTTCGCAGCCGTTTCCTCCAGCGCCTTCAGCGATTGATCGAGCGTGATGCCGGGCGGATTGACACCTTGGATCTTGGCGGAGTTGAGCTGCTGGAAGCGGTTCAACGTGCGCGGCTCCGTGGTGTTCTTGAGCGTGGCAAAGGTCGAGAGCTGCACGAGTTGTCCGTTCGGCCCGCTCACATAGTAGTTCTGGAGCTGGTCGGGGTTGAGTCGCTCGTTGCGCTTCACCTGCGGGATGACCTTGTAGCTGCGCCCCTGGATGGCGAAGCGGTTGACGAAGTTGCCGCCGAGCATGGTCGAGAGATCTGCGCCGACGCGGCTGAGGTTCAGCCCTTGAAAGGCGACCTTGTCGCGATCGAAGACGATTTCCGTGCGGGGATTATCGTACTTCAGGTCGGTATCGGCGAACATGAACTTGTGGCTGCCAAAGGCCGCGCCGACGAGCTGGTTTGCGTAGTCGACGATCTCACGCGGCTCGGAGGTGGAGTTGATGATGAACTCGACCGGGAACTGGCTGCCGCCGGGGAGCGGTTCCGGCGTGGTGGCGATGACCTGGATGCCGCCGATGTGCGAGGTCTTGGCGAAGACTTCGCCGACGATTTGCTCCGCGGTGCGATGGCGCTTGCTCCACTCCACCAAGCCCATGCCGCCGAAGCCGGTGAAGGGCTGAGTGAGCTGGAAGGTGTGAAGGTTTTCCGGGATCGACTGGAAGACGGCATTGACCGCCTCGGTGTAGCGCGCGGTCTGCTCGATGGTGGAGTTCGGCGCGGCATTGACGATACCGAGGATCACGCCCTGATCTTCCTTCGGCGCCAGTTCCTTCAAGCTGAACATGTAGAAGGGCGGGATGAGGAGCACGATAATGCCGGCGAGGACGAGCGTGACCGGGCGCCAGCGGAGCGAATTCATCAGCACGCGCATGTAGCGGCGGCGGATGCCCTCGAAGCGGCGATTGACCCAGCCGGCAAAGCCCTTGTGCGTGTCGCCCGCGCGCAGGAGCTGCGAGGACATCATGGGCGAGAGCGTCAGCGCGACGACACCCGAGACGATCACGGCGCCCGCGAGGGTGAAGGCAAACTCGCGGAAGAGCGTGCCGGTGAGACCGCCCTGGATGCCGATCGGTGCATAGACCGCGGCGAGGGTGATGGTCATGGCGATGATCGGGCCGATGAGTTCGCGGGCGGCTTTCAGTGCCGCCATGTAGGGAGGCTCGCCGAGGTGCAAATGTCGCTCGACGTTTTCCACCACCACGATGGCATCGTCGACCACCAGACCGACCGAGAGCACGATGGCCAGCAGCGTCAGCAGATTCAGCGTGAAGCCGAAGGCCAGCATGATGAGCGCTGCCCCGACCAGTGAGATCGGGATGGCGACCACGGGGATGATCACTGCGCGGACCGAACCGAGGAAGAGGAAGATGACGACGACGACGATGAGGAGCGTCTCGGAAAGCGTGTGGATGACTTCCTTCAACGCGTCGCGGATGTAACGGGTGCCATCGTACGGCACGTCCATCTTCATCCCTGCGGGGAGTTGCCTCTTGATATCCGGGATCGCGGCGCGGACCGAGTCGATCACGTCGAGTGAGTTGGCCGTGGGCATGACCCAGATGCCCATGAAGACGGCCTTCTTGCCGTTGAAGCGCACGTCCATGTCGTAGTCTTCCGCGCCGAGTTCCACGTCGGCGATATCGCTGAGGCGGACGATCGCGCCATTCTGCTGGCGCACCACGAGCTGGCTGAATTCCTGCGGCGTGTGCAGGTCGGTATTGGCGATGAGGTCGATGAGGGTCATCGAGCCTTTCGTTGTGCCGAGGGCCGAGAGGTAGTTGTTCGCTGCGAGAGCGGCCTGCACCTGTGACGGCGAAAGGTTCAGCGCCGCCATGCGGTCGCTCTTTAGCCAGATACGCATGGCGAAGAGGCGCGCGCCGAGGATGTCGGCCTTCTGCACGCCGCCGATCGCGGTCAGCTTCGGCTGTACCACGCGGGTGAGGTAATCGGTCACCTGGCTCGGGTCCATCGTATCCGAGTCAAAGCTAATGTACATGATCGCGTACTGGCTGTCGCTCATCTGCAGCTCAATGGTCGGAGCCTGCGACTCCGGCGGGAGATCGTTGCGCACCTGGGCGAGCTTCGACTGGATCTGCGTCAGCGCGGCATTCGTGTCGTAGTTCAGCTTGAGGTGAACGGTGATGATGCTCAGGCCCTGGGCGCTCTGCGATTCGATGTAGTCGATGCCATCCGCGCTCGCGATTGCCTTCTCCAGCGGGGTGGTGATGAAGCCGCGCACGAGGTCCGCAGCGGCACCGACGAAGAAAGTTTTTACCGTGACCGTGGCAATGTCACTGCGCGGATATTGCCGCACATTCAGGTTGCGGATCGACTGAAGGCCCGCGACGAGAATGAGCAAGCTGAGCACGGTCGCGACAACCGGGCGGCGAATGAAAAGGTCGGTAAATTTCATAGTCCCTTGGTCGAGCGGGCGGTTACGTGTCGTTCGGTTTCGGGGTCAGGCTGTTGTCCGGGGTCACGGCGTTGTTTACCTGCACCGCGCCGCCGGGGCGTAGCTTGAAGACGCCGGAGGTCACCACTTCCTCGCCATCCTTGATTCCGGAGAGAACGGAGACCTGGTCGCCGCGCTTCGGGCCGAGTTTCACGATGCGCTGCTCGACCTCAAGCGGAGCTTTGCCATCGGGGCCAGGCTGGCCGCCGGCGGTGGGCTTCACCACGTAAACGGAGTCGCCGTAGGGCGCGTAATTGATCGAGGATACGGGAATGGCGAGCACGCCATCCTTTTCCGGGAGCAGCACGTCGATATTCACATACATGCCGGGGCGCAGCTTGCGGTCGGTATTGTGGGCGGTGCCCTGGACCATCACGTTGCGCGTGGCGTCGTCGACCTTGGAATCGATGGCGTTGATCTCCGCCTCGAATTCGCCCTCGATGTCCGCCGCACGGATGCGCAGCTTCTTCCCCACGGCGATCTGCGCGAGGGTCTGCTGTGGGAGACTGAACTCCACGTAGATCGGGTCGAGCGACTGGAGCGGGACGATGGCCGCGCCGGGGTTGAGATACTGGCCGAGGTTCACCTGGCGGATGCCGAGGTAGCCGTCGAAGGGCGCGACGATGCGCTTGCGAGCGAGGACCGCCTTGGCTTCATCGACCGAGGCTTCCATTTGGTGAAACTCGCTCTGGGCGGAATCCCAATCGGAAGGGGAAATGGTCTTCTTGGCAATAAGGTCGCGTTTGCGTTCCAGGTCGAGCTTGTCCAGTTCGCGCTTGGCTTCGGCGGCGTGCAGCTGCGCTTCTTCCTGTTGGGTATCGAGCTTGATGAGCAGGTCGCCTTTCTTCACCGCGGCACCGGATTCAATATTGATCTCCGAGACGATACCGGCGAGATCGGTGCTCACTGTCACACCATTCACTGCTCGGAGCGAGCCCACTGCGCTGAGCACAGGCTGCCAGGTCTGGCCCTTCACGACGACCGTCGTCACCGCCGAAGGTGGCATGGCAAACTTGGCCTGCTGGGCCATGCCTTTCATGATCATGCTGTACTTGGCGTAGGCGATGGCGGCCACGCAAAGGGCGACGACCAGGAGCATGACGATCATTCGTTTCCACATAGACAAAATTTGCTGATTGATGGGGATTTCTGTGCCGGAGGAGAGAATGGAGCTTAGAATAGCGTTATCGAATCCCAAGACGCCCTGGCGTTGGGACGGCCTTCACTTCGAATTAGGGGCATTCTCGATATCAGTAATGGCATGAAAATTACAGGTCGTTAATCAATCTCGGGAGCGTTTCTGTCAAGAAAAGGAAATGGGACGGAAGGGGTTCGTATAAGTCACCGAATAGACGTGTGGGCGGCCTCGAAAAAGACAAGGGCGGTGGAAATCTTTGAGGTTGAGATGCAGGGACTTTCCGCACGATAGATTTCGTTTTGCCGATGGTGCAGGACGCATCCATGTGCGTCCAGCGGGGACTCGCCCGTCGGTAGCCGCCCGCGGAGAGCAGGCGTGACTGGATTTTGTAGGGTTGGCGTATCCCGACGGCAACGGCACCCAGCTCCGTGCGAACTGACGGCGTCCTGCCCCTTTTCTGGAGTCGTTAAGTTCTTAATGCAAGCAGCTTACGACCGGGCCAACCCGTCTGCGGCCACTTGGGGTTGGGCGTCGCCCTTGAAAGGCACGGACATGCACATGGCAAAGAGCACCGTGAAAAAGAGATCGCTCAGCAGAGTGTAGCGGTAGAACCACCACGTGGAGGGATAGCCGGGCATCCCGGTCGTCATCGCCTGCACCCAGCCGGCGGCGGTCTTGGCATACTCCGGCTGGTAGAGCCAGGAACCGGTGTTCGTCACCACGAAGAAAATGATCGATCCGGCGAAGCTGGCGGCAAGCAAGCGAGGGAGATTCGACCGGCCACGCAGGGCGAAGCCCATATACGAGATCAACCCCAGCGCGGCGTAGCGGGGGAGGATATCGAAGGTAAAGAAGGGCTGGTGGTAGTGAAAGAGATTCAGCACCAGGTCGCTGATGAAAAGCATCACGATCGGCAGCACCGCTGCGATGCGCCGCGGCAGATAGACCGCACCGCACAGGGCCACGGCGGCAACCGGGGCGAAATTGTGCGCCCAATGGAAATCGCCGCTCCCGAGAAAACCCGAGAGAATGCGATAGACCACGACGACGACCAGAAGGGAAAGTGCGGCGAACATCGCTTTTACTCTGGGGGCGAAGCGCTTTGGGATCAATGAGGAAAATTCGCTTGTCGTCTCGCACCCGCGTCCGGCACGCTCACCGCAGTTCTTTGCGAGTTCAACGATAGTAGATCGATGGAAGGAATTCCGTGAAAGCCGGAAGCAGTTGCGCTGCTGTAACTGGATACGACTCCCCAATCGCCAATCGCCGGATATCCCGGTGGTGAAGGCGGGGAGAAGGATGGCGGGTGAAGGAACATTTTCCGAAATGTCCCGAAGCCGCCGGAAGCCAGGAGCCAGAACATTTCCCCGACCTACTCTCATTCGCGCCGCCGTGTGTACGGGCCGGCGTGACAAAACTTCTTCGCAAAAAGAAGAATGGGGGATCAGTCCGCTCGCCGCGGCGTCTCTACGCTGCGTCGTGTCCTGGTCTCTCCTAACCATAAGAGACCACTACATGAAAAACTATCTTTACGCCCTCATCTGGGGCGTATCACTGACTTCGTCTGGAGTCATCCATGCTGCGAATGACTTCGCAGATTCTGTCATCGGCTACGTCCAGGGAGGGGGAGGCGTGAGTGCCTCCTATAACAACTCGTCCGTCGCATTGGGCGCGCCCACGACCGGGGTCGATGGATCGACGCCTTACAGCATCACCTATCCGGCTTGGAAGAACTCCCAGATCGTCGGTATCGGTGTCGGCGGCCAGCTCACGCTCGGGTTTAGCACCCCCATCCTCAATGATCCGACCGGGCACGTCTTCGGGATGGACTTCATCATCTTTGGTAACGATTTCTTTGCCAACGGCTCCAGTGGTTTCACCGGAGCATCCACTCATCCTGGTCTCACGGTTTGGGTCAGCCAGGACAACGTGACCTACTATCAGCTTCATGTTCCAAACGGTTACGGCGCCGACGATTCCTTTCCGGCGCAGGGCGACGGAAACCCGCTTCTGCCGGTTAATCCGTCCCTCACGCTGTCCGCATTTGTCGGTCTGACACAGCCGCAAGCACTGTCCCTTTACAATGGGTCGGCGGGCGGCGCGCCATTTTCCCTGAGTTGGGCTCAGGATAGCGGCGGAAATCCCATCAATTTGACATCGGTTTCCTATATCCAGATTCAAGGCACCTCCGGCTTCGGCTACGTCGATGCCGTTTCCCGGGTGCAAAGTGTTCCCGAACCCAGCGGCGCGCTGCTGCTCTCCGCGGGAATGAGTTTGGTGTTTTTCCGTCTCCGGTCGCGCGCTAAGACTAGTGGGTGCACGGACGGTTCGTTTGCCCTGCTTGCCTAACATCCAACCCGACTTGCTATTCCAATGAAAAACTCTCCTCTTCTTTCCTCCGTGCCACGCTGGATTGCCGGTACCCACCGCGCCGTGTTTGCGCTGTTGCTAATACTCACACTCGCAGTGAGTGCCACACGCGCGCAGGCCCAGACGCCCGCTGCGGTCAACAGTTTCAACGACGTGAAATTCTGGATCGGCACAGGAACGAACCGCGCCGTGCTGATCATCGATTGGCAGGATGGCCTGAATGTGCCTGGATTTACGATCGGGCAGGCCGTGGCCTGGGGCTTCCAGTGGCAAGACGGCGCTACGCCCACCGGGCTCGATATGCTCAACGCCATCGCTGCTGCCGATCCCCGGCTTCACCTCAGTTTCGGGAATAGTGCCAGCTTCGGTACCTACCTTTTCGGCGTCGGCTATGACCTGAATAACAACGGCGGCACTTTTAACTTCAACTCCTCGCCCTTCGCCGAGAGCGGCTCTGCTTCCGACCCGGGCGATCACATCCAGTACGGTTTCAATACCAATGGCTACTGGGAATATCTGACCTCCCTCAGCGCCACCACGACCTTGCCCGCGAGCGACGGCTGGGACTATGCCCAGTTTGGCCTGGGGGCCACCCCCGTGGCGAACAACACTTGGGATGCGCTGGTCTTCAGCGGCTACGCGGCCAATCCAGATTTCGATACCATCACGCCCGTCGGGCCGATGGCCGCGACGCCGGAGCCTTCGGCGTTTCTCCTCGCCGTCTGTGGAGGGACAGTGGTGCTGTGGCGCCGCCGTCGTCGCGCATGAAGAAGCGCGCCGCCTTTACCTTGGCGGAGCTCCTGGTGGTCATCGTGATCATCGCCATCCTCACGTCCATCGCGCTGCCGGTGTTTCAGCGTGCGCGGCTGTCGGCATGGAAGGCGGTCTCGGCTCACACCCTCCGCCAGCTCGGCGTCGGCGGGGCGGCTTATCGTGCGGATAACGACGGGCAATTCTGGCCTTACAAGCATCTCGAACCCGATGGGGTGACGTGGTGGTTTGGCTTCGAATCGGCCGCAAGTACGGCGAGCGCGGAAGGCCAGCGGACCCTCGATCTCATGCGCGGGCCGCTCGGACCCTACGTCATCGCCTCGGGTGGGGTGAAGAGTGACCCCGCCTTCATGGCCTATGGAGGACGCTTCAAGCCCAAGTACGCGAATGGCACCTACGGCTATGGTTACAATACTCTGCTTGGCGGTGGCTCGCTCGGCCTCGGCACGCTGGCCCGCGCCGCGAAGTATGACCACCAGGATAACATCGTCGTCTTCGCCACTTGCGCGCAGGTCAATACCTTCCAGGCGCCCGCCACAGCCAGCAATCCCATGCTGGAGGAGTTCTTTCTCATCGATAGCACGCAGGTGACTGTGCATTTCCGCTACGGGAAAAAAGCGCTCGCCTGCATGATGGATGGCGGAGTGCGCGAGCTCCCGATGGATCTGAGCACACGCGACCAGCGTCTGCCTTCGGCCAATATCGGGAGGTTCGCGCCGGTGGGGAACAAGCTCTATCTCGCGGAACCGTAGGCGAGAGACATTGCCCTGCGGGCCGGACCGGAGTTAGGGTGAGTCTTCTCATGACCATCTTCGAAAAGGCCATTCACGACGCCACGGCGACCATCGAGTCGCTGCGCCCTTTGCAGTCCACCCACGAGCGTGCTGCGGAGATGGTGGGGCAGTGTCTCGTGAATGGCGGCAAGCTGCTGGTTTGTGGCAATGGCGGCAGCGCGGCCGATGCGGCCGATTTTGCGACTGAGTATGCCTGCCGTTTCCTGACCGATCGCCGCCCGTACCCCGCGCTGAACCTGGCGGCCTGCGGCAGCCTGCTCACGGCCACGGGCAACGACTACGGCTACGACGAAGTCTTCGCGCGGCAGGTGCGCGCCTTTGGACAAAAGGGCGATGTGCTTGTGGCCATCACCACGAGCGGCAACTCGCCGAGCATCCTCTCCGCTATTGCCGCGGCGAATACCGCCGGGCTGCACACCATCGCCCTGCTCGGCCGTGACGGTGGCCGTGCGAAGGGATTGGCGGCGGTTGAGTTGATCGTCCCGAGCACGATCACGGCTCGCATCCAGGAGGCACACAAATTCCTCCTGCACACGATCTGTGAGATCGTGGAAGAGCGGTGGCTGCTGCCACAGGAAGGGCGGTAGGCCCGACTTAAAGAGTCTGCCAAAGAAGTTTTCGAATCCGGCAGGGTGGAGTTTGGAATCAGGAAAGCAGGAACGGAAGGCAAATCCTTCCTGCTTTCCTGCTTTCCTAATTCACCTCGTTTACCTGGAAGTTACTTTTGGCAGAAACTCTATTTCTTCGGCGCGGGCGTCGAGGGCTTGATCGTCTTGCCCCACGATTCCTTCAGGCTCATCGGGTCGTACCATTCCGCCACGAGCTTTTCGCCCTGCATGACCTGCACGCCGGACCCGATGATCGTCGCGCCGGAAGCTTCGATCTTCTTTTTCGCCTTCGCATCGTAGTGTTGCTCGGTGGAATTCGATTTCGCTGCCGGCGTTTCCACTTTTTCCGCGCCGTGCGGTTTGACGGTCACCGCCTTCTCGCCTTCGCCCACGGTGGTGAGGTCGTGGTGCACCATGTCTCGGCCGAAGACGATGTGCTTGACCTTGAGATCGAGCTGCTCGCCCGAGTTGTTGGTGACGAAGATATTCAGCGTCCGGACGTGGTCCCGGCTGAAACGGTCTTTGCCGTCCATGTCACTTTTGTTGGCCTGCTCGACGCGGATGGAGACCGCACTCGGCTCGGCTTGCAGGGAGACCGTGAGCTGGAAGAGGACGGCGATGAGGGTGGTTACAGTGGGGGGAAGCAATGCTCTCATGGTTTGCTTGTCTCAAAAGAGCGGATTTTTGACAAGCGGTGATCGACAATGGCCTCTACTGCCGGATTGACGCGGGCACGGACGCTGCTTTGCTTGCGCGCGGTGTCCCCGCCTATCTACGACTACATTTTTGCCGCGTTTGCTTTCATGCTCGGCGCCTCGATCGGCTCGTTCCTGAACGTGTGCATTTACCGCATGCCGCTCGATTTATCGGTGAATGAGCCGAAGCGCTCCTTTTGCCCGAGCTGCAAGTACCAGATTCCCTTTCACCACAATATCCCGCTGGTGAGTTGGCTCGTCCTGCGGGGGCGGTGCGCCAATTGCGGCTCGCGCATTTCGTTCCGTTACTTCGGCGTGGAATTGCTCACCGGGCTGCTCTTTCTCGCCCTCTGGCTCAAGTTATGGGCATGGGGACTGCCTGGCTGGGAGCAACAGCGGTGGCTGCTTGCCCTGCCCTATTGGATTTTTGCCGCGTTGCTCATCGTCGCGACGTTCATCGATTTCGAGCACTTCATCATCCCCGATGAAATCACCATCGGTGGCACGGCAGCGGGTGTGCTGCTCAGTTTCGCGATCCCCTCGATGCAGGATCAACCGTCGAATGTGCTCAGCCTCCTCTGGTCGCTGGTCGGCGCGGGGGTCGGCTTCGCAGCGCTCTGGCTGGTCGTGCAGTTGGGCAAAATGGCTTTTGGCAAAAAGCGCCTGGCGTTCAATGAGGGTGCGGCGATGTCGTGGATCCGCCGGGGCGAGGAGGCGGATTTCACCGTGGGTGAAGATAAGATGTTGTGGAGCGAATTCTTCTACCGTGGCAACGAGCAACTCCTGCTGAAGTGCAAGTGGATCGAGGTCGACGGCCAGCGTTTTGAGGATGTGGATGTACGCTGCGAGTGCGACTGGCTGCACCTCGGCCAGCGCAAATGGGAGCTCGTGAAAGTCGATGAGGTCAAGGGCGAGGTCACCGAGGTGACTCTCCCGCGCGAAGCCATGGGTTTCGGAGATGTGAAGTTCATCGCCTGTATCGGTGCCTTCCTCGGCTGGAAAGCGGTTGTCTTCACCATCATGAGCGCCTCGACGATTGGTGCGCTCATCGGCCTGCTCACCTTCGTCGTCGGCCGGCGCGAGTGGTCGGCCAAGATCCCCTTCGGCCCCTATCTCGCGTTCGGAGCGTTGATCTGGGTCTTCACAGGGCCGGAGTTACTCAACTGGTACTGGGGTTACGTGATGAGGCCGGGGTTTTAGCGGAAGAGGCGAAGACGCAGAGCGCCAGCGAAACATCCTGTTATCTTCCTCCCCGTCTCCGCGCCTCTGCGTTTTCTGATCGGCGATTCGCGGGATCGCCACGCAAATCCCGCTCGACGCGCCAGCGCGCACGCGGAAAGATTGCCCTCCCACACGCAATGCAAGTCCCTCTCCTCGATCTCAAACTCCAGTACGCACCGCTCAAGGCCCAATTGCTCCAAGAGATCGAGGCCGTGGCCGATTCCCAAGCACTGCTCCTCGGCCCGCAGACGGAAAAACTGGAGAAGGCCGTGGCTGCTTATTGCGGTGCGGGCGATGCCATCGGCGTGTCCTCGGGCACGGATGCGGAACTCGTCCTGCTCATGGCACTCGGGATCCAGCCCGGGGACAAGATCCTCACCACGCCCTACACCTTTTTTGCCACGGCCAGTTGCGTGGCACGGTTGGGCGCCACGCCGGTCTTCGTCGATATTGATCCGGTCAGCTACAACATTTCCGTGCCGGCCCTCGAAGCGGCGATCGCGCAGCATCCAGATGCAAAGGCGATCATCCCCGTGCATCTCTATGGCCAGTGCGCCGACATGGAGAGCATCGTCGCCCTCGGCAAAAAGCACGGGATTTCCGTGCTGGAGGACGCCGCCCAAGCGCTCGGCGCACGGCATCCTCTCGGCGGTGCTGGCGCAATTGGTGAAGCTGGCTGGTTCTCCTTTTACCCTACAAAAAATCTCGGAGCCTTCGGCGACGCGGGCATGGTCGTGTGCCGCGACGCCGCGCTCGCCGCGAAAGTCCGTGCCCTGCGCAACCACGGGATGGAGGTGCGGTATTACCACAAATGGATCGGCGGCAACTTCCGCATCGATGCGATGCAATCTGCTGTGCTCAACGTCAAGCTGCCGCATCTCGATGCATGGAGTGACGGCCGCAGCGCCCGTGCCGAGTATTACCGCCGCGCCTTTGCGAAGCACAATCTGCCGATCACGCTGCCCACCGAGGTCTACGCCGATCGCGGCATCGATCATCATCACATTTACAACCAGTTCATCATCCGCGCCCCACGCCGCGATGATCTGCGCGCCGCGCTGACCAAGGCTGGCATCGGCTCGGAAATCTATTACCCGCTCTGCCTGCACATGCAGGAGTGTTTCGCCTATCTCGGCTACCGCGAGGGCGAATTCCCCGAATCCGAGCGCGCCGCCAAGGAGACCCTCGCGCTT
>JBGGMZ010000249.1:0-8987 GCA_041287745.1 Chthoniobacter sp. | reverse complement strand
AAGCGCGATCGAGATCGTCTTCCGCCACCCAATGAGAAGGATTGTGGTCTTCGATCTTGGCCTTCATGCGATCCCAGTATTCCGCCGTACGCTTGCGACCCAGCGCGAGCAGAAAGCCGATCAGCTCCTTGCGATCTGTGTCAGAAAGCGCGGTCGCTTCGGCCTTTATTTGCTCGATGCTCATGGCGGAAGTTTACCGCATCTGTTTCCGGGAGACAATCCGCCGGATACTGTCCCGCCTTACTTCCAATCCAGCGCCTTGAGGATCTCCTCTTTCGGCACGCGATCGGTGAAGTCGGCAAAGGTTTCTTCGCCCTGCTTGCCGGCGTCATAGACCTTGAGCAGCTTGTCGATGAAGAGGTGCACGTTCTTGGCGATGATCTTGCCCTTGAGCAATTCGTTGAAGCGGCGGTTTTGGCCGAGGCGGCCGCCGATGAAGGCGTCGAAGGCATCGACCATCTCGCCATTCACCTTGGTGCGGGCGCCGCGGAAGCCGATGTCGGCGATCTGGTGCTGGCCGCAGCTGGATGGGCAGCCGCTGAAGTGAATGCGGATCTTGCCCTTGTACCAGCCGGACTGGTCCTCGAGCTGGGTGATGAGCTCCAGCATGCGATTCTTCGTCTCGGAGACGGCGAGATTGCAGAACTCGATGCCCGTGCAGCTCACGCAACCCTTGCGGAAATTGGTCGGCTGATAATCGAAGCCCAGCGTATCGAGCTCGGCCTTCAGCGCGGGGAGATGCTCTTCCAGCACGTTCACGATCAGCAGGTTCTGCTTGTTCGTCAGGCGGATCTGATCCTGCCCGGGCGCGCAATACTTCGCCGCGAGCTGGCTGATGTGGTGCAGCGCGCGGTTGCGCACGCGGCCGCCGGGGAAGCACACGCCCACCCAATAGAGGCCGGGCTGCTTCTGCTTGTGAATGCCGACGTGATCGGTCTCCTGGTCCTTGATGACCTTGAAGTCCGCGTGCCGCTCCATCTTGAAAGGCAGCAGCTCCTCGATCTTCTCGGCGAGGTATTCTCCGCCGCCATTTTCACCGCCGCCCAGCTTCCACCAGTCTTCGACGAGGAACTTGAAGCGCGCGTTGTTGCGCTTGAGGCGATAGCCGTTGTCTCGGAAAATTTTGCTCACCGCTTCCACCACCGGCCACACCTGCTCGGGCTTGAGGAAGACGGGCACGATCTTGGCCAGCTTCGGCGAAGAGCTCAGGCCGCCGCCGATCTTGATGCCAAAGCCGCGCTCTTCCTGGCCATTCACCACGCGCTTCAAGCCGAAGACGCCGGTGCAATTGATATCCGGCTGTGCGCAGTGGATGCAGCAACCGGCCACGCTGATCTTGTACTTGCGGGGAAGGTTGGAGAATTCCTTGTTGTTCTCCAGCGCGTGATTCACCTCCATCACCTGTGGGGTGCCGTCGATGATCTCCTCGGGATCGATGCCGGCCACCGGGCAGGCCACGACGTTGCGCGCGATGTCGCCGCAGGCGCCGCTGGTGCTCAGGCCGATGCTCTGCAACTCGGAGAAAATGGTCGGGATATCTTCAATGCGCAGCCAGTGGTACTGGATGGTCATGCGCGTGGTGATGTCGCAGAAGCCGTGGCCAAAGCGGTCGGCGATCTCACTGATCTTGGCCGCTTGAAGGGCAGTGATCTGCCCGCCGGCGATGCGCAGGCGCATCATGAAATAGCCCGATTCTTTCGGCTTCTGGCGATAGACGCCATACCACTTCATGCGGTCGAAATCTTCCGGATCGATCGAGGCAAAGCCGGTCTTCGCGTAGCGATAGATATCGTGAATGACCTCGAGGCCGTCTTTATCCAGCTTCATCTTCTCCTGCGGGGTGAGGGGGATGAGGCCTTGCTTGACGGCGGCGTAGTTGGGCTGGATATCGATCATCGAATTAGAAAAGAAGGGGCGCAAATTTAAGGACAGTACGCTCGATAGCAAGGCATTTGTCCGGGGTATGACACGCCACGTCGACATTCGGGCCTAAAGCGGGATGAATTGACGGATGATTGACCACAATTGGACAGGATGGAGTGGAGAAGGGGCCGGCGAGTCTTTCGATCCACTCGTATTACGCCCCCTGAAGTATTTCCTGCCGAAGAGAGCAGGCAAGGAAACGCCGTGGCCTGCCCGTGTCTCAACCTCGGATCGTCAACGCTGCAATCCTTCTATCCGCAATTGTGAGGTGGTGGAAAATGTCGATCGGGCTTCCTTTGAAAGTCCCGGAAACCGTGCCGCCGATCACAATCTCGCCGTCACTTTCCGAAACCTCCGTTGCCTCGAAGGTCGGCCGATATTTCCGGTGCACCTCCGCCAGCCAGCCACCGATGGCCGTCACTCCCCGGTATTCCTGGTCTTCATCTTCGACTACGGCATCCGGGGCAAAAAGCGTTTCGAATGCGGGGCCGTCATTGGCATTCATGATCGCGACATAAAGGGCGAGAAAGGGCGGCAGGGTGACAGGCGCATGGGCTAAAGTTTGCATAAAGAGTGTCGCCAGCTTCGCGCCGGGGACTGACAGCCCTATGTCAGGAGCATTGACGAATCATGTCGTTCCTCGTTCCCGAGCGAAGCTTGCTTGCCGCCGCGCTGGCTCCATTTGCCCTCGGCGTCATGAAGCGGGCATCCGCGATCCGGATGGCAATGTGCTCGTCTTTGCGACGAAGCCAACGGGCTCGTGTTAACGGAGGGTAGGGTTCCGACGATCGTCTACCTGAGCGGGGCGAAATGCGTATTAGGCCACAGCCTATCGGGTCTCCCAGCACGAACTAATATTTGTTATGCATTGCCATGTTGCTGGTGCAGGGCGGGTGGTGGAAATCACCGTCGGAGATGGACTCACTAAAGGGGACGTCCTGAAGTCTTGGGACGCGATCGCTTCGCATCCGGCTTATCCCAATGCGACCGGAGGTCTGGTGATTTTTGGACGGGATACCAAATGGCATGTGTCGGGGAGCGAAGTGAGCGAATTGGGTCGGCAAGTGCGCAAGCTGAAGCCGCTGCACTGGGCCTTTGTCGCTCCAGATCCGCTTTCCTTTGGAATGGCGCGGATGTTTGCCTCGCAGGCGGAAGGGGGCGGCGTCTACCAGACTTTCCACAACGAGGGGGCGGCGCGGAAGTGGTTGAATTCCGTCAAGCCATGACGGCGCGATTTCATCCGCGCTTTGCCCTCGCGGAGGTCTTGCCTCGCATCGCCTGGCGGTAATTACTGGGAGTCTGGCGCACGCGGGCGCGGAACTGCTCGGCGAAGCTGCTGGCATCGACGAAGCCGCAACGCTGGGCAATCTCGGAAGCGGAGAAATTGGTTTCCTCGAGGAACTTCATCCCGGCGATGACGCGCGTCTTCATGAGAAACTCTTGTGGGCTGAAGCCGAAGGTGGACTGGAAACGGCGCTGGAAATGGCGCATGGAAAGGCCGCAGGCGCGGGCGACATCGCTCAGCACGACCGGGCCGGCGAAGTCGCGGCGGATGATCTCGATGGCTCGCGCCACGCTCTGGATCATGGGCAGTCGCATGTCGTGTTCGGCGGCACGGCGCACTACACCGGCGGTGCCGCAGATGCGACCGTCGGCGCCACGCAGCGGCAGCTTGGTCACGAAGAACCAATCGGGCGTACGCTGCTTGTCGAACCACAACTCCACGCGCTCGATGCAGCGCGATTTTCCGGTGAGGAGGCGGGCATCGTCGCGCACGTAGCCGGCGGCCATATGGTGGGGCACCACGTCGAAATCGGTGAGTCCGAGGAGCTCGCGTTCATGGCGCATTTGGTGGTGCTGGAGAAAGGCGCGGCTGGCCAGCATGAAGCGCCCGTCGGTGTCCTTGCAGTAAAAGCACACACCGGGGAGATAATCGAAAAGCACGTGGAAATGGGCGTTCGGCTGTACCTTGCTCAGCCACATGGTCCGCTCTCGTTCGAGGCGCTGAGACGAGGGGCGAGGGGATTTGCGCGGGGTGGGGGATGGCGCATTTGGCATAGGCTTTGTCGTCACTCATGCGCCAGGAGCGCGCTACGATCAACCTCACATTCCTATGAGTAATCATTTCCCCACCATCTCCCGCATCGCTTACGAAGGCCCGCAGTCCCGCAATCCGTTGGCTTTCAAACACTACAACCCCGAGGAAATCGTCGAGGGCAAGACGATGAAGGATCACCTCCGCTTCTCCGCCGTCTACTGGCACACCATGTGTGGTCAGGGCGCGGATATGTTTGGCGGCCCGACGGCCATCCGCCCGTGGGATGAAGGCAAGAGCGGTATCGAACTGGCCAAGGCCCGGGTGCCCGTCTTCTTCGAATTTTGCGAAAAGCTCGGCGCGCCCTTCTACGCTTTTCACGATCGCGACGTCGCGCCGCACGGCAAGACGCTGAGTGAATCGAACGGCTATCTCGAGGAGATCGTCGCGCTTCTCAAGGCGGAGCAACAGCGCACGGGGATCAAGCTCCTCTGGGGCACCGCGCAGCTCTTCGTGCATCCGCGCTATATGCAGGGCGCGGCCACCTCGCCGAATGCGGAGGTGTTTGCCTTTGCCGCCGCGCAGGTGAAGAAGGCGATCGAAGCGACGCACGAACTCGGTGGCGAGGGCTACACCTTCTGGGGGGGGCGCGAGGGCTACTCCACGCTTTGGAATACGGATATGAAGCGCGAGCTCGAGCATCTCGCGAAGTTCCTGCACCTCGCGGTGGACTACGCGAAAGAGATCTGCTTCAAGGGCCAGTTCTACATCGAGCCCAAGCCGAAAGAGCCGACCAAGCACCAGTACGACAGCGACGCCGCGGCGTGCTTGAATTTCCTGCGCGAATACAACCTGCTCCCGCACTTCAAGCTGAACCTCGAGACGAACCACGCCACGCTCGCGGGTCACTCCATGCAGCACGAAATGGAAGTGGCCGGCGCTGCTGACGCGCTCGGCTCGATCGATGCCAATACGGGCGACCTGTTGCTCGGCTGGGACACCGATCAATTCCCGACGGACATCTACCTCACCACGCAGTGCATGCTCAGCGCGCTGAAGTACGGCGGCTTCACCACGGGCGGTGTGAACTTCGACGCCAAGGTGCGTCGCGAGAGCATCGACCCAGAGGACCTTTTCCACGCGCACATCGGCGGTATGGACGCCTTTGCGCGTGGCCTGAAGATCGCCGCGGCGATCCGCGCCGATGGCCGCCTCGCGGATTTCATCCAGCAGCGCTACGCCTCGTGGGACAGCGGGCTGGGCGCACGCATCGAGAAGGGCAAGGAGACGTTTGTCTCGCTCGAGGCCTTCGCCTTGGACAAGGGCGAAGCCGCGGCGAATGCCAGCGGGCGGCAGGAGTTCCTGGAGAACTTGATCAACGAGTTCATCTAGGGTTTTGCGGTAGGAAGTCTGCGAGAGCAGGCTGCCCCCCGAAGACACGAAGCACTGAGAAGGTGGGTGAAATTCGCCCGCTCTCTCAGTGTCTTCGTGTGTGGGTCGTAACTTCCCCGCCGGGCGTTACGACTTTTCGAGAGAAAGGTGCGATTATTCGTTAATTACGAGATTTCGTGCAGGGTCTTGGCGAGGGCGCATCTTGCGCAAGTGGCTGTGAAAATGGGGCTTAGTGACGGCCAGCCAAGCGTGGCATGGGACATGAGATATAGGTGCTTAATCACCAGCCAAATCCTACCGCTGGTGGGATACCAAGAAAAAAAGCAGTAATATGAAAACCAACACCCAACTCGCTCTCACCGGCCTTGCCACTGTCCTGTTCGCCACGGGATCGGCCTTCGCAGGCAATTCGGAAGTGCGGACCATCGACAACCATCACGGTACGGTCACCTACCTGCCCCGTGAGACCTCACAAAAGAGCGTCACGATCGCCCTTTATAATCAGCGCGGGGGCAGTGGCGTCGGCCAAGTGAATCGCCAGGCCCGGCGTGACCAAGGGACTTTCCGGCAGGTGGCGACACCCCACGGCACTGTGAGTTACTACGCGCCGGCCGAGTAACGGCTCGGCAGTAGAGCCAACCCCACACAAACCCAAGTCCAAATCTCCCGGCGATCTGTTGAAGCAGGCGCCGGGAGTTTTGCTTTTATCAGAGTGAGGTAATTGCCGGGAGGCCCCCTATGGCCTAGTTGTGCGGCTTGCGGGCTGCCTTCAGTCGCTCCAGAGCAGCGGCGCGGGAGACGGCGGCGCCGGCATGGGCGGCGCGGTTGGCATGCACCACTTTCGGCGCGGTCTTGGGTGTGGGCGAATGGCTTCCTAGTGAGTCGATGTAGGTGCGCAACTTGGCGCGATCATCGGGGGAAAGCCGGGCGATTTCCTCCTGGAGTTTTTGCAGGCTCATCTTGGCATTGGGTGTATGGGGGGCGAGTGGGGATGATGCTCGGGTGTGGGGCGTGGGGCAGCCCAAGCGGAATTTTGGAGCACGCCGTGAGCCAATTGTTCCATGGCGGAGTAATCTGTTTGAAGGCGCATTGAGGTCGCGACAGTGCAAAGATTTTGCTCTGTCAGGTTGACAGGAGGCGAACAGCCGCTAATCTTCGCCCTCTTTTCCCGTAAACCCAATTTTCACCACGTCCTATGAAACGCACTTATCAGCCCTCGAAGCGTACCCGCAAGCGTCAGTTTGGTTTCCGCGCTCGCATGAAGACCAAGAATGGTCGTGCCATCCTTTCGCGCCGCCGCCAGCAGGGCCGTAAGCGCTTGCTCCCGAAGGGCGTGGAGATCCACTACGCCCGCCACACGCAGGCCTGAGCATTTTCGATTTTCGATTTTCGATTTCTGGTTGGTGACGGCGGGGGCGGCGGCTTCATAGAGGAGGTCGACGCCACCAGCTTCCGAAATCCAGGATCTGAAATCCGAAATCAAAATGACCGGCCTTCGCTTTCCCAAGTCCACCCGGCTTTCGCGCGCCTCGGAGTTCCAGAGGATGCGGCGCGACGGACAGTCGTTCCATGGGAAATTTTTTGTCTTGAGCGTGCTCAAGAACCTGCCGTCGCCGGAAGTGCGCATCGGTTTCATTACCTCCCGGCGGGTCGGGGGGGCCGTGGATCGCAATCGTGTGCGCCGCCGGTTGCGCGAGATCGTGCGGGCAGCGCGCCCGGAGATCACCGCCGGGACGTGGCTCACGCTCATCGCGAGACAGGCGGCCGCAGGCGCAACTTTTCAAAACCTCACGGCAGAGTGGCGCATGCTGGCCCGGCGCAGTACCATCCTCGGCGCATGCTCCTGATCCGGATCCTCATTCGCGGCTATAAGATGGCGATCTCGCCCGTGCTGCACGTCATCGCCGGGCCGTGGAGTGGATGCAGATATCTGCCGACTTGCTCGGCCTATTTTCTCGAAGCCTGCGAGGTGCACGGCGTGGTGCGTGGGAGCTGGCTCGGTATCAAGCGGCTGGCGCGTTGCCATCCGTGGGGTGGGGATGGGCTCGACCCAGTCCCGCCGGCGCGCACCGTCGGAGCCCGCCGTTCTCACATTTAATCTTTCTCTATGGATCGCAAAGGAATCATCGGAATCGTCATCCCCTCCATCATCCTACTGGTATGGTGGCAATATAATACCAAGGAGATGAACAAGCTGAACGCCGCCCGTGCGGCGCAGCAGGCAGCCCAGGTCGAGCAGGCCAAAGTGGAGGCGGATGCGCAAAAGGCCGCCGCGCCTCCCGAGCCGGCTGCCGCGGCCACCGCCGCAGCGACCAAGACCGAACCTCCGGCACCGGAGCAGGTCGAAACGCTCTCTACGGAGTCAGTCGACTATACCTTCACCACGCACGGGGCGGGCATCGCCAAGGCGCTGCTCAAGAAACACGAGTCGGAGAACGGCGCGCGAATGACGCTGAATGAATTCGGCAATGTGCCGATCGGTTCGGTGAGCGAACTGCCGGGCGAACTGTCCGCGGTCGCATTCCACACCGCCGTCGATCGTGAGGCCGGAGTGATCACTTTCGAAGGCAGCGACTCGCGGCAGATGCACCTGACGAAGAAATTTACCGTCCCGAAGTCCACGAATCTCGACAAGGACTATATCGTGAACATGCGGCTGGTGTTCGAGAATCGCGGCACGGCGCCGGTGACGGTGCCTGGCTATTATGTCTATACGGGTGCGGCGGCGCCGGTGCACCAGCATGACCGTCCGGATTACACCGGTTTCAAATGGCCGGGGGCCAAGTTTATCGATTCCTCGTGGTTCTCGGGCGGCATGTTCAAGAAGGAACAGAGCACCTACACGGCGGCCCAGGCGACCATTCCGTGGGCGGCTGTGACAGACCAGTATTTCACTTCGCTCGTGGCGCCGGAGGCCGATTCGGCTGACGCGGCCGCTGCGGCCAAGCAGCGCGGCAGCTCGGTCTGGGCATCGCGCTTTGTTATTTCCGATCGAGATTGGACCGAGACCGGGCACTCGGCTGCCGGAGCCTCGGGCCCACGCTATGGGATGGAAGGGGCGATCGGCATGCCTGGCTTTACCGTCGCTCCCGGCGACAAGGTCGAGCAGAGCTTCCGCATCTACGCCGGGCCGCGCGAGTTTGGCCGCCTGCGCCTCCTGCCGGATGGCGAATCCGAGGTGCTGGCCTTTTCCGACATGGGCGGCATCTTCGGTATCTTCGGCCCCTTCGTTGGTTTCTTCAGCAAGCTGTTGCTCTTCTCACTGAATTCACTGCACGCCTACGTGCAGGGCTTCGCTGGCACGAATGCCTACGCGGTCGCGATCATCATCCTCACCCTGATCATCAAGGCCTTGCTCTGGCCGCTGCAAAACAAGGCGACCAAGGCGGGCAAGCGGATGCAGGCGCTCCAGCCCAAAATCGCCGAGTCTCGCGAGAAGTACAAGGACGATCCCGCGAAGATGAACTCGGAGATGATGAAGCTCTACAAGGACTACGGCATCAATCCCGCCGCCGGGTGTCTGCCTGCCTTGATCCAGATGCCGATCTTCATCGGCTTCTACAGCATGCTGGGCAAGGCCGTGGAATTGCGGAATGCAAAATTCCTGTGGGTGCACGATCTCTCCCAGCCCGATACC
>JBGGMZ010000248.1:0-11085 GCA_041287745.1 Chthoniobacter sp. | reverse complement strand
TTCGCGAACGCTCCGCGGAACTGCTCAAGCTGGTCGGCCTGGAGAACGCCGCGGATCGCCGGTTGGGCGGCTATTCCAAAGGCATGCTCCAGCGCATCGGCCTGGCTCAGGCCATGATCCAGGAGCCGCGCCTGCTGGTGCTCGATGAGCCCACCGCCGGCGTCGATCCCGCCGGCTCGCGCGAGATTCGCGACCTCATCCTCGATTTCAAGAAACGCGGCATCACCGTGCTCCTTTGCTCGCACCTGCTCGAGCAGGTGCAGGAAATCTGCGACCGCGTGGGCATCCTCAATCACGGCGAACTCATCCGCGAGGGCGCGCTGGACGAACTGATCTCCATTCACAACCAGACCGAACTCATTCTCGAAAACGCCTCGCCGGAACTCCTCGCCGAGATCCACACCCTGCTCGGCAAATCCTCCGCCCGTCTCGTGGCGGAGCACAAGCCCCAGAAGACCCTGGAGCGCTACTTCCTCGACGTGACCGGCCCCAAGCAACCATGACCGCGACTGCCATCACCACCCCCGCCCCCACCAAGCACAAGGCTTTCTCCCTGTCGCGGGTCACCGCCATTGCCTCCAACACGCTTTTGGAGCTCGTTCGGCTGAAGGTCTTCTACTTCATGGTGCTGTTCGCCCTCTTCGCGATCGGCATCTCCTTTCTTACCTCGCAATTCACCTTTCAGGAGCAATTCCAGATGCTCAAGGATGTCTCTCTCGGGGCCATGACGATTTTCAGCTGGCTTCTTTCAGTGCTAGCCACGGCCATGCTCCTGCCGAAAGACATCGAGGACCGCACCCTCTACACGATCCTCGCGAAGCCAGTGCCGCGCTTCGAATACCTCCTCGGCAAATTCATCGGCATCCTGCTGATGCTTTTCATCGCGATCTCCCTCATGAGCGCCTTCTTCGTGGTGGTGCTCTACGCCTTCGAACAGCACGCTCT
This sequence comes from Chthoniobacter sp., assembly GCA_041287745.1. Taxonomy (GTDB): domain Bacteria; phylum Verrucomicrobiota; class Verrucomicrobiia; order Chthoniobacterales; family Chthoniobacteraceae; genus Chthoniobacter. Next base: position 10,140 of record JBGGMZ010000248.1, on the reverse strand, counting down.
CGCCGCCGCCGCGCGTTATACCCCTCCGAACGCGCTGCAGGATCAGTTGAACGCCATTCGCGCCACGGCATTCAACAGCAATCTGATTCCTGGCATCACCATCATTTATCTGAAAGCCGCGCTTTCTGCCGCTTTGACGCTACTGCTCTCGACCTTCGCGTCGTCGTGGATTTTTACGGTCAATATCTCTGTAGTTATCTACCTGATCGGCCACGTCCAGGCGATCGCCCGGGATGCCATCCTCAATCCCGGTAACGCTCCGTTATTCCTGAAACTGTTTCTTATCGGTGTCGCCCTGCTGATCCCGGATCTCAACTCATTAAGTCTCGTGGATGACATTCTAGCCGGCAATGCCATCTCCATGGAGCTGTTCTCCAAGACGGCTGGCTTGGGTATCATTTACGTCACAATCTACTTCTTGGTCGGTTACTTCATCTTCGCCTGGAAGGAGCTATGAACCGGCGCGTGGTCATCGCCATACTGATGCTGCTGGTTTTTGGCGCGGTGCGCATGCCGTTTGAAGCCCAGCTCGCGAAAGAGCGTCGGGCGGCCTACTTCCATGGTGCCACGCCGAATGCCAGTGTTCGTGAAAAGGCCGGCCAAATGGGCTTCGTCGCCGCACTTAGCGGCTTGCGCGGAGTGGTCGCGGATTACCTTTGGATCGATGCTCACAATTTGTGGGAACGCACGGAATGGGGAGCCATGAAGGCGGATTTCGACGCCGTTACGACTTTGCAGCCCCGCTGCATCCTTTTTTGGGATCAGGCTTCCTGGCACATGGCGTTCAATGCCAGCGTGGCCGCGATGGAGGACAAGAAACAACCCCGGGAAGCCCTGCGGCTGAAGGCTCGGACGGAATACTGGAAGATCGGCGAGGACTACCTCATCCGGGGCATCGCGAACAACCCCGACGACCCCACCCTCTACGATCACCTGGGCTTCCTTTACAGAGAAAAATTCAAGGATCACTGCAAGTCCGCCGAACTCTACGCCCAGTGCGCCAAGGTCCCTCACGCCCCGGCTTACGCCCACCGTTTTCAGTATTATGAGCTCGCTCAATGCCCCGGTCACGAACGGGAGGCTTACGAGGGGCTCCTCCGCCTTTATAAGGAGGGTCAACAGGAACACTTGCCAACTCTGCTAAAACATCTGGGCGAATTGCAGGAAAAATTGAATGTTCCTGCGGCACAGAAGATTTATATTCCCCCGGCTTCCAACCCCTGACATGCGCTTTGCCATCTTTGGAGATATCCACGCCAACCTCGAGGCCCTCAAGGCCGTTCTCGCCGACGCCGAGAAGCACGAGGTGACGCACTACGTGTGCCTGGGCGATGTCGTCGGCTATAACGCCAACCCTCACGAGTGTCTCGAGATCATCCGCAATCTCGAGTGCCCGGTGGTGAAAGGCAACCACGACGAGCAGGCCTCGATCTCCGAGGAGCTCGAAGGGTTCAACCCGCTCGCCGAGGAAGCGATCAACTGGACCCGCCGCCAGCTCACGGACGACGACAAGAAGTGGCTGCGCGATCTCAAGATGGTGCGGCAGGTACGCGATTTCACGATCGTCCACGCCACGCTCGATACCCCGCACAAGTGGGGCTACGTCTTCAACCAACTCGATGCCGCCGCGAGCTTTAACTACCAGCACACGCAGGTCTGCTTCTACGGCCATACCCACGCGCCGCGTGCCTACATTCGCGATGGTTCGGTGAAGAGCCAGTTCCTCGACAAGCTCACCATCGAGCCCGGCAAAAAGTATTTCATCAATTGCGGCAGCGTGGGCCAGCCTCGCGATGGCGACTGGCACGCCGCTTATGTGCTCTATACCCCGGGCGAGCAGAAGATCGAGCTCCGCCGACTGGAATACGACATCTGGACCGCGCAGGACAAGATCGTCGCCGCCGGCCTGCCCCAGCGCCTCGCCGACCGCCTCGCGCTCGGCAAATAGCGGCGCGGACGTACACGCCGTCGTTCCTTTTGAGAAACGCAAAGACGCAGAGAGGTGGACTCCGAGACCATCACTCAGTGACCTCGGCCCATCATCTCGTTGCCCGACAGTCTGGTCGCCTCATGCCTTTCCTCTGCGTCTCTGCGTCTCTGCGTTTTCTACTTCTTTATAAAAAGAGAGGTAACGAGAACGCGGAATATCCTCTCCGCGCATGACCGCCCCTCGCGAGATCCTCATCATCAAGCCCAGCTCGCTCGGCGATGTCGTCCACACGCTGCCGGCGGTCGCGCTGATCAAGAAACACTGGCCGCAATCCCGGCTGCGATGGCTGGTGAATCCGGAGTGGGCTCCGCTGCTCGATGGCAACCCGTATGTGGACGAAGTGCTCATCTTCCCCCGCCAGAAATTCCGCGGCCTGCGGGGTGTCCTGCAGTTTCCCTCCTGGGCGCGCGAATTCGGCCGGGGCGTGCAAGCCGATCTCGTTCTCGATTTCCAATGCTTGTTCCGCAGTGGCTTCATCGCCCGCCAGTTCCGCGCTGCCGGCGGACGCATCCTCGGGCTCTCCGACGCCCGCGAAGGAGCCGGTTTCTTTTACGACCAAAAGGCCGACGTCACCGGCATCGAGCACGCCGTGGATCGCTATCTCGCCCTCGTTGCCGCGCTCGGCATCTCCACGAAATCCCCACTCGAGTGGCCGCTACCGGAAGGCTCGGCGCCCGCCGGCTTTGCGGAGGCGACACCGTTTATTCTCCTGCATCCCTTCTCCCGCGGCGCCGGCAAATCGCTTTCCGCGGCCGATGTCACCCGCTTCTGCCACGCGCTGGCGCCCATGCGAGTCGTCCTCGCTGGCCGCAGTGAAGAAGCAGTCCCCTTCATCGACAACGTCGAGAATCTCCTCAATCGGACCACCCTTGCGGAACTCGTCTGGCTCATTCGCCGCGCGGCGTTTGTCGTCAGTGTGGACAGTGGCCCCATGCATATTGCCGCGGCTCTCACGTCGCGCCTGCTTTCCATCCACACCTGGAGCGATCCGCGCAAAGTCGGCCCCTACCGGCCCGAGGCGTGGATCTGGCAGAATGGCACCCTGTTCCAGATGAAGGATATCGCCTACCCAGCCCAGCACCGCTCCGCGCCGAATATCTCCGACGTGGCGGCTTGCATCGGTGCGCAACTCAGCATCCCATCGGACCATTCGTCATGAGCCGCGTCTTTCGAATCCTCTTCATTGCCGGGGTTGCCGCTTTTGCCAGTTGCGCAGGCGCGCAAAAATCCCGCGAGGAATCGCGCGAAACCCTATCGCTGGCCACGGTCCAGAACGCCGATGCGACACGCGACGCCGCGGCCGCGATCGCCCGCAAGGACCGGCGCTTCTGGGCGGTCAATGGTTTCGCAGCGGGCATGATTCCGGGCATCGATCAATACGGCGCGGACAGCCGATGGGTGAAGATCTGCGGCTTTCGCACCATCGCCGGGACCAGCGACACCGATCCCAAGTTGAACAAAGCCGCCCACGAATACGCGCGGACCTACAATCAAATCCTGCTGCGCTCGCTCCGCGCGGAAGCCTACGAGAACTGATGGACGGACGGTTGCATCGTCCCGGATCGAGCGCCTACTTCGCCGCCAGTTGCTGCCGCACCCAGGTTTTCATGTAGAGCAGCGGGTGTGCGTCGTCCTCTAACGCCAGATACTTTTCGAACAGCTCCCGGGCGTGCTTGTTCTCCTTGATCGCAGCGAACACATCCAGGCGGTAGCGTTCGTCCGCAATTTGCGCGAAGACATTGCCCAGGCGATCGGCGGCCTTGGTGTTGAGCGCGATATTGTCGTGGCCGTCGAGTTGGGCCAGTGAGAGGTCGATCGCGGTTTTCCAATCGTGCTGGCGGAAGGCTACCGCCGCACGGTACTCGCGGATGTCCGACGCGTAGCGGCCATGCGGGAAGGCGTGATCATAAGCATCGAGCGCGGCGAGCACGGTCTTCGGATCGAAACGCTCCTGCTGCGTGAGGGTCGGCTCGTCGCCACCTTCCCAGCGCGAGGCGCGCGGCCAGTTCACTATCTTCTTCAGCGAGATCTGCTCGCTGCTGCGATAGACCGCGCGTGCATGCAACAGCAGCGCGGCTTCGCGCTTTTTGCTCTGCGGATATTTCTCGAGGAAAGTCTGCGCTTCCTTCGCGAGTAGCGGATAGTCGCGCGAGCTGTAGGTGTCTTCTTCCTTCGAGAGGTTCTCCTGGTTTTTGTCCTTATCCTCGATTTTGACGAAGGTGTAATGGTTCGCGATCACCGCCAGCTTGAGGAATGCGAAGTAGTCCGCGACCGCCTTCGTCGCGGGATCAGCCACCGCCTTCTGGACGTCGGCCAGCAACACCTCATCCGGACCGGGATTCGCCGCATCGTCGCCGTAAAAGCCCCGGCCGACGGCGGATCGATTGGTGAAGCGAAAGCGCATTTCCGCATAGCGCCGGCGAATCTCCACGCCCGGATCCGGCTCAGTGAGAAAGAGCGCCAGATCGTCGAGCAGGTTTACCCAGCGCGCATCATAGAAGGAGGCCCCGGCGCCTGGCATCTTCTTGCGCAGAGCTGCCACTTTGGCCCGCGCCTTGGCGATGTCCGCCCCACTGATCTCACTCTCCAGGGCAGCGACGTCCGCGGTGAAAGCCGCCAGGTCCTGATATTCCACCGTCGGCCCCTCCACACCCAGCGCGGTCGCCCCGGAGATACCGGTGCCGGCTGGGTCGCGCTCGGCTGATACCGCCTCGCCATCATTGCCGCCGGCCGGCTTTTTCGGTGCGGCAAAATCCCACGCCACCGCATAGCGCTTCGCCTCCACGGAATCCGGGCATTCGGTGCGCAACCGATCATAGAGCTTGCGCGCTACGTCACCCCATTTGCGCGCCACCGCGCGCTCGAAGGTGAATGTCGAGACGTCCGCAATCTGCGGCATGGCCTTCAAAGTGCGCCAGAGCACAGGCGCGTTTTGCGGAGTGCCCGGCTGCGCATCGGAGGCCTCGAGCCACCAGTTGAAGGCGTGGCGCAACTCATCGCGATTTTCCAGGTCGAGCTTGTAGTTGCCTGTCGCGCCAATGAAGGGGGCGCTTTCCACCCGGCGCTCGTTTGTGTGGGTGGAGTAGTCGCGATAGACGCCGTTGCGCCGCTCATGCGTATCGAGCGGATACGTGAGCAGCTTGCCACGCGCCGCCGCCCAGGCATCGCCGAGCTTCAAGCAAGCGGCGGCGCGAGCGGCGGGATCCTTGGCCGCGCGCGCGGCGATGGTGAGCTTCTCCAGCCCTTCCGCCACCAGGCCATACTGCGCGGGCGTTAGATACTTCTTCGCTTCGTCGAACTGCTCTCGCGCCAGCAGCCGTTCGGCGATGGGCTCGGTCAATTGCAGTCGCAGCACCGGATCGAGATTCGGTGTTTGCGCGGTGGCCGCGAGTTCCTCCACGGGAGCGAAGTTCAACAGCGTGTCGATCAAGGCCTCCACCTGGTCGAGATCGATGCCGTAGAGAATCGGGGAGGCGTCGCCCAACTCGGGCTCTTCCGGCTCGGGCTCGGGCTCGGGCGCGGCCTTGTCCGCATCGGGTTTGGCAGCTGCATCGGATGCATCCTGTTTCGGAGTCAGGTCCTTCGGGACGGGCCGCAGCTTGTTCAACGCCAGCACGGCTTCGCCGGCGCGATGGTCATCCGTGAGGGCCAGCGCAAGCCGCAAACGCGCGCCCCGGGCGAGCGGGCTTTTCGGGAATTTCGCCAACAAGATCTGCAATGTTTTCGCCGCCTCGCCGGGTTGCTTCGCGCGATGCTGGACGACGCCCCGCGCCATCAGCAGATCGTCGCTCTCTTCCGCCGCCGGGCCTGCGCTTTGGAGGAGCTTCAGCGCCGGGTCGTGCTGCCCGTTGTTGCTGGCCGCGTAGGCCAGCATGGCGAGATAGCGCGGCTTCCATTCGGCGCTTTGATACAGCTTGCTGTCCGCGGAGATGGCGGCGGCCAGGCGGGGCAGCACGCTCTTCCGCCAGCCGCGCACTGTGTCGATCGACTCGAGCTTGCCGTTGTAGTTGTCTGCCTCGGCCGTATTGAGGACGAGATAGACCAGCGCCTGCGCGGCCAGCGGATGTTTCGCAACTTCGAAGAATGCTTTGTCCTTCGGCTCCGAGGCGAGGTGCGAGAGGGTCCGCTCGATCATCTGCGCGGCGCCGTCCGCCAGCTCGGGATGATCCGCCATCTCGAGCTGCTGCGCGTAGCAGCTCAGAGCGGTGCCGAAATCGTGGCCGTCGTAGCAGTAGGCACCGTACCAGCCGAGGGCATCCCCGAGCAGGCGGCCGTGCGGATATCTGGCAAAATACTCGTCCCACAATTTCTTCGTCTTGGGCCGTTCCGCCGCCACGAGCTGCATGTCATCGAGCAGGTAAGTTTCACTGCGCGATTTCCACAGCTGGCAGCGCGCGGCCATGTAGAGCGCGGCCTCGGCACGCGGACTTTTCGGGAACTCGTTCGCCACCTTTTCGAAATAAGGCTGACTCTTCGCGATTTCATGCGCGCGATACTCGAGCGCTCCGTGCAGATAGATCCAGTGAGGCTTGAGCGCCGGTGAGGCCTTGGCGAGATGGCGTTCGATATCCGCGACCAGCTCCTTGTTGACCGGCTTCCGCTCCTGTTCCTCGGCGGGGGCGGGCTGGAAGCTGGCGCCGAATTGATCCGCTTGCTCGATGCGCCATTCGATATAAGCCGTCGTCTCCGCGGCATTCGCCGGGCCGGCATAGAGATCGCGCAGATCGAGGAGCAAACTGACCACCGCATTGCTGGCCTGGGTGCGGCTGGCCACGAGCATCCGGTCGAGCGCGGCCAACGCTTCCGGGCCGGGCTTTTTGCTGAGCGCCTGCAGCTCGGCGAGGAAGTCGACCTTCTCTTCTTTTTTCGGTCCGGCCTTCGCCGTCTCCTCGAGGATCTGGCTGGTGGATTTCGCGGGCAGTTGGTCGAGCTTCAGATAGTCCGACAGCGTTTGGAGCGGGTATTCCGTGAAGTCGCCACTCGCCCAGCCAAGGGAAGGCATGAGCGCGACGGTCAGCACTCCCAGCATGCCCGCGCCAAAGCCGCGCAGAGAGCGCCGCCGCACACGGCATTGCCTGGGATGGTCGATACTCATGAGTGATGCTTCAAGGCGGTCAGCGCTGCGGCACTTCTTTTCCATCCGAGAACGCGAGCGGGCAACCTCGCCTTACAAAAATCGTGTCGCCAGCCTATTCCTGCACGGTCGTTTCGGCGGGGAGAATCGGTTTCCATTCGGTTGCTCCTTCGCAATTCAAGATACGATATCGAATCCGGGCGAACGTGGCCCCCGGCGCGAGTTGCAGCAAGCCGGTCTGCAAGCGTGCGTGGGCCGGTAGATGGCTGAACCAGAACGTCAGGCGGGTGGCCAGGGGGACGGCGACCGGCGTGGGCTTTTCTGCGTCCGGATTGGCGTGGCTGGCTACCCGCCAGAAATCGCCGGCCAGAGCGTCGCGGAAGAGTGCCGCGGGCGCATCGACCTCCAGCGCATAGCCTCGATCGAGCTCGCCCTTCGGCCCGCTCAGGCGCGCAGGCAGGTCGTGCTCGGATTCGTTGATCAGCTCCAGGCGGTCATCCTCCGCAGGACGCAACACCAGCCGCGGCGGCTCGGCAGAAGCCAGTGCACCGAGATCGGCGATCGACCAGCCCGCCGGATCCGTTTCGTCCGCGAGGCGAAAGAAGATCGTCCCCTTCGCCCCTGCCTCGCGCGACTCGGCGAAGACCCTGGCGAGCGCCGCGCGATCCACGAAGCGCGAGGCCACGATCTCCTCCTGCGTAACGGGCGTGCGGGCCACGCGGACGTCGTGCTCGGCGCGGAAGAGCGTCACACCGAGGTGCGTGGGGCCGAGCGTGCGGAGATTCTTTTGGAAACAAAAGTCGTCCCACGACCAATTGGGGATCTGACCGCGTGACAGCCCGGTCCGGTCGAAAACGGTGAGGCGGGCAAAGGTCGGCAAGCCGGCACGCCACGGAGTGGCGCACGCGCTCCACGCCTTCAGCGCTTTCGATACGGGATCCAGGTCGAGAATGGGAGGCGGAAGCGCATCCACGCTCACCCCGGTGGGATCGCCCTGCATGTCGTAAAACATGGGCGCGAGTTCTTCCACGCTGCGGGCGAGCGTGGGAAAACCGGGCAAGGCCGGCCAGTTCGTCAGCGCGGTGATCGACAGGTGCGGCACGGTGCGCCGCAGATTGGTCAGCGCCGCGGCGTAATCTTCGAGCAAGCGATCCGGACAATCGAAATCGATTTGCAACTCACCGGCATTGGCCACCCCTTTCAGCGCCGCAAGGAGGCCGGGCATCCCTGCGGCAGCGAAGGGGGCCTTCTCCTCGGTGCTCAACCGCACGACCGGCACGACGTGGAAGCCGGTGGCGAAGCCTTTGAGCTGCAGCGGCGCGCTCTTCCAGCGCCAGACGCCGCGGCGGTTCTGCATTTCGCCGACGTTCCAATAGAGCGTGTTCACGTCCTGCTTCGCCAGGGCGTCCTTCTCCACCACCGTGAGCGGCTGCGCGCGATGCCAGACCCAGAAAGCGCGCTGGAAAGTTTCCGCTCCCCAGCCAGCAGCCGTGAGGAGCAAAAGAGCGAAGCTGGCAAGAAGGGGGCGCATACGCGGTTGTGTAGCACTTTTCACACAAGGCGCGTCGGCTGCAACGATACGAATGGATTTGAACCGCAGAGGCGCAGAGACGCGGCGGTTCATCTTCAATCCACTCCCGGGCTGCCCCGAATCGCCCACCCGTGTGTCGCAGATGTTGCAGGGGGAACACTTGAAACACGCACCGGGGTCATTTCCGCAGGCACTCCGTATCGCTTAACCCACTGTAAACGAGGGGGATGGCGCGACATGGACCCTTCTGGCACGCCGCAGGCTAAATGGGCGCGCGGCAACTTTGCCTCTTTTCCTGTCATGAGCACCAACGGCCATCTCACCATCGACGCGGAGCCTTACGAATACAGTTTTCAGCCCAGCACCAGTGCGCTGCTGATCATCGATATGCAGCGTGATTTCCTCGAGCCCGGCGGCTTCGGGGAGATGCTGGGCAACGACGTCTCGCAGCCCCGCCGGAGTATCGAACCGAACATCCGCCTGCTCGCCGCCTGGCGCGAAGCAGGCCTGCAGGTCATCCACACCCGCGAGGGCCATCGCGACGATCTGCTCGATCTGCCGCCGGCGAAAAAGATTCGCGGCCGGAGCGCCACCTCCATCGGCGATGCGGGTCCCATGGGCCGCATCCTCGTGCGCGGCCAGTCGGGACACGACATCATCCCCGAGCTGTATCCCCGCTTTGGCGAGGCGGTGATCGACAAGCCGGGCAAAGGCGCTTTCTGGTCCACCGACCTCCACGCCATTCTGCAGCATCGCGGAATCCAGAGCCTGATCGTCACGGGCGTGACCACCGAGGTGTGCGTGAATACCACCGTGCGCGAGGCTAACGATCGCGGTTACGACTGCCTCGTGCCGGAGGATTGCGTGGGCTCCTACTTCCCGGAGTTCCACGAGATGGGACTGAAGATGATCAAGGCGCAGGGGGGCATCTTCGGCTGGGTCTCCCACTCCGAGAAAATCCTGCCGCTGCTCAAGGTCCGCTAATCCGCGCCGCACCGCACCCCACTTTCCAACCACCACCAACTGCCATCAATGACCACCATCACTGCCAAACCTAAAATCTGGGTTCCCGGAGACTGGAATGCCTTCTTCGGCTTCGGGACCAACATCCTCGTCAACATGCTGACCCTCAGCGCGCTGCTGCGTTTCGTGCTGAAAATGCCGGACGAGATGGTCTTCAAGCACATCCTGCCGGCCGCCGGCCTGATGATGTGCATGTCCACCTTTTACTACGCCTGGCTCGGCTACAAGCTGGCCAAAAAGACCGGGCGAACCGATGTCTGCGCACTGCCGTCGGGAATCAGCGTGCCGCATATGTTCATCGTGACCCTGGTGATCATGCTACCGATCAAACTGGCCACGGGCGATCCGGTGAAGGCGTGGCAAGCGGGGCTGACGTGGGTGTTTATTCAAAGCTTCGTCCTCATGGGCGGCGGTTTCCTGGCGCCGATCATCCGGAAGATCACCCCAAAGGCCGCACTGCTTGGTGCGCTCGCTGGAGTCTCGATCAGCTTCATTTCCATGGCGCCGGCGCTCAATATGTTC
>JBGGMZ010000247.1:0-9254 GCA_041287745.1 Chthoniobacter sp. | reverse complement strand
TCATTCCAAATGTTTCCGGTGAAGGTGGTGGTGCCGTTCGTGGTGATGTTGATATTTTCCGCGTTGTTGCCGCTGCCACTGCCGCTGAACGTCTGGAAGATAAGGTTGGTGCCGTCACGACCGGCAAAAACAGCCGTGGTGTTGTTGGCCATGGCGAAGTTACCAAACGTGACCGTTTGATTGATACTGCCGGCGCCCCCACTGCCGACCGCGCGATCGACGAAAAGGGTAAGGCTGTTGGCAGTATCGGCTTCACTGAAGTTCTTGGTGCTGAAGCTGGACCCGGCGTCCGTGCGAATTTCAAACGTGCCGGAAGTGCCGCGCAACTGGTTCAGCGAGGTATCCAGGCCCAAGGCGGCGCCGTTGGCCACGCGGATCGTGCTGGAGTCTGCGCGGATGTTGCCGATGAAATTGTTGTTGTAGTTGTTCAGCGAAATCGTCGTGGCCAGCAGCGACTGCGTGTTCTGATAAATGCCGGTCGTGCCCGAGGTGCCGCCCGTAAGCAGACCGTTGATGATGATGTTGCCGTCACCGCTCTTGCGCAGGTTGCCTGTGCCCGCAATGTTCAGCACGCTGCTGCTGGTAAACGTGGTGTCCCCTATCCCGGCCGCAAACCAACTTTCCATGTTGCTGGCCGTCGTGAGCACGCCGGTAAAGGCGTTGTTGCCAATGCTCACAACCGAGCTACCCAACTGACTGTTTGTTCCGCGGCCCGCGAAGGTGATGTTGCGATCGATCGTGATACCGGAAGGAGTCGTCCCGTTGACCACCCCGCCCTGAATGACCAAGGTGCCGCCGACCAAGCCGACGCCAACACCTGCCGAATTCACCATGATAGGCGAGGTGCCAGTACCCAGCGCGGTCTGGTTGGAGATGACCAAGGCGCCGTTGTTGATCACCGTCTGACCGCTGTAGCTGTTCGAGGGGTTGGTCAGGTAAACGGTGCCGCCGTTCACCACCAGGTTGCCGGTGCCGCTGACGAGACCGCTGATGGTGGAAAAGGTGGTCTGGTTACCGAGGCTGGTCAGGTTGTTCGACGAGCCGTTGCCACCCACGATAAGGGTTCCGCCGCCGTCCAGAACGAGGTTCCCGGCGCTGCTCAGGGAACCGACAGCCACGGTATTGCCATTGACGCTCAGAGTCGCTCCGCTCGCGATCGAGACTGCCGAACCGACGCCGAGCGCGCCGCTCGTGAGAGAGGAATAGCCGATCACGTTGCTGCTGGCGGTGCCAAGCGTGGAGGAAGAACTCACCCCTGCGGTGACCGTACCGCCATTGATGGCGGTCGCGCCGGTGTAGGTGTTATTCCCGGAGAGAATGGTGGTGCCGCTGCCGTCCACCAGGAGGCTGCCCGTGCCGCTGGAGATCAAGCTGGCAAGGGTGAAGGGAGCCGCGCCGCCCATGTTGTGCAGGATGACCTCGGAATTGTTTGCGCCGACCTGGCCGCCGGTCAGGGTGGCGTTGACGCTGGGGTTCGGCGAGCCGATGTACTGAAGCGCGCCGCTGCTCAGGGTGAGCACGTTCGTGGAGGCTCCCATGTCTATCGTCACGGGGCCGCTGTCTGCCGTGGTGTCGATCGTGAGCGAATTCACCGAACGGTTGGTCAAGCCGCCACCGGTCCAGTTGAGCGTACCGGAGGAACCGCTGCTATAGACGGTGACAAAGGTGGAGAAGTCGGTGCTCGCGCTGTTGCTGGTGGAAGTCAGCGTGGTGCCCAAGCTTTCCGAATCAAAGCGGACAATATTGCCACCGTTGATCTGGGCCATGCCCGTGGCCCCGCCGTCATTCACGAGCGCGTAGCCGAGGACGTTATTGCTGCCACTGCCCGTGGCCGCGGTCGTAACGGTCGTTCCGGCCGGGGTGTTGAACAGTACCGTGCCGCCGGTGTTGCGGGTAATCGTGCTGCCGATGGTGAGGGCCGCGCCACTGCCGAGAGTGACGGTATTGCTCGTGCCCGCTGCAACGATGAGGTTGCCGATATTCTGGCTGCCGGAAGTGAGGTTCAATGCCCCCCCGCCCAAAGTCGTATCGGAAGTGTTGCCGAGCGCGCCGCCGACGATATTCAGTGTGCCGCCGGTGATGCTCGTCGATCCCGCGTACGTCCCGGATGCGCCGGACAAAGTCCACGCGCCCGCGCCCGTCTTGCTCAGGCCGCCGGTGTGTGTAAGGCTGCCCGTCAGGGTACCCGAACCGGCACCCGCGAGCGTCAGCGTGCCCGTCCCGGTCACGGCTGTGCCGCTGGAAAGAGCGAGGCTACCGCCATCCACGGAAACGATGGCTGAAGAACCGAGGACCAGCGGGCCCGCGTAGGTATTGTTACCGCTGACGTTGACTAGCGCGCCGGTCTGCGTGGCGAAACCCTTGCCGTTCAGCGTCAGCGTCTGGGAACCGTAATTGAGATTGGCCCCTTGCAGCGCCAAGGTACCTCCGTTACCGACGGTCACGCCGGTCGTACCAAGACCCAAGGCGGAGGCATTCTGCACATTAAGCACGCCACCATTGACCGCCGTGGCCCCGGTGTAAGTATTCGCGCCTTGCAGGAAGAGGGTGCCGTTGCCGATCTTGGTCAACCCGCCCACACCACCGTTGCCGACGGCGTTGGCCAGAACCACTTGGGTTCCGTTGGCGTCGAAGGTCGCGTCGCCGGCACCAAAGGTAATTGTGCGGGCCGCACCGGTCGAGATGGTCGAAATGTCAGCCGAATTCGTCGCGCCGCCCACCGTGGTGTTCGGGATGAACTGGAAACCGCCCCCAGCCAGGGTGATGGCCCCGGTGCCGATGTTGCCGATGTTGCTAATATTGATTAAGCCGCCGTTGACCGTCGTGGTGCCAGTGTAGGTGTTACCGTTATTGAGCAGCGTCTGGATGCCAGTGCCGGTCTTGATGATGCTGCCGCCAGCGCCAGTGATAGCGCCGCCGTAAATGGTGGATTCGTTATTCCCACCGGTGGTCAGGGTGGCTGCACCAAGCGTGACGTTGCCGCTGGTGGTGCCGCCGCCAGAAAGGGAGCCGACGGCCGTGTTGAAGCCGGTAATATCGAGGACCGTACCCGCGGTGTTACTAAAAACAATTGCGGAATTCGTACCGAAGGCATTGACCACACCCGCCTTGAGGGTACCGACGTTGATTTGGGTGGGTCCGGTGTAAGTGCTGGTGGATCCCGACTGCCCAATCGTCAGCGTATTTCCGCTGGTGCCCGCGAGGATGATGCCACCGGTACCGGAGATATTGCCAATGAGTGAGCTGTTGAATGCACCCGTAGTGATCGTGGCGATGGCGCCGTTATTCAGGGCGATCGCCCGGTTCGCGGGAGTAGCCGCAGTGCCGACAGTCGTGGCGGCGGTAAAGGTGAGCCCACCGCTTCCGTTGAACGTCAAACCACCGGTGACTGCGCCCAAGTTGGAATTCGCCCCGATGCTCAAGGTGCCCGCGTTGACCACGACGCCACCTGTAAAGGCGTTCGAGGTACTGCTCAGGGTGACGATATTGCTACCCGAGATGACCGGTGTCACCGCACCGCCATTGTCGACGATGGGTGCGGAGATGGCCAAACCAAAAGAATTGCCCGTGACGAGATAGAGGAAGCCACCGCCCGTGGGCGTGCTGAGCGTGCCGGTGCCGGCGGCGGCAATCGTCGCCGTGGCCGTATTACCCCCTTGCAGAATGCCATACGTGTTGAGGTTGAAACTATTCAACGTCATGATCGTCCCGCCCGCACCCGTGTAGCGCAGCGAGTTGATATTGCGAGTAGCCGTCGTGTTACCCACATTCGTGCTGAACGTATAATTGTTCCCAATGGCGTACGTGGTCCCCCATGTCGATTCCGCTGAGGCCCCGATATTCGCCAGCGCGATATTGTTTCCGTTATAGACAACGTAGTCGTTCTGCGCGTTGGCCGCCGTGCCGCCGGTCGCCCATGGCCCAATGATTTGCCCAGCCGTCGTCGTGCCGGAACCAGTCACTGTAATCTGATTGGTGGAACCAAACGCCCCGCCGGCCGAGAACGCCACTGTGGAACTGTTAGTCGCTCCCGTACGCGTCAAACCAGTAAGGGTCAAAACTTCCGTCCCCCCCGTATTGGCGGCCGCAGAGGTAATATTCAGGCGACCGGACGTCAGCGCCACAGTGCCGATTGTTTCGGAATACGGCGTGGCCGCAGCCACGGTATTGTTCACGGTAATCGTGCCGCCGTTGGAAGTGATGATATTGCTGTCCGCAATACGATTGACCAGCGCTTCTGCAGCCGTGGTGCTCGCCAGCGTCACGTTACCACCATTCAGCGTGATGCCCGAGGTGCTCGCCAGGGCTCCACTGAGGCCCGACAGCGCGATGGTCTGGTTGTTGTTGATCGTCGTCGAACCCGTCCATCCGCCCGTACTGGTGCCGTTGAGCGTGAGGGTATTCGCGACTAGGCCACCACCAGCACCACCCGAAATAGTGACATTCCCAGAACCTCCAACTTGACCCGTGATCGTCGCGCTCGCGGCGGTGTTTCCGGCCGCCGAGGCGATATTGTTCATTGTGATCGCATCGTTGGTCGCCCCGAACGACAACGTGTTGGCCCCCGTGTTGATCACGTACGAAGCGGTATTGAACAGCAGCCCCCCGGCCGTGATGTTCGTGCCCAGCGTGACAGTGCCTGCGGTCCCCCAGAACGCGGCCGTGTCATTATTGGCATTCACCCAAGCTTGATCCGCAGCCAACTGGGTCCCGTTCCACCACTGCGTGCTGGTGGCATCCCAAGTGCCCAACGCGCCGAGCCCGAGGCTGCCGTTGCCCAGGCTGTTATTGATCCCGTTCTGGTCCTGATCCCAGTAGATCGTGCTGGCGTGAGCTGCTGTCGCCGCGCCCAGTGTGAGGGCGGTCGACAGGACGAGCCACGATGAAAGGCGCCGGATGAAGAAGGGCGAAAAACGGGCGCTCTTGCGCGACTTGCGGGGATTCTTGGACGAGTACATAGACGGGCGCGTGTGCAGGGGATTAACGGGAGGGTGTTTGGGGGCTGGACACAATTTGGCAACTCTCGATGTAGCGGAAACCTCGATAGTTTCAAAAAAAATCGTGAGATAAATTTTATTTACGTAACATCACTCCCTTGACTTTCGCCAAATGCGGTTTCGCGAAGGCAGCGATTCCCGACCTAAAGCAAAGTTTGGCCCCTCGTCTTTCGACGTAAATCCCGAGGCTTCCTACTCTTTAAGAAGGCCCCTCCACCCGCTTTCTTCTGAAAAATCCGCCGCTCGCCAAACGCCGATCGCTCGCGGTTGCGATAAGCATTTATTGCGCCAAGCATCGTAATCCAAACGTTATATCACGTAGTTGCACGTACTACCCCAGTGTAAAAGCCAACCGATTTGGCGGTCTTTTACACTACATTTGACTTTTCTGAAAAAAGCCAAAAAAAGAGCACGGGCGGGCCATTTTCGTAGCCGCAAGTCGACAAATCCTCCACTTTGCAGCGTTTTCTCCTCTCTCATCGTGGACGATTTTGCGATAGGATCAATTTTGAGAAATGGAGGCGGCAATTTGCCGATTCGGATGGCTCTGTCTGGAAGATGCACCACCGAAACCGCACCGGTCAGGACCGCCGACCCATTTCATCGCCCCGGCCAAGTTACTACCCTCTTTAACGTCTCTAAGGATTTCGGTCGCGCGGGATAACGCTTTTGCATAAGCTACGTAGCCTTCCGCATGCGCCTGCCCCCCTACTCTATTCTCCTTGCTGCTGCCGTTTTCGTTCCCGGCGTCGCCTTCGCCGAGCCGCGCGAATTGACGCTGGAACATGACGTCCGCCCGATCCTCAAGGAGCACTGCTTTCACTGCCACGGCGAAGGCGAGAAGCTGAAAGGCGGCGTCGACCTGCGCCTGCGCCGTTTCATGGAAAAGCCGACGAAGGACGGCGACCACGTCCTCATCCCCGGAAAGCCGGAGGAAAGCGAGATGCTGCGGCTGGTGAAGGAGGGCGAGATGCCCGAGAAGGGTAAAAAGCTCACCGCCGCGGAAATCTCGACTCTCGAGCAATGGATCGCCCAAGGCGCGAAGACGGCGCGCCCCGAGCCCGAGCAGGTGCCGAAAGTGTGGATCACCGAGGAAGAGCGCGAGTTCTGGGCCTTCAAGCCGATGATGCCCGCCAAGGTGCCACAGGTCAAAAACGCCGCCGATACGGCCCGCGTGCGCACCCCCATCGATGCCTTTCTGCTGGCGAAGCTCGAGTCCCAAGGCCTCGGCTTCAATCCCGATGCGGACAAGGAAACGCTCCTGCGCCGGGTCACGCTCGATCTCACCGGCCTGCCGCCCACGCCCGAAGAGGTCGCCATCTTTGTGGCCGATGATGCTCCCGATGCCTACGAACGTCTCGTCGAACGCCTTCTCGCCTCACCACACTACGGCGAACGCTGGGGCCGCCACTGGCTGGACATCGCGGGCTATGCGGATTCCGAAGGCTACACCGATGCCGATCCGGTGCGTCTGTGGGCCTATCGCTATCGTGATTACGTGATCCGCTCGCTGAATGCCGACAAACCGGTCGACCAATTCATCCGCGAGCAACTCGCGGGCGACGAAATGGTGAAGCCGCCCTTCAAGAATCTCCCGCCCGGCGACATCGACAAGCTTACCGCCACCGCCTTCCTGCGCATGGTGCCAGACGGCACCGCCGCCGCCGCGACCGGTGAGCAGATCGTGGCGCGCAATGCCGTGGTCAGCGAAACACTCAAGGTCGTGTCGTCCACTCTCTTCGGCCTGACCGTGGGCTGCGCGCAGTGCCACGATCATAAGTACGACCCGATCCCGCAGGTGGACTACTACCGCATGCGCGCGATCTTCGAGCCGGGCTTCGATCTCGAGCACTGGCGTGTGCCGAACGGCCGGCTCATCTCGCTCATGACCGATGAGGAACGCTCCAAGGCAGCAGATGTAGAGAAGGAAGCCAAGGTCATCGATGACGCACGCAAGGTGAAGGAAGATGAATTCATCGAGAAGGTGCTCACGTGGGAGCTGGAGAAAAAGCCCGAGGAATTGCGCGAGCCGCTGCGCACGGCTTATCGCACCGAGGCGAAGAAGCGCACGCCGGAGCAACTCCAGCTGCTCAAGGAGAATCCCACGATCAATCAACTCAGCTCCGGCTCGCTCTATCTCTACGATCGCACCTACGGCACCAAACATGAAGCAGAGCTGAAGAAGTTCACCGAGCAGTCCACGGAGATCCGCAAACGGAAGCCGGTCGAGCAATTCATCCCCGCCTTCACGGAGACGCCCGTCGTCGCGAAAACACCGCCGCCCACGTTTGTCTTCTCACGCGGAGATCCGCAGCAGCCGAAGGACAAGGTGGAACCCGGCGACCTCACCGTGCTCACCAGCTTCCATCCGAGCAACATTCCCGACGCGCGTCCCACCGAACCCACCACCGGCCGCCGTCTGGCCTTCGCGCAGAGCGTCACCGATGGTAAGCACCCGCTCACCACGCGCGTGTTTGTCAATCGTGTGTGGCATCATCACTTCGGTCGCGGCATCGTCGCCTCGGTCGGAGATTTCGGTCACCTCGGGGAGAAGCCTTCGCATCCCGAGTTACTGGATTGGCTGGCCACCGAATTTGTTGCGCAGCATTGGAGCTTGAAGCAACTCCACCGGCTCATCGTCACCTCCACGGCTTATCGCCAGTCCTCTGCTCATAATGCGGAGAAAGATCGCCTCGATCCGGACAATCTCTTTCTCGGCCGCATGAATGTGCAGCGCATCGAGGCCGAGACGCTGCGCGACGCCATGCTCACGGTCAGCGGCAAAATGAACCCGAAGATGTTCGGCGCACCAGTGCCGGTCATGACCGATGAAGACGGCCAGATCATCGTGGGCATCGACACCAGCGACACTGCCGGGCGCCCGAGCGGCAAATTCGTCCCGCTCAATGGCGAGGAATTCCGCCGCAGCGTGTATGTGCAAATGCGCCGCAGCAAACCGCTCGGAATGCTCGAGACCTTCGACCTCCCGCGCATGGAGCCGAATTGCGAGCGCCGCAACGCCTCGACCATCGCCCCGCAATCGCTGGCGATGATGAATGGGGAGTTCACCCTCGCGCAGTCGAAATTTTTCGCCGAGCGCGTGGTGCGCGAAGCGGGCACCGATCCCGGCGCACAAGTAAAGCAGGCCTGGCTGCTGGCCTTCGGCAGCGCGCCCACCGCCACGGAGCTGAAGAACTCCATCGATTTCATCACGAAACAAACTGCGCACTTCAAGGCCGAACCCTTCAAGCCCGAGCCGGTGGCGAAAGGCAAGGAAGGCCCACCCACCGAGCCGACCATGCAGGCGCTCTCCACGTTCTGCCAGGCGCTGCTCACTTCCAACGAGTTCCTCTACGTCGACTGATCCTGCCATGAACCCGAAATCCTCCGGCTGTCTGAGCCGTCGCCATTTCCTCGCCACGAGCGGCTTCAATCTCAGTGCCTTCGGCCTGGCGTATCTGCTGAAGCAGGATGGCCTCCTCGGTGCACCGGAAAAGCCCACGCTCGAGGTGCCGCACTACGATCTGCTGCCGAAGAAGCCGCACTACGAGCCGAAGGCGAAGGCGATGATCTCGATGTTCATGCAGGGTGGGCCGAGCCAGATCGATCTCTTCGATCCCAAGCCGGAACTGGACAAGCTCGACGGCAAGAAATTCCCCGGCGATGTCAAGTATGACGACGCGGCGCACGCCAGCACCACCGTCATGGCCAGCGCGTGGAAATATCAGAAACATGGCCAGTGCGGCACGGAGGTCAGCGAGCTCCTTCCCGGCTTCGCAAATATCGTCGATGATGTGGTGCTGTTGCGCGGCATGCAGAGCAGCGTGAATAATCACGGCCAGGCCATCTACGCGTTGCAAAATGGCCGCAGCCTTGCCGGTCGCCCCACCATTGGGAGCTGGCTCAGCTACGCCCTCGGGTCGGAGTCACAGGAACTGCCCGCCTATGTCGCGCTCACCGATCCGCGCGGGCTGCCCGTGCTCGGGGTGGATAACTGGACGAATGGCTGGCTGCCCTCCATCTATCAAGGCACCGCCGTTCGCGCCAGGGAGCCGCGCATTCCGAATCTTGACGTCGCACCCTATCTCCGCGGCGAGGCGCAGGAAAACTATCTCGGCTTTCTCAATCAGCTCAACCACGAACACCTCGACCGCCATGCCGGCGAGACCGATCTCGAAGCCCGCATCGCCAGCTACACTCTCGCCGCCAAGCTGCAGACTGCGGCGAAGGAAGCGCTCGATATTTCCAAGGAAAGCG
>JBGGMZ010000246.1:0-7853 GCA_041287745.1 Chthoniobacter sp. | reverse complement strand
GCGATCACCTTCACGCCCGCTCGCTGGGCGTCCTCAACGGTCGCGGCCAGTTTTCCGAAGGAGCGCAATTCCACATCCATAAGGGCTGCGTGAGGCAGGAATTGGGCGTAGAGTTCCCGCCGCCGGGCGAAGCCGAGGTTGTTCGCCCCGCCCTCGGCCGGATGCCGGACCGTGACCAGCAAGGGCACTCGCAAGCGGGGCAACGCCGCCAGAAGCGGATTGAGGTCGGTCGCGAAGTTATCCACCCGGATCTCCAGGAAATCGACATCCCCCGGCCGAATCTTCAGAGCGCACCGCAAAGCACCAAGAGAATGGACCGCCGCGACGACACTCGGTTTTTCACGTAAATCTCTCGAAATCTTTATCCGGCTCATGTTTGTTGCGAGGCTCCCCGCAGCAAACCCAATGCTTGGCCGAAAACAAGAACTCAATCTCCAATTCCTCCAGATCACGGATGGCGTCCTGCTGGTTGTTGCGTTTTGGGCAGCGCACACGTTGCGTTTTTTCGGCGCAGAGCTCGCCCTCTTCGGTAATAAGCAGATCGGCCCTTTTTCTGATTTTCAGTGGCTGCTTTTCGTGATCCTCCCTTTCGGTCCGATCGTGCTGGAGTTGCAGGGCTTTTATTCGCACTCGCTGCAAAAAACGTTGGGGAAATCGCTGGTGCAAATCGCCCGGGCGATCTTCTGGCTCGGGCTCATCATCGCGGCGTGCTCCTACTTCCTGCGACTCGACGTGCCCAGCCGCGCAGTCATGCCGCTCTTTGTAGTCATCGCCACCATGGCACTGCTGGGCCGTGAGCACCTGAGCTTGCTCTATTATCGGAAACGTTCCCGCAGCGTGGACATGCGCGAGCGCGTAATCCTCGCCGGCACTCCTTCCGACATCCATCAGCTGCGGCACACCTTCACGGCAGAGCAGATCATGGAAACCGAGGTCGTCGAGGAGATCGACATCGAGAACCAGCCCATCACCGATCTCGTCAATTCGCTGCACAAGCACTCGGTGAATCGCGTGATCTTCGCCGGCGGTCACAGCCACCTGCATCGCCTGCAGGAAGCGATTGCCGCTTGCGAGATCGAGGGCGTCGAGGCCTGGCTGGCCGCGGATTTCATTCGCACCTCGATCGCGCGCGCGGATTTCGATGTCTTCAGCGGTCGACCCATGCTCGTCTTTCGCACGACACCGGACCTCTCGTGGGCCTTGACGATCAAGGGTTTCATCGACCGCACCGGCGCGCTCATCGGCCTGTTGCTCACCTCCTGGCTCTTCGTCATCATCGCCCTCGGCATCAGGCTGACCTCGCCCGGGCCTATCTTTTTCCGCCAGCAGCGCGCCGGAAAAAACGGACGCCCCTTCACCATGTTCAAGTTCCGCTCCATGCAGTCGGACGCCGAAATGCGCCAGGCGGAACTCGCCGCTTACAACCAGATGCAGGGGCCGGTCTTCAAGATCGACAAAGACCCGCGCATCACGAAGTTCGGCAAGTTCCTGCGACGCACGAGCCTCGATGAATTTCCGCAGCTTTACAACGTGCTGAAGGGGGAGATGAGTCTTGTCGGCCCGCGCCCGCTGCCCATCTACGAAGTGGAGCAATTCGAGAGCACCTCCCAGCGCCGGCGCCTGAGCATGAAACCTGGGCTCACCTGCCTTTGGCAGATCGCCGGCCGGAGCAAGATCAAGAATTTCGACGACTGGGTGCAACTCGACCTGCGCTACATCGACAACTGGTCGCTGCTCCTCGACCTCGAGATTCTGATCAAGACAGTTCCAGTGGTCATCCTCGGTTTTGGCGCCCGGTAGCAGGCGGGACGAAGGCGCTATCACGGCCGCAAAATTCAGTTTTCTCGCACCGGGAAAGTCATTTCATTTGCAAGCGGTCTATCCCTGCCGTTAGAAGACGCGGCTCATGCCTTCCTCGCGACCCACATCCGTTGTCACCGGCGGCGCCGGTTTCCTTGGCTCTCATCTCACGGATCGTCTCCTCGCCGAAGGCCATCGCGTCATCGGTATCGACAATTTCCTCACCGGCAATGTCGCCAATATCGAGCACCTCGCAGGCAACGAGAACTACAAGTTCATCAAGCACGACGTCTCGAACTACATCTTCCTGCCGGAAGACGTGGATT
This sequence comes from Chthoniobacter sp., assembly GCA_041287745.1. GTDB lineage: Bacteria > Verrucomicrobiota > Verrucomicrobiia > Chthoniobacterales > Chthoniobacteraceae > Chthoniobacter. The sequence continues at coordinate 5,727 of JBGGMZ010000246.1, read as the reverse complement.
TCATTTTCCATTTTGCCTCCCCAGCCAGTCCGATCGATTACCTCGAGCACCCGATCCCGACGCTGAAAGTCGGCTCGCTCGGGACGCACAATGCTCTCGGTCTCGCCAAGGAGAAGAAAGCCACCCTGCTCCTCGCCTCCACCAGCGAGTGCTATGGCGACCCACTCGTGCACCCGCAGCGGGAAGATTACTGGGGAAATGTGAACCCCATCGGGCCGCGGGGCGTTTACGATGAAGCCAAACGTTTCGCCGAGGCGATGACCATGGCGTATCACCGCTTCCATGGCGTCGATACCAAGATCGTTCGCATCTTCAATACCTATGGCCCGCGCATGCGCCTGCGCGATGGCCGCGTGGTGCCAGCCTTCATCGGGCAGGCCCTGCGCAATGAGCCCCTCACCATCTTCGGCGATGGCTCGCAGACGCGATCCTTCTGCTACTGCTCGGATCTCATCGATGGTATTTTCAGGCTCTCCCAGTCCGATTTCCACGAGCCGGTGAACATCGGAAATCCGCGGGAGATGACGATCAAACAGTTCGCAGAGGAAATCATTCGCATCACCGGCACCCGCGCGCAGATCGAGTATCGCCCTCTGCCCGTGGATGATCCCAAGGTTCGCCAGCCCGATATTACCCGGGCAAAGAATGTGCTCCAGTGGGAACCGCGGGTCGATTTTGACGAGGGTATACGGAAGACCATTGACTACTTCCGAACCCGCCTAGATTGACGTTCAGGAGAAATCGGCAACTTTTTCCTTCCCAACCCCCCGCAAATAATAAAAAAGATCACCCGCTTTCTCGGACACGATTGTCCTAAGAAAATCCCTCCCATGAAAATTCTCTTCCTCTCCCTCCTCTCCGTGGCTGCCCTCGCATCAGAGGCTTTCGCCCAGCAGGCTCTCGTCCCTGGAAAAGACGTCAAACTCGGCAAGATCGATATCGCCGGGGTGAAGACTCCGGAATACCAGATCAACGGCGGTCCGCAAAAGCGCTCGAAGGTCGGCACCTGGCTCGAAGTGGAAATCGAATTTGAGACCAAGCCGGAGGATATCGACGAACTGACCTTCAACTACACCATCATGGTGGAGAACAAGCTCCTCGATGGCAACGTGACCCACGCGAACATCCCGAAGGGCCGCGACCATTTTTCCGTGATGTATATCTCCCCGCGGAGCTTGGAGAAGCTCACCGGCGGCAAGCCCCTTTCCCCAGCCAGCGTCCAAGGCGCTTGGGTCACCGTTTCCAAGCAGGGCCAGGTCCTCGACGCCCCCGCGGCCTACAAGCCAGGCACCCAAATCCCGAATCTCCCGCATATCGCCGGCCTCGTCCTCAACAAGAACGAGACGCCGTTCGCGCCGCTCTTTTATGATCGCTACGAGGCGATCAAGGCGACCCGGTAGCATCTGGCTGGAGCATACATGGCAGCTAAAACTCGCATCCTCAGTCTCAGCCTAGGAACCCAAACCATTGGGTTGGCGGAATTTAAGACCGGCCAGAATGGCGGCCTCGTCCTTTCCGCTTACGAAACTCGCGAATTACTCGCGGATCCTGCGGCTGACGCCACCCGCCTCGCCCAGACCAAGCTCGTCCTCGACGAAATCGTCCAGAAGCGCAAGGTCAAGGGCAACAAGGTCAATTACGCCGTCTCGTCGCAATCGGTCTTCACCCGCTTCGTCAAGCTCCCCTCTGTGGGCGAGGAGCAAGTCGATCAAATCGTGGGGTTTGAAGCGCAACAGAACGTCCCTTATCCGATCGACGAAGTCGTTTGGGATTACCAACTCGTCGACAGCGGCGATGCGTCCCAAGTCGAAGTCGTGATTGTCGCCGTCAAGGCCGATCTTCTCGACGATATCAACGATTCCGTCGAGCAGACCGGGCTCAAGACGATCCTCGTGGACGTTGCGCCCATGGCCGTCTACAACGCCTTCCGCTACAACTACAGCGACGTGACCGGTTCCTCGCTGGTCATCGACATCGGCTCGCGCACGACGAACCTCATCTTCATCGAGCCACACAAGGTTTTCAGCCGCAGCATCCCGAATGGCGGCAGCACCATCACCCAGCAGATTGCGAAGGAATTCAGCGAAGCCTTCCAAATTGCCGAAGAGCGCAAAAAGCGCGACGGTTTCGTGAGCTTGGGCGGCGCCTATGCCGAGCCGGATGATCCAGATGTAGCCCGCGTCTCGAAGATGATCCGCAACTCGATGACCCGCCTCCATGCGGAAATCGCGCGGTCGATCAGCTTCTTCCGCTCCCAGCAAGGCGGGAGCGCTCCGGAGCGCGTCTTTCTCAGCGGCGGCAGCACCAGCCTGCCCTATATGCGGGAGTTCTTTCAGGAGAAATTCCAGCTTCCCGTCGAGTTCTTCAATCCGATGCGCAACGTTGCGGTCGGACCCGGCCTCAACATGGACGAGATCAGTCGCAACGCGCATCGCATGGGCGAGCTCGTCGGCCTCGCCCTCCGTGGCACGAGCGATTGCCCGATGGAGCTCAACCTCCGCCCGGCCTAAGTCGTCCGCCGCCACGAAATGGCGGTCAAGCGGCCGTTCCTCATCATCGCCGGTCTCTGTGGCCTGCTCGCACTCGGGGCGTGGTGGCAATACTTCGAACAATCCACGAAGGTGACCGCCGAGGCCACGGAAAAGCTGTCGCCCAAGGTGACCGAGCTCCAGAATTACGAGAAGAAGATCAACCAGGCCAAGGCTGACATCAAAGCCCAGCAGGAAACCGCCCGGCCTTACCTTACGGCCGTCGAAGAAAAGACCTATTGGATCGACATTATCGAAGACATCAACAGCCGCATTCCGCGCGACTTCGTGTGGGTGACCGACTTCGACATCGCGAAAGTGAGAGATCTGGTGGGCGCTGGCGGAGCTGGCGCCAAGAAGGGCGGCGGCGGTGGCGGTGGAGGCAGCAACGAACCCACGCTCCTGCTCAAGGGACTTTATCTCTTCAACAATCGGCAGCAGTTGGTCGTCGACGACTTCATCAACAAGCTCAAGGAATCCAACCTCTACACCGTGGACAAGGATCACATCGTCCGCACTCTCCCCAATGAACAGGAGTGGGCCTACGAGTTCCAGATTCCTCTGGTGCTCAAGAACTCCATCGTGACCGTTACCAACGAAAAATGAACTGGGTCCAAGAAAACAAATTTCTCACCGGTTTTATCGCGGTGATGGTCGTCGGCGTCGGCGCGCTCGGCTTTGAAGTCTACTCCGCCAGTTCCCGTTACGACGAGGCTCTGGAGAATTACACCAAGGCCTCCGGCGAATACAATCGCCTGCGGCACCTGGTGCCCTATCCGAGCCGGGCCAACCTGGATCAACTCGATCAGCAGAAGCAGGAAGCCGGCAAAGTTGTCACCGACTTCGAAGAGCAACTCTCGCAAAAGGAATTCCCGCTCGCGGCCCTCACGCCGACTGGATTTCAAGACCAGTTGAAAAACGCGGTGAACGCCGTGCGCAAGGCTTCGCAGGAAGGGGGCGTGCAGCTTCCGGAAAAATTCTATCTGTCCTTCGAAAAATACGAGACGGTCCCGCCCACTCCCGAGGCGGCAACGCCCTTGGGTCGCGAACTCAAGGCTGTCGAATGGGTCGTCAATCAGATCCTCCTCCAGCCCCCCACCCGGATCGAAAAAATCACCGGGATAGCACGCGCGGAGCTCCCCGAAGAACATGGCAAGGGCGGCAAAAATGCGCTTCCACAAGGGGGACCCGGCGGCGGTCCCGGCGGGCAAAAGCCTCCTGGCGGTGGCGGTGGTGGCGGTCGGCGCGATCTGGTCAAATATCATTCCTTCGCCGTCAACATCCAATGCAAGCAGGAAGGTCTGCTCGCCATTCTGAAGGCTTTGGCTGCTCCCTCAACTCCCCAGTTCTTTGTCGTCCGCAAAGTGGCCGTCCGCAATGAGAAGCCGAAAGGCCCTCTCAAGGTGGATCCCAATGCGCCGGCGGCCGATCCGAAGGATACCGGCCCGAAAATCATCGTCGGTGAAGAAAAGATAGAGGCAATCATCTCCATCGACATGGTGGATTTCACTGCCCCGAACGAGAAATCTGCCTCTGAGCAGCCCTCCCCCAAAACCTCCCAGCCCCGTAAACCGTAAATAGCTTATGAACTGGATTAAAAAGCGTTACGACCAGTTTCTGCTCGCCCTTTTCACGGTCGCGCTCGTCGCCTGCGCGATCATGATCTTCCTCCGCGTCCAGAGCTTCGGAGAGAAATTCAACGACGCCGTGTCCACCGTTGCGCCTAATAACAAGGTGGACAAGGTGAAGCTCGACGCCATCGACGATGCTCAGGCCAAACTGCAGCATCCTCCGGAATGGAAGATGGACACGGACAAGGAAGGTAACCTGGTGCGTGGCTCGCTCTTCATCGCCGAGCCCTATATCATCAATTCGGCGAACGTCCCGGAAAAGTCGACGGAAGGCTACCTCTATACCGACACGCTTACGGGCGAGAAGATCCCCAACCGTTGGTTTCTCAACAACAATCTTCCGTTGATGAATCCAAAGGCCCCTTTTGATGACCCGGATAAGGACGGCTTCTTGAACGAGGACGAATACCGCGCCAAGACCGACCCAAACAACAAGGAATCTCACCCGGCCTACATCACCAAGCTCTTCCTGAAGCGCTTTGAAAAAGTCCCCTTCCGCCTCGTCTTCAAGGCCTACGATGGCGATGCCAAAAAAACCAAGGACTATTCGAAGTTTAGCTTCCAGATCGATACCTTGGACCGGAAGCAGCCGAGCGAATTCCTCAACCTCGGCCAGATGGTCCCCAACACCAAGTTCAAGCTGGGGTCATTTGAGTTCAAGGAACAAAAGAACCCCAACACCGGGGAAATGGACGATGTTTCGGAACTGACCCTCCTCGATACCGTCACCGGCGATAAGGTCGTCCTGATCTATACCAAGATCACCGATTCACCGGACGTCTACGCCAACTTCGAGTATGAGTGGCCGAATCCGGCCCAGCCTCAGATTATTCGGGTCAAGAAGCTTCAGGAGTTCGTGCTGAAGCCAGAAGTCGACGATGCCCATCACTATAAACTGGTGGACATCAGTGACGACGAGGCACAAATCAAGCTACCCGACGGCCGTGATTACACTGTGAAGAAGGACCCACGGCACAAATAATTGCCGGAATCCTTTCACTTAATCTTTACGTCCGCGCATTTCTTTGCCACAAAACGCCGGTTCTCCCAAAATTTTTTTATACCCTTAAACCCTACACAGCCAAGCCCGCCATGATCAAACCCCCACTCGCGACCACTATTTCCTCGCTCCTGGTGAGCTCGATGATCCTCACCCCCGTAGTCACTTTTGCCGCCGGAGGGTACCGCGGCAGCGTGCAGGGTGTAGCGACCAAGGAACAGGCTCGTCGCGCCGACTACGAATCTCGTGGCCGCCAGGCGATCGCTGCCGGCGACGCGGCGATGAAGGACAAGGACTACGAGAAGGCGACGGCGTATTACAAAAACGCCTGCGACATCATCCCGAACGCTCCGAATTCCCAGTCTCTCTACAACGTCGCCCTCAGGGGTTTCTGCGACGCGAGCTGCAAGCTGGCTGAACAGCGCATCACTGAAGGCCGCTACGCCGAGGCCGAAGCCACGCTGCGCATCGTCATCGACGAACGCTATGACCCAGGCTGCCACCACGCGCACGTCATCCTCTCCCGCCTTGAGCAGCCTGACTACTACAACAAGACCATCGGGCCGCA